>NZ_JBHTCA010000003.1:0-444557 GCF_042665215.1 Hydrogenophaga atypica
CGGTGGAGGCGCTTTGGGCCAGCTGGTTGGCCTGGCGGGCGTTGTCGGCGTTCTGGCGCACGGTGGAGCTGAGTTCCTCCATCGACGCGGCGGTTTCCTCCAGCGCGCTGGCCTGGCTTTCGGTGCGGCTCGACAAATCCTGGTTGCCTTCGGCGATTTCGCTGCTGGCCACCGACACCGAGTCGGAGCCCTGGCGCACGCGGGTCACGATCTGGCTCAGGTTTTGCTGCATGGCGGCCAGGGATTGCAGCACCACGGCCACCTCGTCCTTGCCGCTGGTGTCCACGTGGCGGGTGAGGTCGCCTTCGGCCACGGCCTTGGAGAGTTCGGACGCCTGCGACAGCGAGCGCGAAATGCCACGGATCAGCATCAGGCCAAAGGCGATGGCAAAGGCGATGCCGAGCACGATGGCGGCGATGGCCACCAGGCGGCTTTGTTCGTAGCGCGCGATGGAAGCCTCGTATTCTTTTTTGCCTTCGTCGAATTGCAGATCGACCAGGGCAACGATGTTTTTGCGCACCCCTTCGTAGAGGGCATCGGCCTTTTCGGTGTTGAGGCGCTTGGCCTCGTCGATGTTGCCGCCGCGCAAGGCCTCCTGGATCGGGCGAAAGGCTTCGTTGGTGAACCGGTCGCGCGCCGCCTCGAACTGTTTGGCCAGCGTGGCCTCTTCGGGCGTGAGTTTTGTGGCCATGTAGGCGGCCCACAGGTCGTTGATTTCCTTGGTGTTGGCGGCCATGGCCGTCAGCTCCTTGTTGAGCACCTCGGGCCTGGGGTCCAGCATGGCCGAGGCGGCCTCCAACCGGTTGCGCAGCACCAGCCGCTGCACATCGGCCAATTGGCCCACCGGCACCATGCGGTCCTGGTAGACGGTGTTGAAGGAGGCGTTGCTGGCGTTCATGCCCCACAGGCCGATGCCGCCGATGGCGATCAGCAGCGCCGACAGCAGGCCAATCAGCACGATCAGGCGCGTGGAGATTTTGAGGTTGTTCATGGTGGGCCGTTCGTGGGTGAAAAAAGGGGGCGTGGTTCAGTGGGCGGCGGCGGTGGCCTCGATCAAGCCGAGCTCGTCGCTGGACATGAGCTGCTCGATGTCCACCAGGATCAGCATGCGCTGCTGCTCGCCCTGGGTCTGGGTGGCGATGCCAGTGACGTAGGCGGTGTCGATGCCGCTGGCCAGTTGTGGCGGCGGCTTGATTTCGTCGGCCGGCAGGGCGATCACGTCGGACACCGAATCCACCACGATGCCAATCACCCGTTGGCCGATGTTGAGCACGATGGTGGCGGTGATTTCGTTGTAGCTGGTGTCCTGGCCGAACTTGATGCGCAGGTCCACGATGGGCACGATGACACCGCGCAGGTTGACGACCCCCTTCATGAAGGCGGGTGAGTTGGCGATGCGTGTGGGTTCGCTGTAGCCCCGGATTTCCTGCACCGTGAGGATGGGGATGCCGTATTCCTCGCGTCCCAGGCGGAAGCTGAGGTATTCGCCGGCCGTTGCATGGGAGGCAGATGGGCTGAGGTTCATGCGGGCTCCGTGTCAGCGGGATGTGTGCAAATGCAAACTGCGTAACCGGCAGCTTAACAAAGCGAAAGAATCGGGTCAATCGATTTGATCGAATTTATTTGCCACCGGTCAGCCGATCGGTCGCCCTTCGGTGGCTTGCCCGGTTCAAGGTGGGGTGGGCCAGGCGTCGGCCAGTGCCCGGAGCAGGGCGCGGTTGTCCAGCGGTTTGCGAAACACCTGACGTATGCCCCGCGCGGCCAGATCGGCGGCGTCCAGCCCTTCACCGTGGCCGGTGCACAAAAAGATGGGCAGGGCCGGCAGCCGACGGTGCACCTGCCCGGCCAGTGCCAAGCCGTCCATGCCGGGCATGGTCAGATCGGTCAGCAGGGCCGCCACGCCATGGCCTTGGCCGGGCAAGGCCTCCAGCAGCCGTTGTGGCGTGTCGAACACCGCCACCCGGTAGCCTTCGCCGACCAGCAGTTCGTGCAGGTAACGCCCGACCGCAGGCTGGTCGTCCAACACCCAGACCAGTTGGCCGGCACCGCCGGCCCGAACGGGTGGCACCGGCGCCGCCGCACAGGGCGGCAGGGCCGCGGTCACCAGCGGGAAGTACAGCCGGAAACACGTGCCACCGCCTTCATGCGATTGCACCGACACGTAGGCGCCCGCGCGGCGCAGAATGCCTTGCACCATGGCCAGACCCAGGCCTGTGCCCTTGCCCACGCCCTTGGTGGTGAGAACAGGCGCGGCAGGTCGGCGGGCGGGATGCCACTGCCGGTGTCGCGCACATCCAGCGCCAGGAAGGGGCCGGCAAAGCTTTCGTGGCTGGCCGCGCACAACATCGGCTCGGTCACGGCCACCTGGTGCAGGTGGATGTCGATGTGACCGCTTGGCCCAATGGCGTCGCGGGCGTTGAGGATCAGGTTGACCAGCACCTGGTGGAGTTCGCCCGGGTGGATGCGCACAGCCGAGGTGTCGTCCACGCGGGTGCCGATCACCACGCCGGGCGGAATGGACGGCTTGAGCATGGCCAGCACCTCGTCCAACACCTGGGAGGGGGCGATCATGGCCGCGTCGGCCGTGGCCTGGGTGCGGGTGAACAGCAGCAGCTTGGCGATCAGGTCGCGGCCCCGTTCGCTGGCCGCCACCACCTCGCCCAGGTAGCGCGCGAGTTTGCTCTGCTTGTCGGGGACCAGGCGGTCCAGGGCCAGGGTGGCGTACCCCAGCACGGCGGTGAGGATGTTGTTGAAGTCGTGTGCGATGCCACCGGTGAGCTGCCCCAGCGCCTGCATCTTTTGCGCCTGCTGAAGCTGGCGCTCGAGTTCGCGCTGGTCCGCGTGGGCCTGGTCGCGCTCCGAGGTGTCGCGCACGAAGGCGTAGAAATGCCCGTTGTGGGGGTCGCGGGTGATGGACACCTCCACGGGGTAGTCGTGGCCTCGCTTGTGGCGGTGGCGCGTGGCGAAGATGTCGTGGCCGTGGGCCATCACGCGCTCGCTGCGGGCGCGAAAACCGCTGGGTTCGGTCGAGGCGTCCAGCTCGCGTATGGGTTTGCCCACCAACTCGGCCGTGCTGTAGCCCGACATGTTGGCCAGCGCCTGGTTGGCTTCCAGCAGCCGGCCGTTGGCGTCGAGGACACAAAAGCCGTCGAGTGCGGTTTCCAGCACACGCTGGTAGCGCGACTGCGCCTGCAGGCTGTCGGTCACGTCTTCCGACACGGAGACGTAGCCCTGGGCTTCGCCGTTTGGGCCACTCAGCGGTGTGACCACCCGTCGCACCTGGCGGTGCCGCCCTGCGCCGTCGATCACCGGCACCACACCGCTCCAGGCCTTGCCCTGGTCGAGCGACTGGCGCATGGCCTGGGCCACCGTCGCATCGGTGATGGCCGGCAGCTCGAACAGGTTGAGGGGGTCCTGGTTGGGGAGGCTGCCCGGGGGCAGCAGCTCGCGCGAGGCGCGGTTGCGCCAGACCACGTGGCCCTGGGCGTCGAACACGCCCACCGGCGTGACCGTGCTGTCCAGCGCCAGGGCCTGGGCACGCAGCGTGTCGTTGGCGTTCTGCAAGGCCTGGGTCTGATCGGCCAACGCCTGGTAGGGGCGGCGCACCGTGACCACCATCAAACCCCAGTAAATGACGAGGTAGGCCAGCACCTTGAACAGGTGGCCGAGCATGTTCTGCAGGTCGTTGCTCAGCGCGTAGCGGGTGAGAAAAATTTCGCCGTACAGCAGCAACATGGTGGCGGCAAACAGCAGCACCTGCGACAGGCTGCGCGTCTGGCCCGAGCGGCGCCAGAGGCGCCAGGCGGCCAGCGCCAGCACGGCGGTGATGGCCCGTTCAACGCCCACTTTGAACGGTGTCAGCCCGCTGCCGGGCACAAAGGTGTCGGGCAAGGCGTGTTCGTGGAAGATGACGCCCCAGCTGATCAACAGCACCAGCACACAGGCGCCGAACAGCAGCACGTGGCGGCTGCTTTTTCGCATCGGGGACAGGCCGGGCCACAGGCTGTAGGCCAGCAGGCTGAGAGCCACCCAGGCCCGCGCCACCAGCCAGAACGCAATGCTCTTTTCCGACGACGATGGTGTGATGAAAACCGGCATGTCGCGGAAGGACAGGGCATGAAAGATGTCCAGCCAGCCCGAAGCCGCCAGCGCCAGCGCCAGCAGCACCAGTGAGCCCGACACCTCGCGCGCGGGCGTGTGCCAGACGGTGGCAAACACCAGGAAAGCCACCAGCACCGAGGCCAGTTCCATCAGCGTGTGCAGCGGCAGGTAGTGCACGCGCTGGATGTGCCAGTCGCCCAAGGGCTGGGCCATGGCCCACAGGGTGAGCAGGCCCAGTGCCAGCACCAGCAGGCCCACCTGGCAACGCAGACCGCAGCGCAGGCCGCAGCGCTGGCGTCGGTGGGCGGGCGGTGTGGGCGCGGAGGTCACGCGGTGGGCCGGAGCGCGTGCCGGGGGCGGTTCAGGCGTCCAGCCCCAGTTGCTGCAGCAGCCGGGGCATGTCCACCGGTTTGGTGAGGCAACATTCGGCACCGGCGTCCAGCAGGGCGCGTTCGGTGTCGGGGCTGAGGTGGCCGGTCAGGCCGATGACGCGCAGGTCGGCGTTGCCGGGCATCTGCTTGATCTGCCGGCACACCTCCGTGCCTTTGAGGCCGGGCATCATGACGTCGAGCAAAACCACATCGGGCACAAAGCTGTGCACCTTGAGGCCGGCTTCAAAGCCGTCGAACGCGGTTTCCACGCGGGTGTTGAAGCGCTCGTCCTCCAGCCACTCCTTGAGAAAACCGACCACGGCCGGGTCGTCGTCCGCGATCAAAATGCGCATCGGCCCCTTGTTGCCAGCGGGGTTCCACTGGCGCGCAAAACGCTCCACTTCTTCTCGGCGAAAGCGGCGGTGCCCGCCCGGTGTGACCTCGGCCTGCAGCAGCCCTTTCTGGGCCCAACCCCGTACGGTGATGGGCGACACCATCATCCACGCCGCGACCTCGTTGGGGGTCAGGTAGGGCTTGGCGGGCAACTCGGTCGGTTTCACGCGGGATCCAAAGTGAGGGTGCGGAAATCGATTGTATCGATCAAACCGAGAAAGTGCGATGCCGGACTCAATCCCCCTGGCGCGCGCGGGCTTTGGCCAGTGCGGCCGCAATGAAGGCCTTTTTTTTGTCCAGCACCTCGGGGTCGGTGATCTTGGAATGGCCGGCCAGATCGGCCAACTTCGCCTGCGCCTCTTCGGTCTTGCGGGCCTGGTGTTCGGTCGTTTCGCGGGCCACCCGGGTCTGCCGTGCCGTGTACCGCTGGCGGCCCATGGCCGCCTGTTCGGGTGACCAGGCGGTCCAGCCGGTGGCGCGTTCGTCCACCACCCGCAGGCCAATGCAGTCGACCGGGCAGACGGGAATGCACAGCTCGCAGCCCGTGCACCAGGCTTCCACCACGGTGTGCATGCGTTTGTTGGCGCCCACGATGGCGTCGGTCGGGCAGGCCTTGATGCACAAGGTACACCCGATGCACCAGTCTTCGTCGATCAGGGCCAGGCGCAGCGGACCCTCGGTGCCATGGGTGGTGTTCAGGGGCTTGGGCGGGCGGCCGGTGAGTGCTGCCAGCCGCTCAACCCCTTGCGCCCCGCCCGGTGGGCACTGGTTGATGTCGGCTTCGCCCCGGGCCATGGCCTGGGCGTAGGCCGCGCAATCGGGGTAGCCGCAGCGCGTGCACTGGGTCTGCGGCAGCGCGTCGTTGAGCCGCGCCGCCAGTGCCTCGGTGCTCACTTGGCCGTGGCGGGCTTTTTGCGCGCCGCGGCCGGCGTTTTGCGGACGGGCGCCTTGGCCACAACAGCCTGTGACACCACAGCGGGCATGGCGGCGGCAGGCTGCGGCGCGGCCGCTTTGGGTTGGTGCGCCAGGATGAAAGCTTTCACCACCGGGTAGACCATCTCGCGCCAGCGGCGGCCGCTGAAAATGCCGTAGTGGCCCGCGCCCTTGGCTTCCAGGTGCATCTGGTGCTCTTTGGTGATGCCGGTGCACAGGTCGTGGGCGGCGGCGGTCTGGCCCGAGCCGGAGATGTCGTCCAACTCGCCTTCCACCGTCAGCAGGCCGGTTTGTGTGATGTCTTGCGGGCGCACGCGCTCTTGCTTGCCCTGTGGGTTCTTCACGTCCCAGGTGCCGTTGACGAGCTTGAACTCCTGGAACACGGTTTCGATGGTTTCCAGGTAGTAGTCGGCGTCCATGTCGAGCACGGCGTTGTACTCGTCGTAGAACTTGCGGTGGGCCTCGGCGCTTTCGTTGTCGCCCTTGATCAGGTCCTTGAAGTAGTCGTAGTGGCTGGACGCATGGCGGTCCGGGTTCATGGCCACAAAACCGGTGTGCTGCAGGAAGCCCGGGTAGACGCGGCGGCCGGCGCCGGGGAAGTTGCTCGGCACGCGGTAGATCACGTTGTGCTCGAACCAGGCGTGGCTGCGTTGGGTGGCCAGGTTGTTCACCGCCGTGGGCGACTTGCTGGCGTCGATGGGCCCGCCCATCATGGTCATGGACAGGGGGGTGGTCTCGCCGCGCGAGGCCATCAGCGACACAGCCGCCAGCACCGGCACCGTGGGTTGGCACACGCTCATCACATGGCAGTTGCCATAGGTCTTTTGGAGGTGCCGGATGAACTCCTGCACGTAGTTGACGTAGTCGTCGAGGTGGAACTCACCTTCGGACAGCGGCACGAGGCGGGCGTTCTTCCAGTCGGTGATGTAGACCTTGTGGTCCTTGAGCATGGTCTTGACCGTGTCGCGCAGCAGCGTGGCATAGTGGCCCGACAGGGGCGCCACGATCAGCACGACGGGTTGACCCTTGAGCTTGTCCAGCGTGGGCAGGTCGTCGGAGAAGCGCTTGAAGCGGCGCAGTTCGCAGAAGGGCTTGTCGATTTCCACCCGTTCGTGGATGGCCACGTCCACACCGTCCACGTCCACCGTGCGCAGGCCGAACTCGGGTTTTTCGTAGTCCTTGCCCAAGCGGTGCATGAGGTCGAACCCGGCCGAGATGCGTTGTGCCATGGGCATTTGGCCCAGCGGCGACAACGGGTTGCTGTAAAGCTTGGAGGCCGTTTGGGCCAGGTCCGAAAACGGCTCCATCAGGGAGCGGTGGGTTTCGTACATCTGGTAGAGCATGAGGGGTCTCCGTGTGAAATGCTGCAGCGCAACAATATAGCAGGCTCAACTGATGTCTGCTTTGCAAAAAACGTCAGGTGTCGATTTTTGACATTCTGGCGCCCACCAACAACAACGCCACCCGGAGGTGGCGTTGTCATGTGTCGCTTGCGTGACTCAGTCGCTCAGACCACCTGGGCAATCGCCTTGCACACGTAGTCGATGTTTTTGCTGTTCAAGGCGGCCACACACATGCGGCCGGTGTCGGTGCCGTAGACACCGAACTCGTTGCGCAGGCGCACCATCTGGTCTTTGCTCAGGCCCGAATAGCTGAACATGCCAATCTGGCTGGTGATGAAGGACATGTCCTGCTTCACGCCAGCGGCCTTCAGGCCGTCCACCAGTGTCTGGCGCATGGCCTTGATGCGGACGCGCATTTCGCCCAGTTCTTTTTCCCACAAGGCGCGCAGCTCGGGGTTGTTCAGCACCGCCGCCACCACGGCACCACCGTGGGTGGGTGGGTTGCTGTAGTTGGTGCGGATCACGATCTTGAGCTGGCTCAGCACGCGGTCGGCCTCGGCCTTGTCGGCACACAACACCGACAGACCACCCACACGTTCGCCGTAGAGACTGAAGCTCTTGGAGAAGGAGGTGGAAACGAAGAAGTTCAGGCCGGCGGCCACGAACTTGCCGATCACGGCGCCATCTTCGGCGATGCCGTGGCCGAAGCCCTGGTAGGCCATGTCGAGGAAAGGCGTCAGGCCCTTCGCCTTGACGGCGGCGATCACCTGGTCCCATTGGGCGGCGGTGATGTCGTAGCCGGTGGGGTTGTGGCAGCAGGCGTGCAGCACCACGATGGTGCCGGGTGCGGCTGCGTTCAGGCTGGCCAGCATGCCGTCGAAATTGACACCGCGCTTTTCAGCGTCGTAATAAGCGTAGGTGCCCACTTCGAATCCCGCGTTGGTGAACAGGGCGCGGTGGTTTTCCCAGCTCGGGTCGGAAATCAGCACCTGGGCGGTGGGGCTGACTTTTTTCAGGAAGTCGGCGCCGATCTTCAGGCCGCCGGTGCCGCCAATGGCTTGCACGGTGGCCACACGGCCACTTTTCACGGGTTCGTTGTCGGCGCCAAACACCAGGCCTTTGACGGCAGCGTCGTAGGCGGCGATACCGTCGATGGGCAAGTAGCCGCGCGCGGTGGGTTTGTCCATCATGGTTTTTTCAGCAGCCTGCACACATTGCAGCAGCGGCAGCTTGCCGTTGTCGTCGAAATACACGCCCACGCCCAGGTTGACCTTGTTGGGGTTGGTGTCGGCAGCAAATTGCTCGTTCAGACCCAGGATGGGGTCGCGGGGGGCCATTTCGACGGCAGAAAACAAAGACATGACGTGTCCTGATAAGGGGGTGGCGGTGGGGCGGCGGGGGCAACCCGAAAGCCGAAACTGCGTTAGTCTGTCGGGTTAACCCGGAATTTTAGCGCCCATGACCCAGCCCTCCGTGCCCACCGCCGCCGACGCCGGACCCGCGCCGGCGGGTGAATTCATCCGTTTCCCCGGCTCGCCCTTCGAGCTGTTCATGCCCTATCCGCCGGCCGGCGACCAGCCCGAGGCCATCCGCCAGCTGGTGGAAGGGGTGAACGACGGTGAGGTGTTCCAGACCCTGTTGGGGGTGACCGGTTCGGGCAAAACCTTCACCATGGCCAACGTGATCGCGCGCCTGGGCCGCCCGGCCATCGTGTTCGCGCCCAACAAGACGCTGGCCGCGCAGCTCTACAGCGAGTTCCGCGAGTTCTTTCCCAAGAACGCGGTCGAGTACTTCGTCAGCTACTACGACTACTACCAGCCCGAGGCCTACGTGCCCCAACGCGACCTGTTCATCGAGAAGGACAGTGCCATCAACGAGCACATCGAGCAGATGCGCTTGAGTTGCACCAAAAGCCTGCTGGAGCGGCGCGACGTGGTGATTGTGGCCACCGTGTCGGCCATCTACGGCATTGGCAAGCCCGAGAGTTACCACCAGATGGTGATGACGCTGCGGGTGGGCGACAAAGTGGGCCAGCGCGACCTGATCGCGCAGTTGGTGCGCATGCAGTACGCGCGCAACGAGCAGGACTTTTCGCGCGGCAAATTCCGCGTGCGTGGCGACACCATCGACGTGTTCCCTGCAGAGCATTCCGAGCTGGCCATCCGCATCGAGCTGTTCGACGACGAGGTGGAAACGCTGCAGCTGTTCGACCCGCTGACCGGGCGCGTGAAGCAGAAGATCCCGCGCTTCACCGTCTACCCCAGCAGCCACTATGTGACGCCGCGCGAGCAGGTGCTGATGGCGGTGGAGTCCATCAAAGCCGAGCTGGCTCAGCGCCTCAAGGAGTTGGTCGGCATGGGCAAGCTGGTGGAGGCGCAGCGCCTGGAGCAGCGAACCCGCTTCGACCTGGAGATGCTCAGCGAGGTGGGTCATTGCAAGGGCATTGAAAACTACAGCCGCCACCTCAGCGGCGCCGCCCCAGGCGAGCCACCCAGCACGCTGACCGATTACCTGCCCACGGACGCGCTGATGTTCCTGGACGAAAGCCACGTGCTGATTGGCCAGTTTGGCGGCATGTACAACGGCGACCGCGCGCGCAAAACCACGCTGGTGGAATACGGTTTCCGATTGCCCAGCGCGCTGGACAACCGCCCGCTCAAGTTCGATGAGTTCGAGACCAAGATGCGCCAGGTGGTGTTCGTGTCGGCCACGCCAGCCGACTACGAAAAGACCCACGCGGGGCAGGTGGTGGAGCAACTGGTGCGGCCCACCGGGCTGGTGGACCCGCTGGTGGAAGTGCGCCCGGCTGTGCACCAGGTGGACGACGTGTTGCAGGAAATCCGCAGCCGGGTGGAAAAAAGCGAGCGCGTTCTGATCACCACACTGACCAAACGCATGGCCGAGCAACTGACCGACTACCTGACCGAAAACGGCGTCAAAGTGCGCTACCTGCACTCCGACGTGGACACGGTGGAGCGAGTGGAAATCCTCCGCGACCTGCGCCTGGGCACCTTCGATGTGCTGGTGGGCATCAACCTGCTGCGCGAAGGGCTGGACATTCCCGAGGTATCGCTGGTCGCCATTCTGGACGCCGACAAAGAGGGCTTTTTGCGTTCCGAACGCAGCCTGATCCAGACCATTGGTCGGGCGGCGCGCAACCTCAACGGCCACGCCATCCTCTACGCCGACCGCATCACCGAATCCATGCGAAAGGCCATTGGCGAAACCGAACGCCGACGCGCCAAACAAGTGGCCTTCAACGCCGCCAACGGCATCACGCCGCGCGGGGTGGTCAAGCGGATCAAGGACTTGATCGATGGTGTTTACAGCGAAAAGGCGGGGCAGGAGGCCGAACGTCTGGAGCAGGCCGCTGCGCAACAGGCCCGCGTGGAGGACATGTCGGAGAAGGACATCGCACGCGAAATCAAGCGCCTGGAGAAGCTCATGATGGAACACGCGCGCAGCCTCGAATTCGAAAAGGCGGCGCGGGTGCGGGACGAGTTGGCGGAACTCAAGCGCCTGGCGTTCGGCGCCGCGACGCATGACAATGTGACGTCGTAGTGCGATACGTGACCATTTAGTCGCAATGCCGAGTAAAACAGTTGGTCTTGTGCTATAATCGACCAAAACAGTCAGGCAAAAAGCCTGGCGTGTTGGCGGTCAACGCTCGCCGCACAGCAGCAAACAGGTGAACAACCGGGGCGGATGGAGAACAGGGCCTTGACGTGCGGCGGCGCACGCAGGGATTCAACGAACTCAAGCCAAACACAGGAGCTTGATATGCGCCTCACGACCAAAGGCCGCTTTGCGGTCACCGCCATGATCGATCTGGCCTTGCGCCAGAGCAACGGGCCAGTCACGCTCGCGGCCATCAGCCAGCGCCAGCATATTTCGCTGTCCTATCTGGAGCAGCTGTTCGGCAAGCTGCGTCGCCACGAGTTGGTGGAGTCCACCCGTGGCCCTGGCGGTGGTTACACCCTCGGACGCAAAGCGGCCGACATCACCGTGGCCGACATCATCGTGTCGGTGGATGAGCCCATCGACGCCACCCAGTGTGGTGGCAAGGAAAACTGCCACGGCGAAGGCAACCGCTGCATGACCCACGAGTTGTGGGCCGCGCTCAACGCCAAGATGGTCGATTTTCTCGACTCCATCAGCCTGCAAAAGCTGGTGGACGAGCAGCTCGCCAAAGGTGTGGTGGTGGAAAATGCGCCTTCCGTCAAGCGCGCCATTTCCAGCGCGCCCGTGGTCAAACCCATCCGCGTGAACGCGCCCAACTCGGTGTTCGCGCTTGGCGCGGCCATGTCCAAGTGATTTGTTGTTGTGTGGTGGTGCCCCCCGTGGGGCGCTGCCGCATGCTTCTTTTGCCTCTACCTCCCCAACCATGAGCACGCCGCACTTTCCCATCTACATGGACTACAGCGCCACCAACCCCTGCGACCCGCGGGTGGTGGACGCCATGATCCCCTGGCTGCGCGAGCACTTCGGCAACCCGGCCTCGCGCAGCCATGCGTGGGGCTGGGAGGCCGAAAAGGCCGTCGAAACCGCGCGTGAGCAGGTGGCAGCACTCATCAACGCGGACCCGCGCGAAATCGTCTGGACCAGTGGCGCCACCGAATCCAACAACCTGGCCCTCAAGGGGGCGGCGCATTTCTACAAGACGCGTGGCAAGCACCTGATCACCGTCAAGACCGAACACAAGGCCGTGCTCGACACCATGCGCGAGCTGGAGCGCCAAGGGTTTGAAGTCAGTTACCTCGATGTGCAAGCCGATGGCCTGCTGGACCTGGACGTGTTCAAGGCCGCCATCCGGCCCGACACCATCCTGGCGTCCGTCATGTTCGTGAACAACGAGATCGGCGTCATCCAGGACATCGCCGCCATTGGCAAGATCTGCCGCGAGAAAAACGTGATCTTCCATGTGGACGCCGCCCAGGCGACCGGCCGCGTGGACATTGACTTGCAAAACTTGCCGGTCGATCTGATGAGCCTGACCTCGCACAAAACCTACGGTCCCAAAGGCATTGGCGCGCTGTACGTGCGCCGCAAGCCGCGCATTCGCATCGAGGCGCAGATGCACGGTGGTGGTCACGAGCGTGGCATGCGTTCCGGCACCTTGCCCACGCACCAGATCGTGGGCATGGGCGAGGCCTACCGCATTGCCAAGGAAGAGATGCATGCCGAGAACGCGCGCATCCGCGCCTTGCACGACCGCATGGTCGCGGGCCTCAAGGACGTGGAAGAGGTGTTCATCAACGGCCACGAAACACAGCGTGTGCCACACAACCTGAACATGAGCTTCAACTACGTCGAGGGCGAGTCGCTCATCATGGGCATCAAAGGTTTGGCGGTGTCGTCGGGTTCGGCCTGCACGTCGGCCAGCCTGGAGCCCAGCTATGTGCTGCGTGCGCTGGGCCGCAGCGACGAACTGGCGCACAGCAGCCTGCGCATGACCATCGGCCGCTGGACGACCGAGGAAGAAATCGATTATGCGATCCAAACCATCAAGGAGAACGTGGCCAAGCTGCGCGAGTTGTCGCCGCTGTGGGAAATGTTCAAGGATGGTATCGACCTGTCCACGATCCAATGGGCAGCTCACTGAAGGAGAAACACCATGGCTTACTCTGAAAAAGTGGTTGACCACTACGAAAACCCCCGCAACGTCGGCTCCTTTGAAAAGGGTGATGACACCGTGGGCACCGGCATGGTGGGCGCACCCGCCTGCGGCGACGTGATGAAGCTGCAGATCAAGGTGAACCCGCAAACCGGTGTCATCGAGGACGCGCGCTTCAAGACCTACGGCTGCGGCTCGGCCATCGCGTCGAGCTCGCTGGTGACCGAGTGGGTCAAGGGCAAGACGCTGGACGAAGCTGCTGCGCTCAAGAACAGCGAAATCGCCGAAGAACTGGCGCTGCCGCCGGTCAAGATCCACTGCTCCATCCTGGCCGAAGACGCCATCAAGGCGGCCGTGGACGATTACCGCAAAAAACACGCTCACTGAAGGCGCCATGTCGGTCACCATCACTGAGGCCGCTGCGCGGCACGTCACCAAATACATCAACCGCCGGGGCAAAGGTGTGGGTGTGCGTCTGGGCGTCAAGACCACCGGTTGCTCAGGTCTGGCCTACAAGCTCGAATACGCCGACGAGATTGCCCCCGAGGACGTGGTGTTCGAGGGCAACGGTGTCAAGGTGCTGGTGGACCCCAAAAGCCTGGCCTACATCGACGGCACCGAACTCGACTTTGTGCGCGAAGGGCTGAACGAAGGCTTCAAGTTCCACAACCCCAACGAGCGTGACAAGTGCGGTTGTGGTGAGTCCTTCCGTGTCTGAGCCACAGGCGGCGTTGGCGCTGAACCTGCAGTCCAACGATTTCGTTCTGTTCGGCCTGCCGGAGCGCTTCGAGCAGGACCGCGCCACGCTGGACCAACGCTGGAAAGACCTGCAACGCCAGGTGCATCCCGACCGTTTTGCCGCCGATGCAGCCACCGCTCAACGCGTGGCCATGCAGTGGTCGGTGCGCATCAACGAGGCCTACCAGAGGCTCAAAAATCCGCTCAAGCGCGCCGCCTATTTGTGCGAGCTGCGTGGTGCGCCCATACAGGCCGAAAACAACACCGCCATGCCTTCGGCCTTCTTGATGCAACAAATGGAATGGCGGGAGGCGCTGGACGAGGCGACTTCCGCTGCCGACTTGCAGGCGCTGAAGGCGCAGACCCAGTCGTCGGCCCGCGAGCTGACGGCGCAGCTGGCCCAGGCCCTGGACACCGACGGTGACGCCACTCGGGCTGCACAAAGCGTGAGAGCCCTCATGTTTGTCGAGCGATTTGCCTCAGAGGTCGAGGACCGCCTCGATCAACTGGGACAATAGCCTTTTTGCGTTCACCAACGGAGCCGTTCTTCCCCGGCTTCAGCTCACATGGCATTGCTGCAGATTTCCGAACCCGGCCAATCGCCCGACCCGCACCAGCGGCGCGTGGCGGTGGGCATTGACCTGGGCACCACCCATTCGTTGGTGGCGGCCGTGCGCCACGGCGTGGCCGAATGCCTGCCTGATGAACAGGGCCGCGTCATCCTGCCCAGCGTGGTGCGCTACCTGCCCACCGGCCAGGGCAGCGGCCGCCAGATCGGTTTTGACGCCCTGGCGGCCCAGGTGGACGACCCGGCCAACACCATCAGCTCCGTCAAGCGACTCATGGGCAGGCGCCTGTCCGACGTGGCCGATGCGGCGCGTCTGCCCTACACCGTGCTGGACCGCCCCGGCATGGCCGCTGTGGCCACGGTGGCTGGCGAAAAAAGCCCGGTAGAGGTCAGTGCCGAAATCCTGGCCACGCTGCGTTTCCGTGCTGAGGACAGCTTTGACGATGAGCTGTTTGGTGCCGTCATCACCGTGCCAGCCTATTTCGATGATGCCCAGCGCCAGGCGACCAAGGACGCGGCACAAATGGCCGGCCTCAAGGTGCTGCGCCTCATCAACGAACCCACGGCCGCGGCCATCGCTTACGGACTGGACAACGCCAGCGAAGGCGTTTACGCCATCTACGACCTGGGCGGTGGCACCTTCGACGTGTCCATCTTGCGGCTCACGCAGGGTGTGTTCGAGGTCATGGCCACAGGCGGCGACTCCGCCTTGGGCGGCGACGACTACGACCGTGCCCTTGCCGACTGGGTGTTGGCCGCCACTGGCCACACCACCCGCGCCACCGACTTCAGCGCCGGTGAACGTGCCCTGCTGATGCGCGAAGCGCGCCGCTGCAAAGAGGCCTTGTCGGCTGTGGGCGAGACCGGCAGCGTGACCTTCGAAGTGGCCTTGCCCAGCCTGCAGCTCTCGCAGCCCGTCACGCTGGCGGACTTCGCCCAGGCCACCCGCGCGCTGACCGACCGCACCATCACCGCCGCCCGCAAGGTGCTGCGCGATGCGCAAGTGGACAAGGGTGAGGTGAAAGGCGTGGTCATGGTAGGTGGCTCCACGCGCATGCCGGTGGTGCGGCAGGCCGTGGCCCAATTTTTTGGCACCGAGCCGCTGGTCAACCTCAACCCCGACGAGGTGGTCGCGCTGGGCGCGGCCATCCAGGCCAACCAACTGGCGGGCAACAACCCGCAAGGCGACTTGTTGTTGCTCGATGTGATCCCGCTGTCGTTGGGCATCGAGACCATGGGCGGGTTGGTGGAGCGCATCGTGCCGCGCAACAGCCCCATTCCCACCGCTTTGGCGCAAGACTTCACCACCTTCAAGGACGGCCAGACCGCCCTGGCCATCCACGTGGTGCAAGGTGAACGCGACCTGGTGGCCGACTGCCGCAGCCTGGCGCGCTTCGAGTTGCGCGGCATTCCGCCCATGTCGGCCGGTGCGGCGCGCATTCGTGTGACCTTCACCATCGACGCCGATGGTTTGCTCAGTGTGAGCGCCAAAGAGCAGGGCACCGGGGTGGAAGCGCGTGTGGACGTGAAGCCCTCTTATGGCCTGAGCGACGAGCAGATCGCTGCCATGCTGCAGGATGGCTTTGCCACCGCTCAGCAAGACATGCAGGCCCGTGCGCTGGTGGAAGCCCGTGTGGACGCCGAGCGCATGCGCATGGCCACGCAGAGCGCACTGGACGCCGATGGCGACCTGCTGAGCGAGGATGAGCGCGGTGTCATCCACGCCTTGGTGGCCGATTTGCTGGCGACCGAGGCCAAACAGGACGCTCCCACCATCGAAGCCGCCACCCAGGCGCTGGCCAAGGGCACAGAAGCCTTTGCCGCCATGCGCATGAACCGGGGTATTGCCCAGGCCCTCGCGGGCAAAAATGTCGAAAGCCTCTGATATGCCCGTCATCAAAATCCTGCCCCACCCCGAGTTCTGTCCGCAGGGCGCCAGCCTGTCGGCGCCGGCCGGCACCAGCATCTGCGAGGCGCTGCTCGACAACGACATCGCCATCGAACACGCCTGCGACATGAGCTGTGCGTGCACCACCTGTCATGTCATCGTGCGCGAGGGTTTCAACAGCCTCAACGAGATGGAAGAGGGCGAAGAAGACCTGCTGGACCGCGCGTGGGGCCTGGAGCCCAACTCGCGCCTGAGCTGCCAGGCCATCCTCGCGCAGCAAGATCTGGTGGTGGAAATTCCCAAGTACTCCATCAACCACGCCCGCGAAAACCATTGAGCGAAGGCTCTCGCATGTCACGTCAGATTGTTCTGGACACGGAAACCACCGGTCTGTCGGCACAGAACGGCGACCGCATCATTGAAATCGGTTGTGTGGAGCTGTTGCACCGCAAGTTGACTGGGCGCAACCTGCACTTCTACATCAACCCCGAGCGCGACAGCCATGAAGACGCGCTGCGGGTGCACGGCATCAGCAATGAATTTTTGCGCGACAAGCCCAAGTTTGCGGCCATTGCCGACGAGCTGGTGGCCTATTTGCACGACGCCGAGCTCATCATCCACAACGCGCCGTTCGACATCGGTTTCCTGAACAAGGAAATGGAGCTGTTGGGTCGACCTCCCATCACCACCCTGGTGGGCGGCGTGACCGACACGCTGGTGATGGCCAAGGAGATGTTCCCAGGCAAACGCAACAGCCTGGACGCCTTGTGTGATCGGCTGGAGGTGGACAACTCGGGCCGCACCCTGCACGGCGCCTTGCTGGACGCGGAACTGCTCGCCGATGTCTACATCAACATGACCCGTGGGCAGAACACCCTGGTCATGGACCTGGACAGCAACGACCAAGCCGGCGGTGGCGACGAGGTGCAACAAATCGATCTGCGTGGCTTTGACCTGCCCGTGCCACGCGCCAACGAAGTGGAGTTGGCGGCGCACGAGGCGTTGTTGGCCGATCTGGACAAGTCCACCAAAGGCAAGACGCTGTGGCGCCGGCACGAACCGCAGCTGGCTGCATGATTTTTTGCCGGCTTTTCAATTTGGCTGAAAATCACGCTATAATTTGAGGCTCGCAAGATGACAAGACAACACGTTTTGTTGATGCAAGCGAATTTGGGTCGTTAGCTCAGGGGTAGAGCACCACATTCACACTGTGGGGGTCGGAGGTTCGAAGCCTCCACGACCCACCAAATTCCAGCAAAAAAAGCCACGCAATCGCGTGGCTTTTTTTGCTTCTGGCCCGTTCCAAGTGCTTCAGCGCACCGCTGTCGCCAAGCCCATGCCGGTGACCTCGGCCGGGCGCCAGAACAGGTTGGCCTTGCAGTCGGCTTGTGCCATGACGTGAAACACCGCCTCGGCGGTGGGCGGCGGCAACATGGCGCGCAGATAGCGGGTGAGTGTGAGGGCTTGAGCGCGGCCGATTTCCGGCTCGCAGCGCGGGGTGCTGATTTCGGCGTCACCCGGCACCCGAGAGATGCCGATGCGGGCCAGTGAGGGGTGGACGCCCAGCACCCGTTCCCGTCCCGCCGCAAACACCAGCACACAGCTGGTGAGGCAATCGCTTCCTGGTGCCACGCGGGTGTTGAAGTTGCGGTTGCGCAGCATGGCGCCCATGGTCACCGCCGCGCCGATCTGCCCGTGGGGCGCGTTGAGCACCAGCCACCGTTCGGTGCAGCTTTGTTGTTCCAGGCGGCTCAAGGATTGCGACAGGCGCTGCACCGCGTTCTGATCGATGTCACCGGTGAGCGTCAGTTCGCATTGGCCGGCGCGACGCTCCAGTTCAATGCGGGCCACACCCGCGTCGGTAGTGGCGCTGGGTTTCGGGGGCGTCGAGCAGCCCGCCAGCCACACGGCGGCGCACAGTGCCAATAGGCGAAGGGAGGGTGTATTCATGCGGGAGACATCCAAACCGTGAAGGTGCTTGACACACTTGCTAAGATGCCATTGTCACCCGCTGCAGCGATGCTCACATCGCAGGCGGGTATTTTTCTTCCCGGCTTGTCCGGCGTACGCATCATGCTTTTGTTGGCAATTTTGACGGCTACCCTGGTGGCGGGCATTGGTAGTGTGTGGGTGGCCGCCGTGCTCAGCATGGCCATGCTGGCACGCTACACGCAGCATATGCTGAGCCTGGCGGCCGGCGCCTTGTTGGCCACCGCTTTCATGCACCTGCTGCCCGAGGCGTTCAACAGCGACGCGGGTGCGAAGGAGCTGTTCGCACTTTTGTTGGGCGGTGTGGTGTTCTTTTTTCTGCTCGACAAGGCCGAGCTGTGGCACCACGGGCACGAACACCACCATGACCACTCACACGCGGGCGCGCACGACCACGTGCATGCGCATCACCACGGCCATGACCATGGTCGCTCTGGCGGTGGTTGGGCGGTGCTGGCGGGTGACAGCGTGCATGCGTTTGGCGACGGCGTCATGATCGCGTCGGCGTTTGTCGCCGACATCCGCCTGGGGGTGGTGGCTGCGTTGGCGGTGTTGGCACACGAGGTGCCCCACCACATGGGCGATCTGGTGGTGTTGCAACAGAGTTCCGGCACGCGGCGTGCGGCGTTGCTCAAGGTGTCGATGGCCGGCACGGTGACGGCCTTGGGTGGCCTCACCGGCTACCTGCTGGTCAACCAATTGAACGACTACCTGCCCTATTTCCTGGTGGCGGCATCCAGCAGTTTTGTGTACGTGGCCTTGGCCGACCTGATTCCGCAACTGCAGAAAAAACTCGGCATGCGCGAGACCATCTCACAAATCTTCTGGCTGCTGGCCGGTATTGCCCTGGTGACGGTGGTCAGTGGCCTCGCCCACGGCGGGCACTGATACGGCTTCGCATTCAAACGCATCACTGCGTTGGTTCGCCTCGCCGTGCTACAGCACTGTCTTCGGCTTCCCGCCTTGTTCTGCGCTCGAATGCGAAACCGTATGAGTCGGATGGATCACCCCTGGGCCATGGGCAGACCGGGGGTGTTGCACCACTCGCTCCAGCTGCCCGCGAACAAGGCCGCGCGGCCCAGTCCAGCGATTTCCATGCCCAGCACATTGGGGATGGCGCTCACGCCGCTGCCACAGTGGTGCACCACACTCGCGGGATCGCGACCAGCCAGCAAGGTGTCGAATTCCTGTCGCAGTTCTGCGGCGGATTTGAAATGGCCATCTTGCGTGAGGTTCAAACCAAACGGTCGGTTCAAGGCGCCTGGAATGTGCCCCGCGACCGGGTCCAGTGGCTCCACCTCGCCCCGGAAACGTGGCGTGGCGCGCGCATCCAGCACCACCTGATCGGGGTGTCCAAGTTGCTCGAAAAGTTGCTGGGCCGACACCAGCCGGGCGCGTGCCGGGGACAGGGTGAAGTCCCCGGTGGGGCGGGAGGTTTTGTCGGGTCCGCTGGCAACCGAACCACCTGCGGCCTGCCACGCTTGCAGGCCACCGTCGAGCACCGCCACCGCTTCGTGGCCACACCACTTCAGCATCCACCACAAGCGGCCACAGTAGTTGGCGCCCTGGCGGTCCACCACCACCACCTGCATGTCGGCCGACAGGCCCACGCTGCGCAGCCAGGCGGCAAACGTTTCGCGCGAGGGCAACGGGTGGCGGCCACCGGACGCGGCATCGGCGGCGGCCGTTTTGTCGCTCAGGTCGCGGTCAAGGTGCGCGTACACCGCCCCGGGGATGTGGGCCTGCTCAAACTGCTGCTCGCCCGCCGCCGGGCTGGTGAGGTCAAAGCTGCAGTCGAACACCAACAGTGGCTGGCCGCTGGCGATCAGGGCTTGCAGCTGGGCGACGTCGATCAGGGTGGTGAAGGGGGCGTTCATGCGTGTTCCTCTGCAGGGCTGTCGGGCACTTCGCGTTCGCGCAGCACGGTGGCGGCGATGCCGCTGACGATGATCAGGGCCATGCCGGCCCAGCCCACCCAGGGCAGGCGGTCGCCAAACACCACCAGACCGTACAACGCTGCGAAGACGATGCCTGAGTATTGCAGGTTGGCCACCACCAGGGTGGCGCCGCTGGCGTAGGCACGGGTCATGCACAGCTGGCCCAGCACCGCCAGCAAACCAATGGGCAGCAGCCACAGCACGTGGGCGCCGTTCCAGGGCGAAGCCCCAGCGAACACCATGCCGCCTGCGCCCACCAGCACCGCACCGACGGAGAAATAGAACACGGTCCGGCTTTCAGGCTCGCCCGCACGCGACAGCGCCGACACCTGCAGGTAAGCCAGCGCCGACGTGACGCCCGACGCCAGCCCCACCAGCGCACCCACCACCTGGTCGGGCGCCAGTGAGGGCCGCAGCACCAGGGCCACACCAGCAAAACCGGCCAGCACGGTGGCAAACAGCGGCCCCTGCCGACGCACCGGCAGGTTGCGCCCCTGCATCAGCAGCGCGCCGCCGAGCAGAAACGTGGCGATCCAGATGCTGCTCATGTAGTTGAGCGTCATGGCGGTGCCCAGTGGCAGGATGGCAATCGCGTAGAACCAGGCCGCCAACGAAATGGTGCCGACCACGCTGCGCCACACGTGCATCATGGGCACCTGGGTGCGCAGCGACACGCCGCGCACACGCGTCATGGCGTAGAGAAATACCACGCCGAAGATGCCGCGGTAGCAGACGATTTCGAAGCTGTTGAAGTGCGCCGAGGCGAACTTGATGCACACCCCCATGCTGGCGAACAGAAAAGAGGCCAGCAGCATCCACAGCGCTTGCTGGCCTTTGGCCGGAATGGCTTGGGTGGCGGTCGGAATGTTCAGCCTCGCAGCGAATCGCCCAGGTGGCGGCGGTACCACTCGTGGAAGTGCTGCATGCCATCTTCCATGGGGCTCTGGTAGGGGCCGACCTCGTTGTCGCCGCGCGCCAGCAAGGCCTTGCGACCGGCGTCCATGCGTTCGGCGATCTCGTCGTCCTCGATGCAGGTTTCCATGTAGGCGGCGCGCTGGGCCTCGACGAACTCGCGCTCAAAGGCGGCGATGTCCTCGGGGTAGTAGAACTCCACCATGTTCAGCGTTTTGTCCACACTGATGGGATGCAAGGTGGAAACGGTGAGCACGTGCGGGTACCACTCCACCATGATGTGGGGATAGTAGGTCAGCCAGATGGCACCGTGTTCGGGCATGGCGCCGTTGCGGTACTGCATGAGCTGCTGGTGCCAGCGCTGGTACACCGGGCTGCCGGCCTTGCCCAGGAGGTTGGCCGCGCCCACGGTTTGCACCGAGTACTCGGGCTTGAACTCCCAGCGCAGGTCTTCGCAGGTCACGAAGTTGCCTAGACCGGGGTGGAAGGGCGCGACGTGGTAGTCCTCCAGGTAGACCTCGATGAAGGTTTTCCAGTTGTAGTTGCAGGTGTGCAGCTCCACGTGGTCCAGCACCATGCCATCAAAGTTCAGCGCGGCACGCGGGCCCATGTTGGCGAGGTCGGCGGCGATGTCGCGGCCGTTGTCTTCGAACAGCAGGCCGTTCCATTCGCGCAGCGGGTAGCGCTTGAGGTCCAGGCAGGGGTCTTGTGTGAAGTGTGGGGCGCCCAGGAGATTGCCCAGTTTGGTGCCTGGAGCGCTGCCACCGTTGTAGGTCCAGCGGTGCAGCGGGCACACGATGTGGCCCCCGGCGCTGCCGTTGCGCTGTTCGTTGAGGTTGCCCCGGTCCTTGAGCATCACCGCCTGCCGGTGGCGGCAGACGTTGGAGACCAGCTCCACACCTTGTGCGGTGTGTACCAGTGCGCGGCCCTGACCTTCCTGCGGCAGAGCGTAGTAGTCACCCAGGTTGGCGACGGCGTTTTGGTGCCCCACATAGCGGGGCCCGCGCTGAAAGATGGTCTCCAGTTCGCGCTGGAACAGCGCCTCGTCGAAGTAACTGGAAACTGGAAGTTGGCTTGCGGCCTGCTGCAGTTGAAGACTTAAATCAGACATCGTGGTCGTGACCTAGAGACTCCCCCTATGAAGGGGCAGGGTAAGCGCTTGTCGACGGTGAAGTCAGCGCGGAAGGGGTGGATAGAGCCCGGGCTCCTGAAAACGAAAGGGGGCGATTGTACCCCGGGGGTGTGAAGGCACCGTTTGGGCGGGCCACTAAAATGCGAGGTTTGGCACACGCCTTCCGGCGCTGGGCCGTCTATTTATTTGCCCATGTCCAAAACCGCCGCCGCCAAGGCGCCCGCCCCACCCGCCACCTACGAAGCTGCGTTGCAAGAGCTGGAACAGCTGGTCGCTGCGCTGGACGCTGGTCAGTTGCCGCTGGACCAGTTGCTGGCCCAGTACCAACGTGGTGCCGAACTGCTGCGTTTTTGCCGCTCACAGCTGGACACGGTGGAGCAGCAGATACGTGTGTTTGAAAACGGCACGTCGCAGCCCTGGAGTGCCCAGTGAACGCTGCCACCCTGGATTTTGCGGCTTGGAGCCAGGCGCGGCTGGCCGAAGTGGAGTGCGCGCTCGAAGCCTGGGTGCCAGTGGACGCGCCCGCCCGGTTGGGCGAGGCCATGCGCTACGCCGTGCTCGACGGTGGCAAACGCTTGCGCCCTTTGCTGGTCTTGGCGGCAGCAGAGGCCGTGGGTGGTCAGCCGCAGGCGGCCTTGCGTGCCGCGTGTGCCGTTGAGCTGATCCATGCCTATTCGCTGGTGCACGACGACATGCCTTGCATGGACAACGACGTGTTGCGCCGGGGCAAACCCACGGTGCATGTGCAGTTTGGCGAGGCCCAGGCGCTGCTGGCGGGCGATGCCTTGCAGGCGCTTGCCTTTGAGTTGCTGCTGCCCGGCGAAGACGTGCTGCCCGCCGCGGTGAGCGCGCGCCTGTGCCGCCTGTTGGCCCAGGCCGCCGGTGCACAGGGCATGGCCGGTGGGCAGGCCATCGATCTGGCCAGCGTGGGCCAGATGCTGGACCAGGTGGCACTGGAAGACATGCACCGCAAGAAGACAGGTGCGCTGTTGCAGGCCAGCGTGCTCATGGGTGCCGCTTGTGCGGGGGTGACACAGCCGCAGCGCGACGCCCTGGCCGACTATGGTGCCGCCCTGGGCCTGGCTTTCCAGGTGGTGGACGACATCTTGGACGTGGTGGCCGATTCGGCCACGCTGGGCAAAACCGCCGGCAAGGATGCCGCCAACGACAAGCCCACCTTTGTGTCACTGATGGGGCTGGACGCTGCGCGTGCCTATGCCCAAGCGTTGATCGAACGTGCCCAGGCGGCCCTGGCACGCAGTGGTCTGACCGACACCCGCGCGCTGGCGGCGCTGGCCCAACAGGTGGTGCAGCGTTCCCACTGAGCCCCCCGACAACGGATATCGAAAGTACCCCTCGCGATGAGCGCCTTGTTGCCCACCATCCAATCGCCCGCGGACCTGCGCCGCCTGCAGCGCACACAACTGCGTCCGCTGGCCGACGAGCTGCGGCAGTTTGTGCTCGACAGCGTGTCCAAGACCGGTGGGCATCTCAGCTCCAACCTGGGCACGGTGGAGCTGACCGTGGCCTTGCACTACGTGTTCAACACGCCCGAGGACCGCATCGTCTGGGACGTTGGGCACCAGACCTACCCGCACAAAATCCTGACCGGCCGGCGTGAGCGCATGCACACGCTGCGTCAGTTGGGTGGCATCAGCGGCTTTCCCCAGCGGGCCGAAAGCGAGTACGACACCTTCGGCACGGCGCACTCATCCACCAGCATCTCAGCCGCGCTGGGCATGGCTGTGGCCGCACGCCAGAAGGGCGAAGACCGCCATGCCATCGCGGTGATCGGCGACGGCGCCATGACCGCCGGCATGGCCTTCGAGGCGCTCAACAACGCGGGTGTGGAGCACTGCCGGCTGCTGGTCATCCTCAACGACAACGACATGTCCATCAGCCCGCCGGTGGGCGCACTCAACCGCTACCTGGCGCAGCTCATGAGCGGGCAGTTTTATGCGGCGGCCAAAAACGTGGGCAAAAGTGTGCTCAAGCCGGTGCCCCCGCTGTTTGAACTGGCCAAGCGGCTGGAGCAGCAGGCCAAGGGCATGGTGGTGCCGGCCACCCTGTTCGAAAAATTCGGCTTCAATTACATCGGCCCCATCGATGGCCACGACCTGGACTCGCTGATCCCCACGCTCGAAAACATCAAGCAGTTGGAGGGCCCGCAGTTTTTGCACGTGGTCACCAAAAAGGGCCAGGGCTACAAGCTGGCCGAGGCCGATCCGGTGGCCTACCACGGGCCCGGCAAGTTCGATCCTGCCGTGGGCCTCACGCCGCCGGCCACACCACCCAAGACCACCTTCACCCAGGTGTTTGGTCAGTGGCTGTGCGACATGGCCGAGGCCGACAAGCGCCTGGTGGGCATCACACCCGCCATGCGCGAAGGCTCGGGCATGGTCGAGTTCCACAAACGTTTTCCCGAGCGCTACCACGATGTGGGCATTGCCGAACAACATGCCGTGACCTTTGCCGCCGGCCTGGCCTGTGAGGGCCTCAAGCCGGTGGTGGCCATCTACTCCACCTTTCTGCAGCGCGCCTACGACCAGTTGATCCACGACGTGGCGCTGCAAAACCTGCCGGTGGTGTTTGCGCTGGACCGCGCTGGCCTGGTGGGGGCCGACGGCGCCACCCACGCGGGGAACTACGACATCGCTTACTTGCGCTGCATCCCCAACATGGCCGTGGCCTGCCCGGCCGACGAGGCCGAGTGCCGGCAATTGCTGAGCACGGCATACGAACAGAACCACCCGGTCGCGGTGCGTTACCCGCGCGGGGCAGGCGTTGGCCGGCCGCAGCCCGCTGACTTGGGCGGTCTGCCTTATGGCAAGGGCGAGTGGCGCCGCCGCGGGCAGGGGGTGGCCATCCTCGCGTTCGGCACCTTGTTGTACCCGGCGCTCCAGGCTGCCGAGGGCCTGAACGCCAGTGTGGCGAACATGCGCTGGGCCAAGCCTCTCGATGTGGAACTGTTGCTGGAGCTGGCCCGCAACCACAGTGCCTTGGTGACAGTGGAAGACGGCGCCACCATGGGTGGGGCCGGCAGCGCCGTGTTGGAAGCGCTGCAAGCTGCCGGGCTGAGTCTGCCGGTGCTGCAACTGGGCTTGCCGGATCAGTTCATCGAACACGGTGACCCGGTAAAGCTGCTGAGCCTGCAGGGCCTGGATGCCGAAGGCATCGAGCGGCGCGTCCGAGCGCGTTTTTCGCACCTGGTCGGTGCGGCTTCCGCCGCTTCAGCGACCACCTGATTTTTCAAGAATGCGACCGTGAAAATTTTTCACGGCGTTTGGTGTTCAAACCGGCGTTTGCGAGGGAAAACCCCCAAGTTTCGGGGAGTTCTGCTTCCTACAATGCGCAAGCCTTGTATCAGAGCTTGGCGCGGAACATTCAACGTGTTCATGGCCATTCCACAAACAACTTGGAGTCATTTTTATGGATCGTCGTTCTCTCATAGCCACGTCTGGCTTGGTCGGCGTGGCAGGTTTGCTCGCGGCCTGCGGCAAAAAGGAAGAGGCTGCAGCACCTGCCGCTGCGCCCGCCGCCGCCCCTGCGGCGCCGGCTGTGCAAACCGGTGAAACCATCCGCTGGCGCATGACCTCCAGCTTCCCCAAGGCGCTGGACACCATTCACGGCGCCGCCGACGTGTTCGCCAAAAAGGTCAACGAGATGTCGGGCGGCAAGTTCTCCGTCACGGTGCACGCACCGGGCGAACTGGTGCCGGCGCTCGGTGTGGTGGACGCTGTGCAGCAAGGCACGGTGGAAGCCGGCCACACCTGCCCTTACTACTATTTCGGCAAGGACGACACCTTCGCCATGGGCACGGCCATTCCTTTTGGCCTGAACAGCCGCCAACTGACCGCCTGGTACTACGACGGCAACGGCCTCAAGCTGTTCCGCGAGTTCTACGACCAGTACAACATCGTCAACTTCCCTGGCGGTAACACCGGTGCCCAGATGGGCGGCTGGTTCCGCAAGGAAATCAACACACTGGCCGACATGAAGGGCCTGAAGATGCGTGTGGGTGGCTTCGCCGGCAAGGTGATGAGCCGCATGGGCGCCGTGCCCCAGAACATTCCCGGTGGCGAGATCTACCAGGCGCTGGAAAAGGGCACCATCGACGCGACCGAGTGGATCGGACCGTACGACGATGAAAAGCTGGGCTTCCAGAAAGTGGCCAAGAACTACTACTACCCCGGCTGGTGGGAGGGCGGTGCCCAGGTCGATTTCTACATCAACAAGGCCGCGTTCAACGCCTTGTCGACCGAAAACAAGGCCATCGTGGAAACTGCGGCTTCGCACGCCCACACCATGATGCAGGCCATGTACGACGCCCGCAACCCGGCCGCCCTGAAGCGCCTGGTGGCCGGTGGCGCCAAGCTGCTGCCCTTCCCCAAGGCGGTGATGGACGAAGCGTACAAGCAGTCGATGGCTTTGTACGATGAACTCAGCGCCAGCAACCCGAACTGGAAGAAGATCTACACGGACTACGCGGCCTTCCGCAAGGACCAGAACCTGTGGTTCCGCTTCACCGAAGCGCGTTTCGACTCCTACATGCAGTCGGCCAAGCTGTAAGCAGCTTGCTGAGTCGGCACCAAACCCCGCACCCGCGGGGTTTTTTGCTGCAATGCTTCGTCGTATGACGGGTGTGGCCAGCCGGGACGCTGGCCGATCCGATAGACTTTGCGCCCGTTTGCCTTCACCCTCCATCCAGGGGTTCCCATGTCACTACTGCTCAAACTTTCACGCCTGATCGACGCGCTGACCAACCTCATTGGCAAGCTGGCGATGTGGATGATCCTGGCCACCACGCTCATCAGCGCCGGCAACGCCATCATCCGCAAGCTGTTTGGCACCAGTTCCAATGCCTGGCTGGAAATCCAGTGGTACCTCTTTGCCGCCGTTTTCATGCTGGGCAGTGGCTACGCCTTTCTGCGCAACGCACACGTGCGCATCGATTTCATTTCCAGCCGCTTCAGTGCCCGGACGCGCAACTGGATCGACGTGGGGGGCATCCTCGTTTTTGTGTTCCCGCTGTGTTATTTGCTCATCAGCCTGGGCATGCCCTTGTTCCTGAACGCCTGGAACAGCGGTGAGACGTCTTCCAACGCGGGCGGCCTGTTGCGTTGGCCCGTGTACGCCCTCATCCCGATGGGTTTTTTCCTGCTCTTTGTGCAGAGCATCAGCGAACTGATCAAGCGCTTTGCGTTTCTTACCGGCAACGGCCCCGATCCCCTGGCCCATGACGGCCCCAGCGATGAAGAACTGCTGGCACAACAACTCCTGGAAGAAGAAGCGCTGCGCCTGAAGGGAGCCAACTGATCATGATCGAATTCATCTCTGCCAACTTTGTGCCGCTGATGTTTGGCGGCTTGCTGGTGTTCCTGTTGATTGGTTTTCCGGTCGCGTTTTCGCTGTCGGCCACCGGTCTGTTTTTTGGCCTGATTGGCATGGAAGTGGGGCTGTTCCCCGACAACCTGTTCCAGGCTTTGCCGCTGCGTGTGTTCGGCATCATGCAGAACGACACCCTGCTGGCCATCCCCTTCTTCACCCTGATGGGCATCATCCTTGAGCGCAGCCGCATGGCCGAGGACTTGCTCGAAACCGTGGCCCAGGTGTTTGGCCCGGTGCGCGGTGGCCTGGCGGTGGCTGTGGTGTTGGTGGGGGCGCTGCTGGCGGCCACCACGGGTGTGGTCGCTGCGGCGGTCATTTCCATGGGTCTGATTTCGCTGCCCATCATGCTGCGCTACGGCTACAACCGCACCATCGCTACCGGCACCATCACCGCGTCCGGCACGCTGGCGCAGGCACTGCCGCCCTCGCTGGTGCTGATCGTGCTGGCCGACCAGTTGGGCCGTTCGGTGGGTGACATGTATGCCGGTGCCTTGATCCCTGGCCTGCTGCTGGTGGGCTTGTACCTGACCTTCATCGCCGCCGTGGCGTTGCTCAAACCCGACTGGGTGCCCGCACTGCCGCTGGAGGCACGCATCTACTCCGAACCCAATGGCAGCAGCGGACACCGCTCCTTGCTGCTGCTGCTGCTGGCCTGTGGCGCGGCTGCTTATGGCTGGTCACAGATTCACGACAGCATGATGGCGCAGTGGATTGGTCGTGAGAATCCGGCCGCCACCGATGAGGTGTTCATCCTCTCCGCCACGGTTGGCTCGGTGTTGGCCTTGGCGCTGGCGCTGCTCAACCGCTTGTTCCGCCTGGGGCTGTTGTCGCGCCTGGCTGAGCAGGTCACCTTTGTGCTGATCCCACCTCTGGTGCTGATTTTCCTGGTGCTGGGCACCATCTTCCTGGGCATTGCCACGCCCACCGAAGGCGGCGCCATGGGCGCGCTGGGCGCACTCATCATGGCCGGTTCGCGCAAGCGCCTGTCCTTTGAGCTGCTGCAGCAGGCGCTGGAGAACACCACCAAACTCGCGATCTTCGTGTTGTTCATCCTGATCGGCTCGACGGTCTTCAGCTTCACCTTCAACGCGGCCGACGGCCACATCTGGGTGGAACACCTGTTCGACAAACTGCCAGGTGGCCAGATCGGGTTCCTGATTTTTGTGAACGCCCTGGTGTTTGTGCTGGGCATGTTCATCGACTTTTTCGAGATCGCCTTCATCATCATCCCGCTGCTCGCCCCGGTGGCCGAGAAGATGGGCATCGACCTGATCTGGTTCGGCATCATCATCGCGATGAACCTGCAGACCTCGTTCCTTACGCCGCCGTTCGGTTTTGCGCTGTTCTACCTGCGCAGCGTGGCGGCCCGCAACGATTACACCGACCAGATCACCAAGCAGCGCATCCCAGCGGTGACCACGGCACAGATCTACAAGGGCTCGATTGCGTTCATCATTCTGCAATTGCTCATGGTGGCGGCCATCATTGCCTTCCCGGGCATGGTCACGGGCAGCCTGGGTGAGAAGGTCAAGGTCGATGAATCGGCTGTGACCGACATGCTCAACAACATGCCGGACATGGAGAACACCGAAGAAGGCGAAGCCAGCCAGGAAGGCATGGGCACCGAGCCCGCTGCCGAAGGCGAAGCCGCTCCGGCTGAAGAAGCTGCGGCCGAGGACGACCCGGCCAAGGCGCTCCTGGACGCCGTCAAGGAAGACAAGAAGTGAAGGTGCCATGCACATGCTGATAGATGTGCGGGTCATGGATGCGCGCATGGCCGGCCAGCTGCCGGCCTATGCCACGCCTGGCAGCGCCGGCCTGGACCTGCGTGCCTGCCTGGATGAGCCTGTTCTGTTGGCGCCCAACGCCTGGCAGCTCGTGCCCACCGGGCTGGCCATCCACCTCAAGGACCCGGGGTACGCGGCGCTCATCTTGCCGCGCTCCGGCCTGGGCCACAAACACGGCATTGTGCTGGGCAACCTGGTCGGGCTGATCGACAGCGACTACCAAGGCCAGCTCATGGTGAGCGCCTGGAACCGCAGCGACGTGGCCTACACCCTGCAACCCATGGAGCGCCTGGCACAACTGGTCATCGTGCCGGTGGTGCAGGCGCAGTTCCGTGTGGTGGATGACTTCGATCACGCCACCGAACGTGGCGCCGGCGGCTACGGTTCCACCGGCAAAGCCTGACGCTGGCGGGTCAGCGTCAGCGCCTCAGTGCAGGGTCGCGTCCGGCGGCGAGCCGGTCTGCACATTGAAAAAACCGGTGCCCAGCGTGCCCCGGCCAATTTCTTCTTCCGTCGCTTCGCGCACCTGGTGCACACGCAACTGCAGGCGCAACGCGATGCCGGCCAGCGGGTGGTTGGCGTCCAGCACCACGTGCTCGGGGTAGATTTCGCTCACGAAGTACACCAGATCGCGTGGTGCGTCCGGGTTGCAGCCTTCGGGCAGGCCTTCAAAGGCCATGCCGATGTCCAGTTCGGCCGGAAAATGCGAGAGCGGCTCCAGAAACAGCAACTGGTCGTCGAAGTCGCCAAAGGCGTGTTCGGGTTCGAGGTGCAGGTCGATTTTGTCGCCCGCCTCATGGCCCATCAGGCCCTCTTCAATTTTGGCCAGCAGATCGCCGCCGCCTAGCAGAAACTCCACCGGGTCATCCGATTCGTCCAGCACTTCACCCAGGGTGTCCTTGAGCGTCCAGCTCAGCGACACCACACATTGTTCCGAAATTTTCATCGCACAATTGTCCCATGATCTCCTCAGCGCCCTCCAGCTTTCCGCCCGCTCCCGACCAAGCCCTGGCCTTGTTGGGTGGGCTCACCCCCCAGCAATTCATGCGTCGGCACTGGCACAAGAAGCCTTTGCTGGTGCGCCAGGCCCTGCCGGCGTTTGTGCCGCCGCTGGACCGCAAGGCGCTGTTCGATCTGGCGGCCCGCGAAGGTGTGGAGTCCCGGCTGATCGCGCACGGTGGCAAGGGGTGGCAGCTCAAACACGGCCCGTTTGCGCGCCGCAGCCTGCCGCCGCTGGAGCAGGCGCGCTGGACCCTGCTGGTGCAGGGTGTGGACTTGCACAGCAATGCCGCGCATGAGCTGATGGGCCGTTTTCGTTTTGTGCCCGATGCGCGGCTGGACGATTTGATGATCTCTTGGGCCAGCCCCGGGGGCGGTGTGGGGCCACACTTCGACAGCTACGACGTGTTCCTGCTGCAGGCCACCGGCCAGCGCCGCTGGCGCATTGGCCGCCAGAAAGACCTGAGCCTGCAGCCCGATGTGCCGCTCAAAATCCTGCAGCACTTTGAGCCCGAGGAAGAGTGGGTGCTCAACCCCGGCGACATGTTGTACCTGCCGCCGCGTTGGGCACACGACGGCGACGCCGTGGGAGGCGACTGCATGACCTGTTCCATCGGTTTCCGTTCGCCTCAGCGTGGTGGCTTGGCCGGTGAGCTGGCTCTGCGCTTGGCTGACGAACACGAGGACACCACGCTCTACCGCGACCCGAGCCAGCCCGCCACCGCCACGCCGGCGCGTGTGCCCGAAGCCTTGCAGCAGTTTGCGGCCGACGGCTTGCGCCGCCTGTTGGCCGAGGGCGATTTGTTGGCTTGCACCCTGGGCGAGGTCTTGACCGAGCCCAAACCCACGGTCTGGTTCGACGAACCGGCGGCCGCGTGGTCGGGCGGCGCGCTGCAACTGGACCGCCGCACCCGCATGATGTACGACGACAAGCACGTGTTCATCAACGGCGAGAGCTTCCGGGCCGGTGGTGCCGATGCGCGCCTGATGCGGCAACTCGCCGATGAACACCGGCTGGACGCGCGCGCCTTGGCCCGTGCCAGTGAGGGCGCGCGCGCACTGCTGGCCGAATGGGTGGACAGCGGCTGGCTGATCGAGGTGGCCGGTGATGACTGACGGCCCAAGCCCGCCGCCTTCGGCTGGGCTGTGGCCGGAGGGCCGTTTTGTGGGGCGGACCGACTTTCAGGACCTGGTGGTGCAAGGTCTCCAGGAGGCCGCAAGCCAGGGCTGTGCGCTGGTGTGGCTGTGTGATGCCGACTTTGCCGCCTGGCCGCTGGGCGAGCAGCGGCTGGTGCAGGCGCTGGACGACTGGGCCGCCGCGACACGCGCGCATCCGCTGGCACAACTCAGGGTGTTGGGCCAGCATTTCGACGATTTCCCGCTGCGCCACGCGCGTTTTGTCGCCTGGCGCGCGCGCTGGTCCCACCGTGTTGATGTGCGCCAGTGGTCGGCCGGCCAGGACAGTCTGCCCAGTGTGTTGTGGACGCCGGCCTGGACGCTGCAGCGCGTTGACGACACGCGCGATGTGGTGGTGGCCACCACCGAAGCCGCACAGCGGACACGGTTGGCGGAGGTTTTGCAGCGGCACTGGCAGGCGGCCCGGCCCGGTTTTTCCGCCACAACGCTGGGTTTGTGAACTGCATCTGCACACTGATTTCACAAAAAATCAGAATCTCAGGGTAACTGCTATTGACTTTTGCGGATATGATTCCGCGGCTTTGTTGCGCAGCGGTCTCGGCTGCGCGCAACCCAGCCGGCTGCAAGACCATCACATCGGGGGTGTTCGGCGGCCGTTCACCAGACATCCCGAACACACCCATCAGAACCCTGACACCATGAACAAGTCTTTCGTGATCGCCGCCGTGCTGGCCGCTGCAACCTTGGCCGCCTGTGGCAAGAAAGAAGAAGCCGCTGCACCCGCACCGGCACCGGTTGAAGCTGCGCCTGCCGCAGCGCCTGCCACCGACGCCGCTCCGGCTGCTGCGGTGGAAGCCGCCAAAGACGCCGCTGGCGCCGCCGTGGACGCCACCAAAGAAGCGGCTGACAAGGCAGCCGAGGCCGCCAAGGTGTCGGTTGAGGCCGCCGTTGATGCCACCAAGGCCGCTGCAGACAAAGCAGCTGACGCCGCAAAGGCCGGTGCTGACGCCGCTGCCGAATCCGTCAAGAAGTGATGTGACGCCCGGTCAGCCCGCTGCTGTTGGCGGTGGGCTGGCCTCTGTACCTGTGGCCATCCGGCCTCTCGCAACCCCGCCCACGTGGCGGGGTTTGTGTTGGTGCGTCCGGTAGCTGGGTTTTATGTGTAACGCAGCCAGGCTTGATGCAGCGCCTGCGCCACCTTGTCGCGCAGTTCGGCGGGCGCCAGAACCTCGCAGTCCGGGCCGTGGCGCAGGATGTCGCCCAGCAGTTCGCGGTCGTCCGCGTAGGGCAGCTCCAACACGTAACTGCCATCCGGCTCCACCTGGGCCGATTGGTCGGGGTGCCATTGCTCACCACGCACCCAACGCGCCCGTTGGGGGGTGAATCGCAGGCGCGCCCGGGCGATGGGCGGCCCGCTGAAAATGCCGTAGCCGGCTTGCGTGGCTCGCTTGAGCTGCTCGGCCGGGACATCCACGGCCGGTGTGTCGGTCAGCATCTCGCAGCGCTCCAACGCGTCCACCGAAAAGCTGCGCAGGTCTTCTCGCAAATGGCACCAGGCGTCCAGGTACCAGTTGTCGCGGTAGTGCACCAACTGCTGAGGCGACACCTCGCGTTCCACCCGTTGCCCGGTGGTGCGGTTGAAGTGGCGCAGCCACAAGCGCTTGCGTTGCAGCGTCGCGCTGGCCACGGTGTCGAAGGCCTGAGGCGGCAGCCGCCGCTGCCCGGCGTGCACCACCCGCATGCGTTGCGCCAGACCGAGGCTGTCGATGTCGATGTCGTGCAGCAGGTGGGCCAGGCGCTCGCGCAGGGGCGCCAGTTTGTGCCCCAGCAGCCCTGGCGCCAGTTCGCTCAGCAAGTGTTGCAAGGTGACCAGGGCGACCAGTTCCTGCGGTGTCAGCCACATGCCGGGCAGCTCGCGGCGTGTGTTGCCTGGGGCCAGCCGGTAGCCCCCGGCCAGGCGGTCGTACACCACAGGCAACGACAAGGTTTCGCGCAGCCGCGCCATGTCGCGTTTGAGCGTCGCAATCGAGATGCCCAAGGTGGCCATGAGTTCTTCGCTGGCCACCGCGTGGCGGCTGGTCAGCAGGCTTTTGTAGCGGTAGAGGCGATCTATCTCGTTCATGTTGCGAGCATGCCCGATTTCCGTATCGCGTTTTGATACGGAGGCGCCGTACCTTTGGTGGGTCGTCCTCTGCCAGCGGGGTGAGACGGCACCCACCCACCTGATTCACGAAGGGAAGCATTCACATGGCACGGTTTCAACAATGGTTTTCGCAACTTGTGCGCCGCGCGCCCGGGCTGGCCGCTGATGCCGCCGGCGCTGGACACGCAGCGTGGCGTGTCATGCCACCCAGCGATCCGACACAGCCCTTGTGGCTGGTGCCCGCCTACCAGCGCCAGCGCCGCTCAGGCGATCGCCTGATGCCGCGCTGAACGGCGCGCGCAAACAACGCCTGCGCCCGTGCCCGGGCGTGGATCGGTTCGTCCAGCGGCACAAGCTGCGATACTTTGGGCAATGGTCTTCACCGCCCTGCTGATCGATGCCGACCCCCAGCGCGTGCACGCGCTGAGCGGTGCGCTGGTCTCGTTGGGTGCGGTGCAACCGGTCGAGGTGGTGAGCTCACGCGCGGCAGCGGTGCAGCGGCTGACGCACGACGGCCCCGTGCCCGAAGTGGTGGTGATGGCCTTGATGTTGCCCGACGGTTGCATGACCGAGCCGGATCTGCCCTGGGAGCGGTGGCCTGCCCTGGTGCATGTGGCGCCGGGGGAGGAGGCGCTCGCGGCCCAGGCCATGCGGCGTGGTGTGAGCGACTACTTCATTGTCGATCCGGCTGCGGGCTATTTGCACGCATTCCCCGAGCAGGTGCGTGCCGTGATGGCCAAGGCCGACAACCTGCGGCAGTTGCAGAGCACCGTGCAACGCCTGGATTTGGTGCTCGGCGCAGTGGATCTGGGCCTGTGGGACCGCGACCTGCGCAGTGGCCGTGAGCTGATGGACGAGCGTTGGTTTGCGCTGCTGGGCCATGTCCGTGGCGACATGGAAACCGACCACGGGCGTTGGTTGTCCCTGGTCCACCCCGCCGACGCCTTGCAGCTGGAGCGCCAGCGCCAGTTGGTGGTCAGCGGCGACCTCTCGATGCTTGAGACCGAGTTCCGCATGCGCCATCGCACGGGGCATTGGGTGTGGATCCACAGCCGGGGCCGCACGGTGGCGCATGCGCCCGACGGCACGCCCTTGCGCATGGTGGGCTCACATGCCGATGTGAGCACCCGCAAACAGGCCGAACACACCCTGGCTCGGCAACACCGTCTGCTGCAGGCGGTGAGCCGGGCACAAAACAGCTACATCGAGCAAAGCCACCTGCAGGGCGCGTTTCAGCTGCTGCTGGAGGAGCTGCTTCAGGTCACCGACAGCGAATACGGGCTGGTGGGCGAAGTGGTGCCGCGTCCGGGCAGCGTGCCCTACCTGCGCATCCATGCCATGACCAACATCGCCTGGGACGCGCCCTCGCAGGCGCTCTACGCCAAGGTGGCCGAGGGTGGCATGGTGTTTGACAGCCCCGACAGCTTGCTGGGCGTGACCCTGCGCACCGGAGAGGCTGTGATCGCGAACGACCCCAACAACGACCCGCGTGCCACAGGGCGCCCGCACGGGCACCCGCCTTTGCGTGCCTACCTGGGTTTGCCGGTCAAGCTGGATGGGGAGCTGGTGGCCCTGGTGGGGCTGGCGAACCAGCCCGAGGGCTACACCCAGGCCGATGCCGACTTTCTGGCCCCCTTCATCAGCACCGTGGGGCAGCTGTTCCGCGCCTGGCGCGTGGAGCAACAACGCACCCAGGCGCAGCAGGAGTTGCAGATCGCCCTCGACAGCATGGACCAGGGCCTGTTGCGGGTCGATGCGCATGGCGTGGTCACCCGTTTCAACCAGCGCGCGCTCGATCTGCTGGATTTGCCGGCCGCGTTGCTGGCCTCCAAGCCCGACTTCCATGCCTTGGTGAACCACCAGAAGGAGCAGGGCGCCTTTGGGCCACAGTTCGAGTTGGTGGACCCCGGTGGCCGTGCTTACGTGAGCGACGCGGCCAGGCTCGACAGCGAAGGCCTGCCCGCGCCCGGCAGCTACTGGCGGCGCACGCTCAAGGGCCTGGCGCTTGAGGTGCGTACGCGGGCGCTGCCCGACGGTGGCATGGTGCGCACCTATGCCGACGTGACCGGCTACTTCGACGCCCAAGAGGCGCTGGCGCAGAGCGAGGCCCGGTTTCGCAGCCTGGTGGAGCTGTCGTCCGACTGGTATTGGGAGCAGGACGCACAGTTCCGTTTTGTGCAGGCGGCCGGCGACCTGGAGCGGGGCACCGGCATGTCGATTGAGGACCACCTGGGCAAGACGCGACAGGAAATCGGCGCCCTCAACATGACCGATGCGGACTGGGCCGAACACCAGCGCCGGCTGGAGGCGCACCAGGTGTTTCGCGACCTGGAGTTGCTGCGCGAAGGCGAGCACGGTCAAACCTTTTGGGTCAGTATGAGCGGTGCCCCCATCTTTGACGCCATGGGGCGCTTCACCGGCTACCGTGGCGTGGGCCGCAACATCGATGCGCGCATGAAGGCCCAGCAGGAGGTGCAGGCCGCCCGCCACCGGTTGCAGGCCATTCTGGAAGCGATACCCGACCCGTTGTTTGAAATCACGGCCGACGGGCACTACGTGTACGTGAGCTGCAACGACGAGCGTTTGTTGGCCATGTCGCCAGAGCATTTGTTGGGGCGCCACATCAACGAGGTGCTGGCGCCCGAGGCGGCTGAGGTGGTGCAGGCTGCCATTGACGAGGCGCGCGCGCAGGGCGCTTCAGTGGGGCGGCAGTACCCCTTGTTGTTGCCCGAGGGCGAACGCTGGTTTGAACTCTCGGTGACGCGCAAACCCGTGCAGGTCGGCGAGACCGAGCGCTTCATCATGCTGGCCCACGACGTGACCGACCGCAAGCATGCCGAAGAGGAAATCGAGCGGCTGGCTTTCCACGATGTGCTGACCGGGCTGCCCAACCGCCGCCTGTTGCTCGACCGCCTGGCCATGGCCATCACCGGCAGCGTGCGCGCGGGCCAACACGGCGCGTTGCTGTTCATCGACCTGGACAACTTCAAAGACCTCAACGACACCTTGGGCCACGACCGGGGCGACGAGCTCTTGCAACTGGTGGCGCAGCGGCTGCAAAGCGGCGTGCGCAGCGCCGACACCGTGGCACGTCTGGGCGGCGACGAGTTTGTGCTCATGCTGGTGGGCTTGCACGCTGACGTGGCACAGGCGGCTTCGGAGGCCGAGGCCATTGCGCGCAAGGTGCTGGTCATGCTCAACCAACCCTATGTGCTCGCTGGGCGCGAGCACAACAGCTCGCCCAGCATAGGTGTGGCCTTGTTTGGCCATGGCGATGACACCGTGGACGAGTTGCTCAAACGCGCCGATCTGGCCATGTACCGAGCCAAGATCGAAGGCCGCAACACACTGCGCTTTTTCGACCCCCAGATGCAGGCGGCGGTGCTGGCACGCGCCTCGCTGGAGGCCGACCTCCGTGTGGGCCTGCAACGCGACGAACTGGCGCTGTTTTTCCAGCCGGTGGTCGATGCCGCCGGGCGCATGGTCGGCGCAGAAGCCCTGGTGCGATGGCGCCATCCCCAGCGGGGCATGGTGTCGCCGGCCGATTTCATCCCGGTGGCCGAGCAAAGTGGCCTGATCCTGCCGCTGGGGCAGTGGGTGCTGGAGCGGGCCTGCGACCGCCTGCGGGGCTGGGCCGACACACCGGGGCTGGCGCACATGAGTCTGGCCGTCAACATCAGCGCGCGCGAATTCCGCAGTGCCGGTTTTGTGGCGCAGGTCAGCGAGGCCGTGGCCCGCGCCGGCATCAACCCATCGCGGCTCAAACTGGAACTGACCGAAAGTGTGTTGCTGCACGACACCGAGGAAATTGCCGACAAGATGAACCGGCTCAGAGCCTGTGGCCTGAGCTTCTCGCTCGACGACTTCGGCACCGGCTACTCCAGCCTGAGCTACCTCAAGCGCTTGCCGCTGGACCAGCTCAAGATCGACCAGAGTTTTGTGCGCGACGTGCTCGACGATCCGGACGATGCGGCCATTGTTCGCACCATTTTGGCCCTGGCGCAGAGCTTGGGGCTGGCGGTGGTGGCCGAGGGGGTAGAAACCCGTGGGCAACGCGATTTCCTCGCGCTCAACGGGTGCCTCCAGTTCCAAGGCTACCTGTTCGGGCGGCCGTCGCCCAACATGGACGATTTCACCCCGCTGCTGTAGCTGGGCAGCAGGCGAGCTGGTCAGAAGGGCGCGTCTTCGCCGTGTGAGCGGGTGTCCGCAGCGGCGTCATCGGTGGCGCTGTCGTCGGCCGTGGCTGTGGAGGCGCCGGTCGCGATCTCACCGGTGGACTGACGCACCGCAGCCTTATCGCCCGCGCTGGCAAATTTGCTGTATTTGCCCACCACCGTCACCAGTTGGCCGTAGATGCGTGGGTTGGCGGCCAGACATTCCTTCTGCTCCAGGAAGTCGGCTTCACCCGTGAAATTGCCCACCAGGCCGCCGGCCTCGGTCACCAGCAGCGAGCCCGCAGCCACGTCCCAGGGGCTCAGACCCATCTCGAAAAAGCCGTCGGAGAAACCGGCCGCCACGTAGGCGAGGTCGAGCGCGGCCGAGCCGGGACGGCGCACACCGGCGCACAGCGGCATCACGTCGGCCAGCATGGCCATGTAGGTCTTGAAATGGTCGCCCGGGCGGAAGGGGAAGCCGGTGGAGATGAGCGTGTCGCGCAGGGTGGTGCGCTTGGCCACACGGATGCGGCGCTCGTTGAGGTAGGCGCCGCGGCCACGCGTGGCGCAGAACAGGTCGTTGCGGGTGGGGTCGTAGACCACGGCCTGCTCGATGCGGCCCTTGACCATGAGCGCAATGCTCACGCAATAGACCGGGAAGCCGTGGATGAAGTTGGTCGTGCCGTCCAGTGGATCGATGATCCACACGTGGTCTTTGTCGCGGCCCCGGCCTTCGCGCTGGCCCGATTCCTCGGCCCAGATGCCGTGGTCGGGGTAGGCGGTGAGCAGCGTTTCGATGATGGCTTTTTCGGCGGCCTGGTCGATTTCGGTGACGAAATCGTTGGTTTGTTTGGCGGCCACGCGCACGGACTCGACGTCGAGTGCGGCGCGGTTGATGATGGTGCCAGCGGTACGGGCGGCCTTGATGGCCACGTTGAGCATGGGGTGCAGGTTGGACGACATGACTTGTTTAAGAGCAAAAAAAAGGCCGCTCGATGGCGGTGACAATAGCGCGATTTTACCCGCCCGGCCAGCCCGGTGGCAAACCCCGCCATGAAGACCCGTTTTGTCCTGATCGAAACCAGCCATGCCGGCAATGTGGGCGGCGTGGCGCGCGCCATGAAGGTGATGGGCTTTGACGACCTGGTGCTGGTGCGGCCCCGTTGGGCCAACGTGTTGCGCCGCGAAGAGACCATACAGCGCGCCAGCGGCGCCAACGACGTGCTGGCCAACGCCCGCATCGTGGACACGTTGGACGAGGCGCTGGACGGCATCAGCCACCTGTGCGCCACCGCCATGACCCCGCGCGACTTTGGCCCGCCCACACGCAGCCCGCGCCAGCACCTGCCCACGCTGGTGGCCCCTGACGCGCCGCCCCAGGCAGGTGTCGCATTTCTGTTTGGCAGCGAGCGTTTTGGCATGGCCAACGAGGATGTGTACCGTTGCCACATGTGCCTGAGCATTCCCACCGAGCCGAACTTTGGGTCGCTCAACCTCGCGGCGGCGGTGCAATTGATTGCCTACGAGTGGCGCGAAGCCCTGGGCGGTTTTGCCTTGCCGCCCAGCGGCACGCCCGAACAGGTGCCCGCCGATGCGCGGGCGGTGGCCGGCGTGCTGGACCACTGGCAGCAGGCGCTGGTGGACGTGGGTTTCCTCGACCCGGCGGCGCCCAAGAAGCTGATGCCACGCCTGAACCAGTTGCTCAACCGCGCGCAACTGGCCGAGGAAGAAGTCCACATCCTGCGTGGTGTTGCCCGCGCCGTGCAACAGGTGGCCGCGAAGGCGAAGCGATAGACTGTGCGCCCTATGTTTGAACGCACCCGGGCGGACATCCGCATCATCCTCGACCACGACCCCGCTGCCCGCAGCACCTGGGAGGTGCTGACCTGCTACCCCGGCCTGCATGCGCTGTTTCTGCACCGCCGCGCCCACGCCTGCTGGAACGCCGGTTTCAAGTGGCTGGGGCGTTTCATCTCGCATCTCTCGCGCTGGATGACCGGCATCGAAATCCACCCAGGTGCCAAGATCGCGCCCGGCGTGTTCATCGATCACGGCATGGGCGTGGTGATCGGTGAAACCGCTGAGGTGGGCGAGGGCACCACCATTTACCAGGGCGTCACCCTGGGCGGCACCTCGCTGGCCAAAGGCGCCAAACGCCACCCCACCCTGGGTCGCAACGTGGTGGTGGGCGCGGGTGCGCAGGTGCTGGGCGGTTTCACCGTCGGCGACAACGCCAAGGTGGGCAGCAACGCGGTGGTCACCAAGCCCGTGCCGTCCGGCGCCACGGCGGTGGGCAACCCCGCCCGCATCATTGCCGCCGAGGTGGACGCCAAGCGCGAGGAGGCCGCATCCAAGATGGGCTTCTCGGCCTACGGCGTCACGCAGAACGACGACCCGCTGAGCCAGGCCATGCGTGGCCTGATCGACAACGCAGCCGGGCAGGAGCACCAGATCGCCCTGCTGTGGCAGGCCATCGCACACCTGCAGGAATGCGTGAAAACAGGTGACTGCGTGCCCAAGGACGCGGCGCGCGAAGAGTGCTTTGAAGCCGAGAAACTGAATCAGTTGGTCGGCAAGTGAATCGACTCAGTGGTGGTGGCCATGGGCGCCGTGTGCGTGGCCATGGGCCACTTCTTCGGCCGAGGCTTCGCGCACCGACATCACCTTGAGTGAGAACTTGAGCGTCTGCCCGGCATAGGCGTGGTTGCCGTCCAGGTGCACGGTGTCGCCCTTGATTTTCTTGACGATGAACCACTGCTCGTGGCCGCTGGCGTCATAGCCTTTGATCTCGCCACCCACCTTCACACCGGGCGGAAAGTCCTTCTTGGGCATGGTGGTCACCAGACTCTCATCACGCGGGCCGAAGGCGTCTTCGGGGGGCAGCGTCAGCGTGGTCTGAAAGCCGGCTTCCTTGCCCTCCAGCTCGGCTTCCACGCGGGGCAGCGTGTTGCCGTAACCGCCGTGCAGGTAGGCACGGGGTTCTTTGCCGTCTTCGAGCAACTTGCCTTGGGCGTCGGTGACCTTGAAGGTCATGGTGACCACGGTGTTTTTGGTGATGTGCATAGGTGTTTGGGTGTTCACGCGTGAGCGGCATGGCCGCTGCGGGTCAGATCGGCTCGGCCGGCCAGCAGGCCCTGAATAGAAATGTCTTCGTCCAATGCGTCCCAGTGAAGCCCGTTGGGGCTCAAGGCCACCTCGGCACGTTGCTCGGGCGATGCCTGCAGCAGCCGCGGGAACCAGGCCAAAGGCGCGGCGATGGTGCGCCCGTCGTTGAGCAGCACCCAAAGGGTGTCTTCATCGATGCGCACCGATTTAGGCGAAGTGTTCATGCCATGCCCTTTCAATCAAGTCGGCATTGTCGATCACCACGCCGTGCAGTTCGCGCAGGGTCTTGGCGTCGAAACCCACACTGTCAGCCAGCAGCACGGTGGGCGACAGCCAGAATTTTGCCTCACCTTCGGCGCTGCGCACATGGATGTGCAGGGCTTCGCGGGGGTGCCCTTCGTTGGAGTAGAAGAAAAAACGAAAACCCTTGTGACGCAGAACGACGGGCATGGCAGGCTTGTCTCAGCGTGCCACACGAACCGCCGATTTGGGCCGGAAGGCCTTGCAGATGTCGTCGTGGGTTTCGAGGTAAGGGCCGCCGATGAGGTCGATGCAATAAGGCACGGCGGCAAAAACGCCGTTGACCTTCTGCGTGCCGTCGGCGTTCTTCAAACCCTCCAGCGTCTCGGCAATCGCTTTGGGCTGGCCGGGCAGGTTGATGATCAGACTTTTGTCGCGGATCACGGCGACCTGGCGCGAGAGGATGGCGGTGGGCACAAAGGCCAGGCTGATCTGGCGCATCTGTTCGCCAAAACCCGGCATCTCTTTGTGCGCCACGGCCAGCGTGGCCTCGGGCGTCACGTCGCGCAGCGCGGGGCCGGTGCCGCCGGTGGTCAACACCAGGGCACAACCGGCGTTCACCAGGTCGATCAGCGTCTGGCTGATGGTGGCCTGCTCGTCGGGGATGAGGCGTGGCTCGAAGGTGAGCGGGTTCTTGAGCGCACGCGCCAGCCAGTCCTGCAGCGCGGGCAAACCTTTGTCTTCGTAGACGCCGCTGCTGGCGCGGTCGCTGATGGAGACGATGCCGATGCGCACGGCATCGAAGGTGGCAGTTGGTGGGGTGTCACTCATGGTCGGTATCGGTTTCGTCGGCGCTGTCGTCTTCGCTGTCGTTGCCCCGCAAGGTCGCACGCACCAGCCGGAAGATTTCGCGGTAGGACTTGCCGTGGCGCACCGCCTCACCTGGGCGTTCTTTCACGCCCTGGGCGTCCTTGCGGGCCTGGCGGATGAGGGTGCGCAGGCGCTGCACATCGGTGTCGGGGAAGGCGGCGAGCCAGTCGGTCAGCGCGTCTTCTTCGGCGATCAGGCGGTCGCGCCACTGTTCTGCCTGGTGCAGCGCCAGAGACTCCTCGGCCGAGCCTTTGTGCTGTTCGTCCAGCGCAGCCTGGGCAGCGGCCACGGTGTCCTCGTCGAGCTGGCGCATGAGCTTGCCGATGAACTGCATGTGGCGGCGCCGGCCTTCAAAGTTGGTGATGCGTTTGGCTTCGGCCAGGGCATCGAGCAGCTTGTCGGACAGGCCCAGCTTGGCGAGCAGGTCGGCGCGCAGCGTCACCAGGGCTTCGCCCAGCGCCTGGCGGCGGTCGCTTTCTTTTTTGAGATCGGTGCGACTCAGTTCAACCGAGCCCTTGAGTTCGCGCTTGAGCTCCAGGTCGAGCTCGCTGCCTTCGGCCACGAAGTGGCCTCGGACGTAATAACCTTTGGTGGGTTTTCGGGACATGGTCTTTGGGGAATCCTCGCGGCCCGGCGGACAGCGGCAAGTATCATAGCCGCGCCATGAAGAAAACCCCCACCCGTGCCGTTTCGCCCACCGCTGCCCCGTCCCGGTCCATCGATCCCCAACAACCCGGCCCGGGTTTCCAGTACGCCCGGGCGCAGTTCGAAGCGCTGGCCGATGTGGCCTTGAGCCATGCCAAACACCTGGGTGCGGCCGACGCCGGGGTGGAGGTGTCCGAGGGGGCGGGTCTGAGCGTGTCGGTGCGCAAGGGCGAGCTGGAGAACGTGGAGCGCAACCGCGACAAATCGCTGGGCGTGACCGTCTACCTGGGCCAGCGGCGCGGCAACGCGTCCACCTCCGACTTCTCGCCCGACGCCGTGCGCCAGACGGTGCAGGCGGCCTATGACATCGCCCGTTTCACCGCCGAAGACCCGGTGGCCGGCCTGCCCGACCCCGAGGACGTGGCCGACGAATACCCCGACCTCGACCTGTTCCACCCCTGGGCCATCGACTCGGCCGAGGCCGCGCGCATCGCGCTGGCCTGCGAGGCGGCGGCCTTTGCCACCAGCAAGAAAATCACCAACAGCGAGGGCGCGGGCGTGTCGGCCCAGCAGTCGCATTTTTTTGCTGAACACATGCGCGGCGGTGAACGCCGCATGACCGGCATCTTCAGCGGTGGCTACGCGAGTTCGCGCCACAGCCTCTCCGTGGCCCCCATCGCCGGCAAAGGCAAACACATGCAGCGCGACGCCTGGTACAGCTCCATGCGTGCGCCCGAGCAGTTGGCGAGCCCCGAGGCGGTGGGACGCTACGCCGCCGAGCGCGCGCTGGCGCGCCTGCACGGTCGCAAGATCGCCACCACCGAATGCCCGGTGCTATTCGAAGCCCCGCTGGCCGCCGGCCTGCTGGGCGCCTACGTGCAGGCCACCAGCGGCGGTGCGCTGTACCGCAAGACCACCTTCCTGAACGAAAGCCTGGGCAAGCAGGTGCTGAGCAAACACATCGACATCGTGGAAGACCCCTTCCAGATGCGCGGCAAAGGCAGCGCGCCGTTTGACGACGAAGGTGTGCGCACCGCCAAGCGCAAGGTGCTCAGCGCCGGCAAGGTGTTGGGCTACTTCCTCAGCACCTACTCGGCCCGCAAGCTGGGCATGCGCACCACCGGCAACGCCGGTGGCTCGCACAACCTGGTGATGACCAGCCGCCTGACCCAGCCGGGCGACACCCTCGACGAGATGCTGCGCAAACTGGGCACCGGCCTGTTCGTCACCGAGCTCATGGGCCAGGGCGTGAACTACGTCACCGGCGATTACTCGCGCGGCGCGGCCGGCTACTGGGTTGAAAACGGTGTCATTGCTTACCCGGTGGAAGAGATCACCATCGCCGGCAACATGCGCGACATGTTCAAGCAAATCGAGGCCATCGGCGCCGACGCCTACGCCTATGGTGCCAAAACCGTGGGCTCGATCCTCATCGGCAAGGTGAAGGTGGCTGGGAACTGACCAGGTTCTAGCCTGTCAGGCGCAAAAACAAGGGAGCAGATTCAAATGATCACGTGTTACTTGAAGTACATCATCGACCCCTTCAAGCTCAAAGAGTTTGAGCATTACGGGCGTTTGTGGATTCCGCTGGTGGAAAAACTGGGTGGTCAACACCACGGGTACTTCCTTCCTTCGGAGGGCGCAAACGACGTGGCGTTGGCCTTGTTCAGTTTTCCGTCGCTTGCCGAATATGAGTTGTACAGGCAGCGGTCATTTCAGGACGCTGATTGCCTGGCCGCGTTTAAGTACGCAGAAGAAACGCGGTGCGTGATCAGCTACGAACGCAGCTTTTTCCGACCGGTATTTGATTGAGTGGGTGCGGCCGACGCTCGGGCGCTCGCCTGCGGTCGGTTTCCCCGAATATCGCTTCCTTTGTTCGTGAGCAAGAAGGCTGCTGGCCCCTTCATCCAGAGCGGTCGCGTCGTTGCCACAGCGTATTTTTAGACCCAACCCAGGGCGCCCAGCGTGGCGCCCACGGCCAGCATCCACAGCAGGTGCAGGCGGGTGCGCCAGATGAGCAAGGCGCTGCCCAGGGTCAGCAGCCACAGGCCCGCGTCCAGCCGGGGGGTGCCGCTGGCGCGGCCCAGCAACCAACTGGTGGCCAGCAACACGCCCACCACAATGGGCGCCATGCCTTGGCGAAAGGATTGCACGCCCAGGTGCTCGCGGTGCCGCTGGCACCAGCGCGTGGCCCAAACCGTCAACAGCGAACTGGGGGCCAGCACGCCCAGGGTGCAAATCAGTGCGCCCGCAGTGGAGAGCAGGGCGGTGAGCACCGCACCGGCCTGCGGGCCGGCCGCGTTGTGGCCCACGTTCCAGCCCACGAGGGCGATGAACAACACATTGGGGCCCGGCGCGGCCTGCGCCAGCGTGACCGACTGGGTGAACTGCAAATCGGTCAGCCAGCGCTGGTCGGTGGCCAGAAAACGGTGCAGATCGGGCACCAGGGTGATGGCGCCTCCCACCGCCAGCAACGAGATCGACAGGTGGTAGAGCAGCAGATGCGCCCAGTCGGCCAGGTTCATGGTGCCCGCTTCCGGTGCAATGCATTGGCGGTGAGCAGGCAAGCCAGACCGCCGACACCCAACACGATGAGGTGCAGCCCCAGGTGCAGCACCACCACCCCGAGGAAAGAGAGCGCGGCCAGCAGCAGCACCAGCACAAAACCCAGCACGTGCCCGCGCAAGCTGGTCAGCAGCTTGAGGCCGGCACCGGCCATCAAGCCCGCCGCCACCGCGCCCATGCCACGCAGCGCGCCGGCCACCTGCGGCTGATCGGCCCCTTGCGTGAGCAAGGTGCCCAGGGCCAGCAACAGCAGCATGGGCACGGCCAACAACCCGACCAGGGCGGTGGCTGCGCCACGCCAGCCCGCGTGGCGGTCACCGAACATCAGGGCCAGGTTGCACACGTTGGGGCCGGGCATCACCTGCGCCACGGCCCAGTCCTCCAGAAATTCGGCTTCGGTGAGCCAGCGGCGTTTGTCGACCAGCTCGCGGTGCACCACCGCCAAGACCCCGCCAAAACCTTGCAGCGACAGCCAGGAGAAGGCCCAGAACAGCTCGCCCAGACTGCGCGGGGCCGGGCGGGCGGTGGGGCTCACTTTGCGGCGCCCGCCGTGCCTTGGGCCACCGGGTCCAGTCCCGTGGCGCGCACGGTTTCGGCCACGGCGGGCGAGGTCAGGAAGCGCAGCAGTTGGCGCGCCAGTTCGGGTTGTTGTGCGCCTTGCACCAAGCCGGCCGAGAAGAAGATGGTTTGTTGCACCTCGTCGGGCAGCGTGCCAATGAAATCCAGCTCCTTGAAATAGATGAGCTCACTCACCTGCTGGAAGCCCAGCTCCGCGTCGCCCCGCGCCACCACCGCGCCCACCCGTTCGCTGAGGATTTTTTTGCCGGTCTGGGCCAGGCGTTCCTGCACGCCCAGCTTGGCGAACAGTTCGGTGGACAGGTAGGTGCCACTCGCACTGGCCGAATAGGCCACCGACGAGGCGTTCAGCAGCGTTTGCTTCAGGGCGGCCACGGTGCTGATGTCGGGCTTGGGCGTGCCTTTGCGCACGGCCGCGCCGATCTGCGAGCGCACGATGTCCACGCGCGAGCCGGGCACCAACTTGCCGTCCTTCATCAGCGCCTCCAGCCCACCTTCGGACAGGATGACCATGTCGAACGACTCACCGCGCGCGAAGCGACTGGGAATCGAGTCGGGGGCGTTGCCGATGGACGCACCGTACGAGCTGATGACCCGGTGACCGGTGGCGGCCTCGAACAGCGGCACCAGCTTTTTGTAGGCCTCGGTGAAGGCGCCTGAGGTGACGACGCGGATGTCGGCAGCCAGTGCGGCCTGGGCAGTCAGCAAGGCCAGCAGCAGCCCGCCAATCACGCGGCGGGTGAGGGTGGATGTGAAACGCATGGTGTGTCTCCTCTTTGGGGTGTGGCGTTACTGCACCGAAATCTTGCGGTCGCGGATCACGCGGCCCCAGGTGACGGATTCGCGCTCGATTTCCTTGGCCAGCTCGTCGCGGGTGCCGGGCTGGGGCGGCATGCCGTGGGCGTTGAGCTCGTTGATCACCTCGGGGTTCTTCAACACCTTGACCAGCTCGGTGTTCCATCGGTCGAGCATGGCCGTGGGCACCTTGGACGAGGCCACGAAGGCGTACCAGTTGGTGGCGCTGTAGCCCGGGAAACCGGACTCGGCGATGGTGGGCACCTGCGGCAGCTGAGGCAGGCGCTTGGACCCCGTGCTGGCCAGCGGAACCAGCTTGCCGCTCTGGATGTGCGGTTGTGCGGTGTTCAGCGTCGAGAAGTACGCGGCCACACGACCACCCAGCAGGTCTTGCAGGGCCGGGGCACCGCCTTTGTAGGGCACGTGCAGGGTGTCGATCTTGGCCATGTCATCCAGCAACTCGCCGGCCAGGTGCGAGGCCGAGCCGTTGCCGGTGGAGGCATAGTCCAACTTGCCAGGGTTGGCCTTGGCAAACGCGACGTACTCGGCAATGGTCTTGATCTTGGTGCCCGAATGCACCACCAGCACGTTGGGGAAGTTCACGCCCATGGTGATGGGCGCCAGGTCCTTCACCGGGTCGTAGGGCAGCTTCATCAGGTGCTGTGCGATGGACAGCGGGCCCACCGAGCCGAACAGCAACACGCTGCCGTCGGCATTGCCCTGGGCCACGTACTGGTGCGCGATGTTGCCGCCCGCGCCCGGCTTGTTGTCGATGACCACCGGCACGCCGATGTTGTCGCCCAGCTTCTTGGCGATGATGCGCGCCGCCGCGTCGGCCGCGCCGCCGGCCGCGAAGCCGACCACGATGGTCACCGGCTTCTTGGGCGGAAAGTCCTGGGCCTGGGCCCAGGGTGAGGCGAGTGCCAGCAGTGCCGCGCAGGCGGCCGTGGTGAGGATGTGGCGTTTGTTCATGTCATGTCTCCGTGGTGGGGTGGGGAAGGGTTCCGGCGTGTTGCTCGCATCGGCTGACGCACCCGATTCCGGGGGACACCGCCGGGCCGGCTTTGCCGGACGGCTGGTGTCGCCCCCTTGAGGGGGGATGCGGCCACGCGAAGCGGGCAAGCGACGGGGGTGGGGTAGATCAGTCGGCGCCCAGGCCGATGGGGTTGGGCTGGCGTTTTTCCACCGCATGTCGCAGCAACGCTGCGGTGCGGAACACGCCGTGGGCAAACTTGCCGTAGGGCAGGGTGGCGAACAGGGCCATCACCGCGCCCAGGTGCAGGCACAGCAGCAGCGGCAGGGCGGCGCTGCCACGGCCCAGCCACAGCGCCAGGCCGCTGGCGCTGGTGAGGAACAACAGGGCGATGAAACCGAGGTCCATGGGCTTTTGTTTCGCGTCGCCGTGTTGCGGGTGGCGGCTGCGGTTCAGGTGCCACAGGCCAGCCGTGCCCACCATCAGGCTGAGGCCGCCGACAGCGCCGAGCAGCTTGGGCAAAGAGGGCAGCTCGTATGGCGCGACCCAGCCGAACACGTAGTGGTAAACAGTGGCCACGCTGGTGGCGGCAAAACACAGCAGGAAGCCGTAGAAGGTGAGGTGGTGAAAGCGCCGGCGCGACAGGGTGTAGGCGTCGTCGTCGTTGTGGCAGCCGTCGCCGTGGCCACCGTCGAGGTATTTCAGGCGCAGCACGTCGTGGGTGGCTTCGGCCGAGGCCGGCAGGCTCAGGGGCGCACCGCTGGTGGCGGGCGACACGTCGCGCCAGAAGCGGCGCACGCCCATGCCCAGCGCGAACACCACGAACAGGAACACCGGTGCGAACAGGCCCACCAGCAGGTTGTGCGGAAAGATGGCGTAGAAGCCGCCCGCACCCACCGCGCCCCACAGGCGCCCCTGGGTGGCCACCGCCAGCACCAGGAACAGGGCCAGCGCGGCGGCCAGGGCCACCGACAGCGTGAGACCGTTGCGTTGGTACAGCTTGCCCAGCGCCGGTGGCCAGGCGTAGTCGGCGTAGGTTTGGCCTCGCACCTGGGCCATGGCCTGCGGCACGTTGATGGCAAATTCGTGTGGCGGCGCGTACTGGCAGGCGTGCAGGCAGGCACCGCAGTTGTGGCACAGGTTGGCCAGGAAGTGCACGTCGGCCTTGCCGAATTCGAGCCGGCGCGTCATGGCCGGGAACACGGCGCAAAAGCCTTCGCAATAGCGGCAGGCGTTGCAGATCGTCATCTGGCGCGCGACCTCGGCTTCGGGCGCGGTCACGACCTCGCCGTTGGCCAGGGCGCGCGCGTCGCGGGTGAGGGCTTCAAGCGCTTGCATGTGGGCGTGCTCCAGTGTTGAGGGCGGCATGTGCTGCATTGCTGCCGGCGATGCGGCCAAAGGCGGTGCCGATCGACATGCCCACGCCCGCGGTGTAGCCCTGGCCCAGCACGTTGCCGGCCATCATTTCGCCGGCCACGAACAGGTTGTTGCTGGGTTGGCCGGCAAAGCGCACGGCGGCGGTGTCGTCGGTGTGCAGGCCCAGGTAGGTGAAGGTCACGCCCGGGCGCACGGCGTAGGCGTAGAACGGCGCGGTGTCGATGGGGCGGGCCCAGTGGGTTTTGGGTGGGGTCAGGCCGTCGGTGTGGCAGTTGTCGAGCTGGGTGTGGTCGAACTGACCCTCGACACAGGCGGCGTTATAGCTGTTCAGCGTGGCCACGAAGGCCTCCACGTCCAGGCCCAGTTGCTGCGCCAATTCAGGCAAGGTGTTGGCCTTCACGCCCGGGAACACCGGGGGCATGAAGCGGCCGATGGCCTTGGCATCGATGATGGAGTAGGCGATCTGCCCGGGCTGCTGCGCCACCAGGCGGCCCCAGATGGCGTAACGCTTGGGCCAGAAGTCCTCGCCCTCGTCGTAGAAGCGCCGGGCCTCGCGGTTGACCACCACGCCCAGCGACACGCAGTCGATGCGGGTGCAGATGCCACCGTCGTACAGCGGCGCGCGCGCATCGATGGCCACCATGTGGGCCTGCGTCGGGTCACCAATGCCGTCGGCCTGGTGGTCGTCCAAAAGGTGCTTGAGCAACACGCCCTGGTTGTAGGCCGTGCCACGGATCAGGAAGTTGTCGGCTGGCCATTCGCCGCGCGCGTTTTGGCCCCAGGCCTCGCGCAGCCACTCGCGGTTGGATTCGAAGCCGCCAGCCGCCAGCACGCAGGTCTTGGCGGTGATGCGTTCGCCTTTCACATGGGCGGCCACGAAGCGCCCATTCTCGATTTCCAGCCGGTCCACCGGCGATTCGTAGCGGATTTGCACACCCAGCCGTTCGGCGCTGCGGTAGTAGGCATTGACCAGCGCCTTGCCGCCACCCATGAAAAAGGCGTTGGTGCGGGCTACGTGCAGCGCACCCGACAGCGGCGGCTGGAAGTGCACGCCGTGGCGGCGCATCCAGTCGCGGCAGGTGGACGAGGCGCGGATGGTCAGGCGCGCCAGGTGTTCGTTGGTGCGCCCGCCGGTGACCTTGAGCAGGTCTTGCCAGTACTCTTCTTCCGGGTAGGCATCGACCAGCACGTCTTGCGGCGCGTCGTGCATGCAGCGCAGGTTGCGGGTGTGGGCCGAGTTACCGCCGCGCCAGGCGCGCGGTGCGGCTTCGAGCAGCAGCACCCGGGCGCCCGCTTCGGCGGCCATGAGGGCCGCGCAGAGGGCGGCGTTGCCGCCGCCAATGACCAGCACATCTGTGCCCATGAGAACTTGCCTCCAGTTGGAATGGAGCGAATTCTCTTAGTTGGTCATTGTTTTGATAAATGAAACCTGGGTTAAGACTATTGCGTTTGACGCATGAACGTCAAATCTTGAATGACATGCCACGCAGCAGCATATGGAAGGCCTCTGCCGCAGGCGACAACCCGCCACGCTGGCGTTGCAGCAACACCACCTTGCGTTTGACCGAGGGTTGCACGAGCGGAATTTTGAGGACGTTCGGGCGGTCGCCGGTCTTGAAAGTGGACGATGGCAGGATGGCGCTGCCCACCCCGGCCGCCACCAGGTTGACGGCGGTGGCGTGGTGCTGCACCTCATAGTTGCCGTGCAGGCGTATGCCGCGCTTGGCCAGTTGGTAGTCCATGAACACCCGCGTGGCCATGAAGCTGCTCACACCAATCAGCTCGGCATCGCGCATGTCGCGCCAGCTCACGGTCTTGTGGTGCTGCAAAGGGTGGGGTGTGTGGCAGAGGAAGACCAGTGGGTCGGCGAACAACACGGTTTCCAACAGGTCGGGGTGCTTGTCACCGGCCACCGCAATGCCCAGTTCGGCCTGGCCGTTGAGCACCGCTTCCCGCACCTCGTTGGAGGCGCCGTCGAGCAGCCGGATGCGGTTGTCGGGGTACTGGCTGGCGTAGCGGCGAATGACCTCGGGCAGCACGTGCGAGGTCATGGAAGGAATACAGGCCAGCGTGAAGTTGCCGCGCGCGTTCTGCGACATGTCCTTCAAACGTTCCACCGCCGCCGTCATCTCGAACACGATGTGCCGCGCCTTGGGCAGGAACTCTTTGCCCACGGCGGTGAGGTCCACCCGCCGTGTGGTGCGGTCCAGCAGCTTGAGGCCGAGGTAGGCCTCCAGTTTCTGGATGCGACGGGTGAGCGCGGTTTGGGTGATGTGCAGTTGTTCGGCGGCCTTGTTGAAACCGCCCAGCTCGGCCACCAGCACAAAGGCCTGCACGCCATCGAAATCGATTTTCATGGCCCATGGTATGACACGGCGACAATGTTGGGGTCGCCCTGCCGCTGATTGAACCCATGCCCGTCGAATCCCTGGCCTTGCTGGCCGCTGCCTGCTGGGCCACGGCCAGCCTGTTTTCCGCCACCGCGTCCGCCCACATGGGCGCCTTTGCCTTCACGCGCTGGCGCATGGTGTTTGCATCGCTCATTCTTTGGGCCATCGTTGCCTTCACCGGTGGCTGGCGCAGCCTGGCTTGGGACGGCGTGGGGCTGCTGGTGCTCTCCGGTCTCATCGGCATTTTTGTGGGCGACACCGCCTTGTTCGCCTGCATGAACCGCCTGGGCCCGCGCCGGTCGGGCATTCTGTTTGCCACGCATGCGCTGTTTTCGGCGGTGTTGGCCTGGGCCTTTCTGGGCGAGCGCATCCAGGGCTTCGCTCTGCTGGGCAGTGCTTTGCTGGTGGGCGGTGTCATGACGGCCATTGCCTTTGGCAAACGCGAGGACGAAGCCCACCGCTGGGAGGCCACGCGCGGGCGCCTTGCGGTGGGCGTGGCGCTGGGCCTCACGTCGGCACTCGGGCAGTCGGTGGGCACCCTCATCCTCAAGCCCTTGATGAGCACCGGCGTGGACCCCATGGCCGCCTCGGCCGTGCGCATGACAGCGGGTTTTGGCGCGCACGCGCTGCTGTGGCTCAGCGGCTGGCAGCTGGCGCGCAACCGCGCACCGCTCAACCGGCGCGATCTGGGCTTCGCCTTCGTCAGTGCGGCCGTGGCGCTGGCCTTGGGCATGACGCTCATCCTGCAGGCCCTGGCCCACGGCAGCGCGGGCGTGGTGGGCCTGTTGTCGTCGGTGTCCCCGGTGCTGTTGTTGCCCTTGTTGTGGTGGGTCTATGGGCGGCGGCCTGCCGCAGGTGCCTGGGGTGGGGCGGTGTTGGCCGTGGTGGGGTGTGGGCTGATTCTGGGGCGGTGGTGAAGGTGGATCGTGATGATGTTGTTACTCAAACTGCAAAATTGTGATCATTGAATATTTGCATTCACGGCAACTGCGACACTTTTTCTCGTAAAAAAATGCGAACAATGCTCGTTTCGTTGACCTCGACTGACTTTGCTTGATACTCTGTGCGCCCCGGCTGCACATGGCCGGGCGCTGTTTCAGGGAGAGCAACATGGCCGCAGAGCCGCACCGTCCGGGCCAGACCTTGCCCCTTGGACAAACCGTTTTTGAACCCGCCCCAGGGGGTGTGCACCAGCCATCTGGCTCGGTTTCGCCATCACTTGCCCATGCCTTGGCGAGCGGACCCGTGCGGCGGCTGGTCTGTCATTCGGTGGTGCCAGGCTGTGTCACATGTGTGGCTGAGGGCGTGGAGGTGATGGGGTCGGCGGCCCAAGCTTTGCGTCCCGATGCAACGGCCACCGCCCCCAGCGCCGACGAAGCCTGTCAGCAGGCGCTGCATCGGGCGATGGCGCGACATGCCGCCGGGTTCTGGGATGCCGAGGCGTTGACCAAGCACCCGCCTCAGCCACCGCACGGCACCGGCCCAGGGCCTTGGGTGCGCATGTGGGCGGGTGATGAACAGCGGCGTGACGTCTGGATGCCGGCGGCGCGGGTTTACGCGCCCTTCCGACTCGCCAACGGTCGCGTGGTGGGCGACCTGGATGGCTTGGCCTGTGCCGACGCGCTGGCGGCAGCCAGGTCGGCCGCGCAGCATCAGCAGATCAAACGGCGTGCGATGTTGCCGCTTTGGCAGGCATTGGCGCGCCAGCAGCGTGCCGCCTCAGCCCCGCAGCCGGCCGACGGTGTGCGCGATCTGATCGTGTGCCATTCACACGGTTTGTCCGTGGCCATCAGTTTTCAATGGTCGCGCAGCGGGCCGCTGTTTGGCGTCGCGGGCGTGGGCTGCGCGGCCAATGACGACAAGGCGCTGACTCTGGCGCGCAGCGACCGGATGCACACCGAGGCCTTGCTGCGTTTGCAGCAAGCGGGTGTGTGGGGCGGGCTGCCTGAGGCGTGTCCACCTGGTTTGGACGACCACGTCCACCGGCTGGCCTGGCGCCAGGACGAGGCTTTGGCCATGGCCACTTTGGTCGGACGCTGGCGGGCCCGCGCGCGGCCCACGGGCGGGGCGGTTCAGCGCTCGGCCTTGGCCTGGGCCGACCTTACTCCAGCCGCCTTGCGCGAGGCTGGCTTGTGGGTGGTGCGCGCCTTGTGGTTGGACGGCGAAGGCGGCGCGCTCAACCGGCCAACGCCGCTTTCACCGCTGCGCTGACCTGGCCCATGTCGGCTTTGCCGGCCAGCTTCTGTTTGACAGCGCCCATGACCTTGCCCATGTCGCCCGGGCCCACAACACGTCCCAGTTCTGCGCCCAGCTCCGTGACGATGGTCTTGACCTCGGCTGCCACCTCGTCAGCACTCAGGCGCGCTGGCAGGTAGGCTTGCAGCACCAGCAACTCCGCCTGCTCCTGGTCCACCAGGTCCTGGCGGGCGGCTTTCTGGAAGGCTTCGATGGAGTCTTTTCGCTGCTTGACCAGTTTGTCCACGATGGCGATGACGGCGGCGTCGTCCAGTGTGATGCGCTCGTCCACTTCCTTCTGCTTCATGGCCGCCTGCAACAGGCGGATGGTGCCCAGGCGCGCCGAATCCTTGGCGCGCATGGCGGTTTTCATGTCTTCGGTGATCTGGTCCTTGAGTGCCATGGTGTGTCTCGCGGTGTGGGGATAGGAAATCAGAAACAAAAAAGCCCGCCTGAGCGTCCTCCAGCGGGCTTGTTCGCAGGGCCACCTCAGCGGTGGCACCGGCGGTGCTCAGTACAACTTCTTGGGCAGCTGCATGGAGCGCACACGCTTGTAGTGGCGCTTGACGGCAGCAGCCTTCTTGCGCTTGCGCTCGGCGGTGGGCTTTTCGTAGAACTCGCGGGCACGCAGATCGGTCAGCAGGCCCAGTTTTTCGATGGTGCGCTTGAAGCGACGCAGTGCGACGTCAAACGGCTCGTTGTCTTTAACGCGGATGGTGGTCATTAGCTAATGGTTTCAAAATGGAGCACCGGGTAGATCAAGCCCTGTGCCGGGAGCATTTTCCCGAGGTGTTTCCCCGTCTGTGAAAAGTATTGGCCGACGGGGTTTGCCAGAAAAGCCCAGCATTATAGCGCGAGTGGCGCGCTTGTCACGCCCTGCTACAGTGCCCGTTCACCCACACCCGGAGGATGCCTGTGTTCGAATCGGCAGAAATTGGCCACCAGATCGACAAAGCCAGTTACAAGCGCGAGGAGCCTCAGCTGCGCGAGGCCCTGCTGGGTGCGCAGTACGAGCTGTTGCGCCAGGCCCGCGCAGCGGTGGTGGTGCTCGTCAATGGTGTGCCGGGTGCCGGCAAAGGCGAGACGGTCAACCTGTTCAACGAGTGGATGGACCCGCGCCACATCCGCACCGAGGCCTTTGGCCCGGCCGGCAGCGATGGGCGCCCTGACATGTGGCGTTTTTGGCAGGTGCTGCCGCCCAAGGGGCACATTGGCATCTTGTTTGGGTCTTGGTACACCGACCCACTGACCGATCATGTCGTCGGGCATGACAAACACGACCGTTTTCTTCACCGGTTGGAGCGCATACGGCAGTTCGAGCAGATGCTGGTGTCCGAAGGGGTGGTGTTGCTCAAGCTGTGGTTCCACCTGTCCAAAAAGGCCGCCAAGGCGCGCTTCAAGCTGCTCGAATCCGATCCCAAGACCGCCTGGCGCGTGACCACCCAGGAGTGGAACCACCTCAAGCAACACGACCAGTGGGTGGTGGCCAGCGAAGAAGCCTTGCGCAAGACCAGCACCGGCGACGCGCCCTGGCGTGTGATCGAAGGCGCTGACCCCGCCTACCGTTCGTTGACGGCGGGGCGGCTGCTGTTGGATGCTCTCAACGCCAGTATCAAGGCCAGTCTCAAGGCCAAGTCGGCCGTGCCGGAGCGGGTGACCACGGCCACACCGGCGGCCTTGTCCGCCCCCGCACTGGACGGGCTGAGCCTGCTGGCCGCACAAGTCTACGGCCGCCATCTGTCCCGCAAACGGTATGAAGACCAGCTGGAGCTGCTGCAAGGCCGCCTCAATGGCCTGAGCCGCCGCCTCGAGACGCAGCAGCGCTCATTGGTGCTGGTGTTCGAGGGCATGGACGCCGCAGGCAAAGGCAGCACCTTGCGCCGCGTCACCCAGTCCCTGGACGCCCGGCACTACCGCGTGGTGCCGGTGGCCGCGCCGAACGAGAACGAACGTGCCCAGCCGTACCTGTGGCGTTTCTGGCGCTACATCCCGCACCAGGGCCACATGACGCTGTTTGACCGCTCCTGGTACGGCCGTGTGCTGGTCGAGCGGGTCGAGGGCTTTTGCACCGAGGCCGCCTGGATGCGCGCCTACGGTGAAATCAACGAGTTCGAGGAACAGCTCAGCGAGGCCGGTGCCGTGGTGGTCAAATTCTGGCTGGCCATCACGCCCGAGGAGCAGTTGCGCCGTTTCGAGGAACGCAAAAACACCGCCCACAAACAGTACAAGATCACCGAGGACGACTGGCGCAACCGCGCCAAGTGGCCGCTGTACGCCCAGGCCGTGGGCGACATGATCGACCGCACCTCGACCCGCACCGCGCCCTGGCACGTGATCGCGTCCGACGACAAGCTGTGGTCACGCATCGAGGTGCTGCGCACCTTGTGCGAGCGGCTGGAGGCCGCGCTGAACTGATTCAGCCGCGTGCGGCGAGCGCCTGCGCACAGGCAAACGCGCTGGCCCACGCCCACTGGAAGTTGTAGCCGCCCAGCCAGCCCGTCACGTCCACCACCTCGCCGATGAAGTACAGCCCGGGCTGCTGGGATTCCATGGTCTGTGACGACAAGGCTTTGGTGTCCACGCCGCCGGCCATCACCTCGGCCTTGCGGTAGCCCTCGGTGCCGGTGGGTGTGAGCTGCCAGCGCTGCAGGCCTTCGGCCAGCCGGGCCAGGGCCTTGTCGGGCACCTCATTCGTGGGGCGTTGCAGCAGCGGGTCTTGTGCGGCCCAGGTGTCGGCCAGGCGGCTGGGCAGCAAGGTGGCCAGCTCGTTGGTCAGCAGGCGCCGGCTGGACAACTTGCGTTCGGTCAGGGTCTGCAGCAGGTTCACACCGGGCAGCAGGTCCAGGCGCAAAGGCTGGCCTTCGCGCCAGTAGCTCGAAATCTGCAGCACCGCCGGGCCCGACAGGCCCCGGTGGGTGAACAACAGGTCTTCGTCGAAAGCGCCTTTGGCTTTTTTCTCGCCGGTTTCGATGTGCACGGGCAAGGCCAGGCCGGCCAGTTCGGCGAACGGGGTCCAAGCGCGTTCGTCGAAGGTCAGGGGCACCAGGGCGGGCCGGGTGGGCACCACGGGCAACTCAAACTGCCGGGCGACGCGCAGGCCCCAGTCGGTGGCGCCGATTTTGGGAATGGGCAGACCGCCGGTGGCCACCACCAGGGCCGGTGTGCGCACGCTGCCTTGGCCCGTCTCCAGGGTGTAGCCATCCGCGCCATGGGCCACCGCCTTCACCGCGCAGGGCTGCCAGCGGGTCACGCCGCCGGTCTCGCATTCGCGCAGCAACACCTTGATCAGGTCTTCGGCCGAACGGTCACAAAAGAGCTGGCCCTTGTGTTTTTCGTGGAAGGGCACGCCGTGCCGCTGCAGCAGGGCGGTGAAGTCGGTGGGGGTGTAGCGCGACAGCGCCGAGCGGCAGAAGTGCGGGTTCTCGCCCAGGTAGTGTTTCTGCGGCGCGCGGGGATCGAGGTCGCGGTTGGTGAAGTTGGCGCGGCCACCACCGGAGATGCGGATTTTTTCGGCCACTTTGTCCGCGTGGTCGATCAGCAAGACCCGCTGCCCCAACTGCCCGGCCACACCGGCACAGAACAGGCCGGCCGCGCCGGCACCCACGATCACCACGTCGAAATCAAGCATGCGGGCAGTGTAGCCAGCGCGGCGGTGTCAGGTTGGGGGCGTTGGCGGCACAAACACGTCGCGGCCACGGCCACTGTCCTTGGCGCGGTACAGACCCCGGTCGGCACGCTGCCACAGGGTGTCGGCGGTGTCGTTGGCGTCGGCCTGGGCGATGCCGGTGGAGAAGCCAATGTGCACGCCTGGGGGCAGGTGGGGCAGGGTGTCGGCGGCGAACAGCGAGCGCAACTCGTTGACCACGCGCAGCGCGCCTTCATGGCCGGTGTCGGTGAGCACCAGCAGGAATTCTTCGCCGCCGATGCGACCCACCGCGTCGCGCTGGCGCACCGACTGCGCCAGCCGCTGCGAGAAGCCCACCAGCACCTGATCGCCCACCGCGTGGCCGTGCTGGTCGTTGATGGCCTTGAATTCGTCCAGGTCGATCAGCACCACCGTCAAGGGCCGGTTGGAAGTTTGTGCCAGTGCCAGCAGGGACTGCAGGCGCTCGAACACGAAGCGCCGGTTGGGCAGTTCGGTCAGCGGGTCGGTGATGGCTGCCAGCATGGCGGCGTCGCGAGCGCGGCGCAGGTCGGCTTCGGTCGATTTGAGGCTGGTCACGTCGGTGGACACACACAGCTGCCAGCCATCGGGCCGGGTTTCTTCGGTCACGCGCAGCCAGCGCCCATCGGCGATGTCGGACTCGAAGCGGCGCAGCGGCTGCTGTCGGTAGCGCTTGCGCACGTCGGTCAGCCAGCCATCGATGTCCGCCGTGTCGATCAGAAGGCCCTTGCGGCTGCGGTAGGCCTCGCGCATCACCTCTTCCCACGTGGGTGTGCCCTCCGGTCGATCCCAGTACAGGCTGCGGTAAGACTGGTTGGCGTACGCCAGCCGCTCTTGGGGGTCGAAAACCGCCACCGCCAGTTGCGAGTGGTCCAGCAATTCCTGCAGGCGGGTGCAGGCGAACGGGCTGGGCAGCCCGCTGGCTGGGGGCGCAGCCGGCATGGGCGCGGCGGGCGCGGTGGGGCGGGCCTGTTGCCGCAGCCAGTCGGTGGCTTGTGCCTCCGTCAGTGGCCGGCCGTACAGGTAGCCCTGCCCCTTGTCGCATTGCAAGGCCTGCAGCAACTGGGCCTGGCCCGGCGTTTCCACACCCTCGGCCACCGTTCGCATGCCCAGGGTGCGGGCCACGCGCACGGTGGCCTGCACCAGCACGCGGTGGTATTCGCTGGATTCGAGCTGGCTCACGCAGGACCGATCGATCTTGACCACGTCCACCGGCAACTGGTGCAGGCTGGCCAGCGAGGAGTAGCCTGTGCCGAAGTCGTCCAGCGCCAGCGTGAGGCCCAGGCCTTTGAGCTCGCGCAGGCGCGCTTGCACGCTTTCGTCCTGGGCCGCGAGGCTTTCGGTCACTTCCAGCTGCAGGCAGGCCGGCGGCATGCCCGTGCTGCGCAAGACCTCGGCCACCTCGTCCGGCAGGGTGGGGTTGCTCAGTTGCGCGCGTGAGAGGTTGACCGACATCAGCCCCGGCGCCTGGTGGCCCAAGGTCTGGCGCCATTGGACAAAACAGGTGCAGGCGGCACGCAGCACAAAGGCCGACACCGGGCCGATCAGGCCACTTTCCTCCGCGATGGGAATGAAGTCCGCCGGCGACACCAGTCCGCGCACCGGGTGGTTCCAGCGCACCAGGGCTTCCATGCCGGCGGCTTCCATCGAACCCAGCCGCACAATCGGTTGGTACACCACGTACAACTGGCCGGCCTGCACCGCCTGGCGCAAGTCATCTTCCACCACGCCACGCCACCAGGCGCGTTCGCGCATCTCTGCGGTGAAGACCTTGTGCCGCGCACCACCGGCCAGTTTGGCCTCGCGCATGGCGAGGCTGGCTTCCTGCAGCACCGCGTCGCCGTTGGGTTGTTGGCCGTGGCCCAGGGTCACGCCCACGCTGACCGAGGCGAACACCGGCTCGTTGCCGATGCGGTAGGGTTTGCCCAGCACCTCCACGACGCGCGCCGCCAGGCCGCTGGCGTCGGCGGGGTGGCGCAGGTCTTCCATCACCACCACAAACTCGTCGCCGCTCAGGCGCACCGGTGTGTGTTTGCCGTCACCGGTGCGGGCCACGGCGTCGCCCAGGCGCACCATGCCCATCAGGCGGGCGGCCATCTGGCGCAGCAACTCGTCGCCGCCGGCCTGGCCCATGGTGACGTTGATGCGGTTGAACCGGTCGCCATTGACGAAGAGCACCGCAAACGCCGCCCCATCGGGCAGGCGGGCGGCGTGCAACGCGGCCTCGATGCGCTCCAGCGCCACCGAGCGGTTGGGCAGCGAGGTCAGGGTGTCGATCCGTGCCGCATCGCGAAGGCGGTCCTCCAGGCGGCGCTGTTCGGCCTGCTCCAGCAGCGAAACGTCGCTGAGGCTGGCCATCAGCTTGTCGGCCGCCAGCCGCACCAGACGCAACTCCAGCGTGGTGGCGCTGGGCTGTGCGCGCGTCGCGTGTCCGTTGGTGTGCCCGTTGGGCAAGGGCAGGTGGACGCGCAAGGCCTCGCAAACCGGGCCGGGGGCGCCGCCGTTGTCGCTCAGCATGGTGCGCAGCTGCGGCGCCACCGGGTCCAGCACGTCCAGCAAATTGCCCAACTGGCCGCCAGGCGCCAGTGGCATCAACAGCTGCGCGGCCATCGGGTTGATCAGGGTGATGTCACCCTCGGCATCGGTCTGCACCAGCCCCACCGGGGACTGGTAGAGAAACTGCAGCAGCGCCTCCAGCTCGTTATCGACGCCGTCTTGCATAGGCACCCTCGTCGCGTCAGGTGGATCGGTCCACCAGCACAAAACGCTGGGCCAGACCGGGTTGATAAAGCAGGCGCAGCCGCACCTTGACGGGGCGCATGCGCAGGGTCAACACGTAGGCGAGGGTGTCGTCCAGCGCGAGCTGCTCAGCCACGGCGTCTTCAAAACGCTGGGCCACCATGAAGTTGTTCATGCACGGCGCCACCACGGTGAACAGCGGCTGGCCCACCACCCGCTCGCGCGAGAGCCCAGCGGCCTCGGATTCAAACCGGTTGTAGCGCCGCACCAGCCCCAGGCTGTCCATGCCGATCACGCCGAAGTCCAGCGTGTCAAGCTCGGCGTCGGTGGCTGTGTGCAGGGCCGTGACGAGGCCCGGTTCGGAGAAGTTCAGAGCGGCGGTCGGACTCATGGCGGGTGCGTGGGTGGTCGGTGGCGCTGGCTCTGTGCAAAGCGCAAAAGTGAAAAATCATTATAGGAACGGCCGCTGCCGTGTGCACCTCGTGGGTGCAATGTCCTCCAACCCCGCCCGACCTCAGCGTGTGGCCAGGGCCATGCCTTTGCGAGCGAGGGTATCCACCTCGGTGCTGATGGTGGACAGGGTGGAGGCCACCACCGCGAACTCGCGGCCTACGCTGCCCGCACGTGCGGCGATCACCTGGGCGTTGAAGGACACCACCTTGGCCTCGCGCGCGACGGACTGGATATCGCCCACGATGCCACGCAGCTCCTTCATCAGCGAAGCCTCTTTGCGGGTGCTGATCTGGTCGAAGGCGGTGGTGGCGGTGTTGAGCGCGGTCAGCACCTCGTCGATGTGGTCCACCAGCCAGGCCAAGGCGCGGGCCTGCAGCGGGCCCGGCGCCAGGGCGTCTTTGGCTTGCGTGATGAAGCTGTCGATGAGCCGCTGCACGCCGCCTGGGCCTTGGTAAACCGCCTGCAGCGCGGCGGCGTCCGTCGCAGGCAGCCGGCTCACGGTGCCCAGCAACTGCGCCTGACTGTCCGCAAACAGCTTGAGTGTGGCCTGAGCCGCCTGTTCCATGCCGTCGCGGCCCTGTGCCGCCAGAAGGATTTGCAGCGCCAGGCGCTGCGACAACATGCGCTGGCGAGCAGCGAGGTTGACCAGGGAGATGTCGTTGGTGGCGGGCAGGTGGGTCATGGTGCGAGGAGGTCAGGCTGTGTGCCTCACACCTGCAAGTGCCGTGCCTGAAATGGCCAGAAAGGCTCGCATCAATGCAGGGCGGCCAGAGCGGCTTCGGGGGCTTTGTCCAGCACTTTGAGCAATGCGTGGGCCGCCCCTGTGGGGCTGCGTTTGCCCTGTTCCCAGTTGCGTATGGTTTCGGGCGACACACCGATGCGGCGGGCGAATTCGGCCTGGCTGAAACCAAGGCGCCGCCGCACGCGGCGGGCGAATTTGGCGGCGTCCTGTTGGGCCAGCGCTTCATCCTGAGCGGCCTGTCTGGCGAGGTCAACCTCGCTGGTGGCATCCAGCCTGGACAGGTCCACACGTCCGCTGCTCGCACCCGTGTGCGTGGCGGGTTCAATCTTCACGCGTACCGTTTTCATACTGCTTGACCTCTCGTGTGTTGGCTTTGCGGGCCGAGATGATTCGGGTGGCCTGAGGACGCGATGTGTACACCAGCACAAAAACCCGGGTGTCGATGCGGCCGAGCAAACGGAAGCGGTCTTCTCCGTAGCTGCGTCGCAGATCGGGGCTGATCAAGCGGTCCGGATCGAAGAAGGCTTGTGCGGCATACGCAAAGTCAAAACCCCGCTCCACAAAACAGGCGTCGCTTTTGGCCCCATCCCATTCGAAATCCATGGCGAAGTGTAGGCCATTGGCCTATAGACGACAAGGCCAATGTGGGCAGAAGTGCTTCGTGCGCGTGTTCAGGCGGCTTGCCGTGCCTGTTGTGCGGTTTTGTGCGAGGCGGCGGCAACACCCTTGATCACATCGCCCACCACCATCACCGCCGGGCTGCCCATGCCTTGCTCGCGCACGGTGTGTGCCAGATCGCCCAGCGTGCAGAAGGCTTCGCGCTGATGCGGCAGGCTGGCGTGTTGCACGATGGCCACCGGGGTGCTGGTGGGCAGGCCGGCCAGCAGGCCGCTGGCGATGTGTTCCACACCGCTCACGCCCATGTAGATCACCAGCGTGAGCTTGGCGTCCTTCGCGGTGGTGGCCAGGGCGGCCCAGTCGGTGCCGTCGTCACCAGGTTTGGCATGGCCGGTGACGAAGACGACGCCGTGGGCGTGGTCGCGGTGGGTCAGGGGCACGTTCAGCGAGGTGACGGCGGCCAGGCCCGCCGTGATGCCGTTGATCACTTGCACCGCGATGCCTTCGCGCTGCAGGCTTTCCACTTCTTCGCCGCCTCGGCCGAAGATGAAGGGGTCGCCGCCCTTGAGGCGCACCACGGCCTCGCCCTCGCGCGCGGCCATGACCATGAGTTTTTCGATGAAGGCCTGCGGCGTGCTTTTGCAGCCGCCACGTTTGCCCACATGCACGATGCGGGCGCTGGGGCTGGCGTGTTCCAGCACGGCCGGGTTGACCAGGTCGTCCACCAGCAGCACGGTGGCCCGTTGTATGGCTTTGACGGCCTTGAGGGTGAGCAGCTCGGGGTCGCCGGGGCCGGCGCCGACCAGGGTCACGGTGGGGGCGAAAGGGGTGGTCATGGCGTGGCCTTGGCGGGTTGAAGTTGGGCGTGAATTTGGGTGTGAATTTGCAAGATGTGTTCCACCTGTGCGGCCAGCGGCGCGGGCACGGGCAGGTCGCCATCCAGCACGGCGCGGGTGTAGCGGGCGGTGGCCTCGGCGTCGGGTGCGGGCAGGTCGGGGAGTTGCTGCAGCGAGCCGGCCTGGAGGTCCTGAAGGCGCTGGCGTCGGCCGGCCACAAAGCCGTCCATCTGCGGCGCGCGGCGCGGGTCGGCCACCGGTTCGCCCTCGGTGCCGCGCAGCAGCAGGGCATCGGCGTGGACGAGTTCGAAGGTCTGTGCCATCGACACCGCGTATTCGGGGTGGGTGTAGCTGCCCACCACCAGGGCGCGGCCCACGCAGGGGTTCATGAGCTTGACCAGGCTGTGGGCCGGGTTGCGCAGGCCGACCACGCGGCGCACGTCCAGCAGGCGCTTCAAACCGGGGCACAGTGTGTCGGTGGGGGCCAGGCTCACCTGGCCCGCTGCCACAGCGGCGCCAGGCGCGATGCCCAACAGGCCCAGCACCGTGGGCGCGTGCACACGCACCGAATCGGTGGCCGCACTGTGCACCAGCACGGGCAGGCCGCCCTGTGCCAGGAGCAGGGCCAGCAAGGGGGTGAGCACGGGCAGCTTGCGCGCGCCGTTGTAGCTGGGCAGCACCACGGGCACAAGGTCGGCCGAGCCCTGCAGCGTGCTGCGGGCGCGGGTGGCATCCAGGAAACCGGCCATCTCTTCGGGGGTTTCGCCCTTGATGCGCATGGCCAGGCAGAAGGCGCCCACCTCCAGATCGGTCACGGTGCCGTCCAGCACCTGGCCGAACAGGTCGGTCGCTTGTTCGCGCGACAACGCCCGGGCGCCGTCCTTGCCGCGCCCGATCTCCTTGATGTAGTGGCTGATCCCCATGGTGCGCGATTGTCCCGCAGTGCAAATGACTTTGGCTTATATGGCGGCTGCGATGGTGGCTGTCGCCACAGGCGGCGTGGCCCGCACCAGGCGGCGCAGTTCGGGCATGCAGGAGCCACAGTTGGTGCCACATTTCAGCGCGCTTTGCAGGCTGCTCAGGCGCTGCTCTTCGTTGCCCGCGCTGCCTTGCAGTTGGGTGGTGATGGCGGGTTCGTTCACGTTGAAGCAGGTGCAGACCTGGCGACCCTTGGACACCACGGCCACCGGTGCCTTGGCGCCCGGCATCAGCAGCAGGCGGCCGTAGCCGCCGGCGGGCAACTCTTCTTGCAGCACCGGCCGTATCCAGGCTTCGGCGCGGCTGTCGCCGGCCAGCACAAAACCCTGCACCGTGGTGGACTCGCCATTGCGCACCAGGCGCACGTTACGGCGTTGGCCCAGGCGGCGGTCGTGATAGCGCAGGGTGTCGGGTGTGGCCAGGCCCAGCAGTTGCTCGATCTGCTCGATCAGCGCGGTGTCGGGTGCGTCGTGTGCGGCGGCACGCAGCAGCACGCCGGTGCGTTCCCTTCCAAAGGGCACGCAGGACGCGAACTCGAACGACGGCATGAGTCGGCGCAGTTCGGTCAAGGTGCTGAGCGCTTGGTCATCCGGCAGCCAGGCCATGGCCAGCAGCGTCCAGGACAACTCGGCCTTGAGCACCTTGACCGCCGCGTGCTTGAGTTCGGGCTGCTTGGAGCTGGGGCAGTAGGCCGAGGTGGTGAGCGCGTTGACGCCGGCCAGGGGCTCGCCCACGCTGCTGCGACCGCTCAGGTACTCGGGCCCCCAGTGCATGGCGATGAAGGCCTGCGACAGGCCCAGGCCGGTGTCGCTCTGGGCTGGCAGCACGATGGAGCCGCGCTTGCTGGTCACATGCACCAGGTCGCCCTCTTTCAGGCCCCGGCGTTCCATGTCTTGCGGGTGCAGTTGCACCGTGGGTTCGGCCACGTGGCCGAAGAGTCGGCCCAGGGTGCCGGTGCGGGTCATGCCGTGCCACTGGTCGCGCAGGCGGCCGGTGGTGAGCGAAAAGGGGAAGTGCGATTCGCGTGGCTCGGCCAGTGGGCGGTGGGGCAGGGCGGCGAAGCGGGCGCGGCCATCGGCGGTGGGGAAAACGCCGTTTTCGTACAGGCGCACGGCACCCCGGGCAGCGCCCTCGGGTTGTGGCCATTGCTGCGGCTGCGCTTCCAGTTGGGCGTAGCTCATGCCGGTGATGTCCAGGTCGCGCCCGCGTGTGCTGTCGCGGTGCTCCAGCCAGACGCTCTCGGGCGTGGGGTAGTCGAACAGGCTGGGCTGGCCGGGGCGCAGGCGGGATTCGAGCCGCTGGGCCACGTCCACCGCGATGCGCCAGTCGTGCCGCGCCTCGCCGGCCGCCGGCAAGGCGGCGCGCACGCGGCTGATGCGGCGCTCGCTGTTGGTGACCGTGCCTTCCTTTTCGCCCCAGGTGGTGGCGGGCAGCAGCAGGTCGGCGAAGTCGCAGGTGGCGGCGGTGGCGAAGGCCTCTTGCACGATGACAAATTCGGCGCGCTGCAGAGCCCGGCGCACGATGGCCTGGTCGGGCATCGATTGCGCCGGGTTGGTGCAGGCAATCCACAGGGCCTTGATCTCGCCATCGGCGGCGGCCTGGAACATCTCCACCGCCGTTTTGCCGGGTTTTTCGGGCACATCGGGCACGCCCCACAGCGCTGCCACCTCGGCACGGTGCGCGGGGTTGGCCAGGTCGCGGTGGGCGCTCAGCAGGTTGGCGAGGCCACCCACTTCGCGGCCGCCCATGGCGTTGGGCTGGCCCGTCAGGCTGAAGGGGCCGGCGCCGGGCTTACCGATCTGGCCGGTGGCCAGGTGCAGGTTGATGAGGGTGGCGTTCTTGGCCGTGCCGCTGCTGCTCTGGTTCAAGCCCTGGCAGTAGAGGCTGAGCGTGGCCGGCGAGGTCGCAAACCACTTCGCCGCCGTGAACAAATCCTCTTTCCGCAGCCCGCAGGTCTGTGCCACCGACTCGGGCGTGTATTCCCGCACCAGGGCCTTGAGTTCGTCGAAGCCGCTGGTGTGGGCCGCGATGTAGGCGGGGTCGGTCCAGCCTTCCCACAACATGATGTGCAGCAGGCCGTGGAACAGCGCCACGTCGCTGCCGGGCAGCAGGGGCAGGAAGAGGTCGGCCAGTTCGGCGGTGTCGGTGCGGCGCGGGTCGGCCACGATGACCTTCATGGCCGGGTTGGCGCGTTTGGCTTCCTCGACACGGCGGAACAGGATGGGGTGGGCGTAGGCCGCGTTGCTGCCGACGATGAACAGGCACTGGGCGTGGTTGACGTCGTCGTAGCAGGCGGGGGGCGCGTCGGCGCCCAGGGTGAGCTTGTAGCCGGCCACCGCGCTGCTCATGCACAGGCGCGAGTTGGTGTCCACGTTGTTGGTGCCCAGCAGGCCCTTGGCCAGCTTGTTGAAGACGTAGTAGTCCTCGGTCAGCAACTGGCCGCTGAGGTACAGGCCCACGGCGTCGGGGCCATGGGCCTGCACGATGCCGGCGATGCGCTCGCTGGCCAGGTCCAGTGCTGCGTCCCAGCTGATGGCCACAGGCGCCTGGCCACGCTGCAGCCGCTGCATGGGCTGCAGCAGCCGGGTTTGTCGCGTCACCTGCGGCGTGGCCGTGAGGTGCAGCGTGCTGCCCTTGGTGCAAAGTTTGCCGAAGTTGGCCGGGTGATCGGGGTCGCCGCGCACACCGGTGATCTGTGCGCCATCGGAGGCGATGATCACACCACAGCCAACGCCGCAGTAAGGACAGGTGGAGCGGGTTTCCGACTTGGGTCCCTCTCCCTCTGGGAGAGGGTAGGGGTGAGGGCTGTTGACGGAGCGGGTGTGCACGGCGCCTGCCCTCACCCTAGCCCTCTCCCAGGGGGAGAGGGGACAAAACACGGCGGGTTGGTCCGGCGATGGGACGGGTCAGATCGGTAGCGTGTGACGCCAACTGCGTGGCATCCAGGAACACCTGACCATCCTTCACCTTGACCACGAACTTGGGCGTGCAGCCTTCGTCGGGCGCGGCGGCCTGGCCGGTGCACAGGCCAATGGTCCAGTTGTGCAGCGGGCAGGCCACGCTGGTGCCGAAGACGATGCCCTGGCTCAGCGGGCCACCCTTGTGCGGGCAGCGGTCGAGCAGGGCGAAGACCTCGTCCTGGTCGTTGCGGAAAATGGCCACGTCCAGGCCGGCGTCGCGCGCCACACGGCGCGAGCCCAGCACCGGGATGTCCTCGACACGGCAGATGGGGGTCCAGTTGGCTTCGCTCATGCGGCGCTCCCTTCGGCTTGTGCCGTGAAGACGGGTTTGATCGGAATGAATTGCCGGGTGTCCACCGCGGCTTCCTGGAGGTCGAACCACGGGTCGGGTTCGCCGTCGAGCGCGAACTGCAACTGCTCCCACAGCGCCTTGCGGCCCTCGGCGTCTTCCAGGATCTTTTTCTTTACGTAATCGAGGCCCACGCGGTTGATGTAGTGCACCGTGCGCTCCAGGTACCAGCCTTCCAGGCGGTAGAGCTGCATGAAGGCGCCGGTGTACTCCATCACTTCCTCGGCGGTCTTGAGCTTGGCGAAGAAGTGCGCCACCTCGGTTTTGATGCCGCCGTTGCCGCCCACGTACATCTCCCAGCCGCTATCCACGCCGATGATGCCCACGTCCTTGATGCCGGCCTCGGCGCAGTTGCGCGGGCAGCCCGAGACGGCGAACTTCACCTTGTGTGGCGCGTACATGCGCCACATGGCCTTCTCCAGGTCCTTGCCCATCTGTGTGCTGTCTTGTGTGCCCATGCGGCACCACTCGCTGCCCACGCAGGTCTTCACCGTGCGCAGGGCCTTGGCGTAGGCGTGGCCGCTGGGCATGCCGATGTCTTTCCAGACGTTGACCAGGTCTTCCTTCTTCACGCCCAGCAGGTCGATGCGCTGACCGCCGGTGACCTTGACGGTGGGGATCTGGTACTTGTCCACCGCGTCGGCAATGCGGCGCAGTTCGTCGGCCGTGGTCTCGCCGCCCCACATGCGCGGGATGACCGAGTAGGTGCCATCTTTCTGGATGTTGGCGTGCGAGCGCTCGTTGATGAAGCGGCTTTGCGGATCGTCCTTGGCTTCTTTGGGCCAGGTGCTGATGAGGTAGTAGTTGACGGCCGGGCGGCAGCTGGGGCAGCCGTTGGGCGTCTTCCAGCCCAGGTGGGCAAACACCTGCGCAGACGTCAGCAGCTTTTCTCCGTCGGGCAGGGGCTTGGCAATGGCTTCGCGCACCGCTGCGTGGCCGTGGTCGGTGCAGCCGCACATGGCCTTGAGCTTGGGCGTGGCCGAGTAATCGCCGCCGGCGGTGAACATCAGGATCTGCTCGACCAGGCCGGTGCAGGAGCCACACGAGGCGCTGGCCTTGGTGTGCTTGCGCACCTCTTCCAGCGTGAACAGGCCCTTGTCCTTGATGGCCTTGCAGATGGCGCCCTTCTTGACGCCGTTGCAGCCGCAGACCTCGGCCTCGTCGGGCATGCTGGCGGCTTTGTTGTGGCCTTCGTGGCCCACGTCGCCGATGTTGGACTCGCCGAACATCAGCTTGTCGCGGATGTCGGCCACGCTGCGGCCCTCGCGCAGCAGCTTGAAGTACCACGAGCCGTCCACCGTGTCGCCGTACAGGCAGGCGCCCACCAGCTTGTCGCCCTGGATCACCAGCTTTTTGTAGACACCGCCAAAGGGGTCGCTCATCACGATCTCTTCCGCGCCATCACCGCCCATGAAGTTGCCGGCCGAGAACAGGTCGATGCCGGTGACCTTGAGTTTGGTCGAGGTGAGCGAGCCGGTGTAGCGGCCGATGCCGAACTCGGCCAGGTGTGTGGCCAGCACCTTGCCTTGCTCGAACAGCGGCGCCACCAGGCCGTAGGCAATGCCCCGGTGCGCCGCGCACTCGCCCACGGCGTAGATGCGCGGGTCGGTCACGGTTTGCAGGGTGTCGCTGACCACAATGCCGCGGTTGACGTGCAGGCGCATCGTCTCGGCCAACTCGGTGTTGGGACGTATGCCCACGGCCATCACCACCAGGTCGGCCGGCACCTCGCTGCCGTCCTTGAACTTCACCGACGTGACCCGACCATCGTCACCGCCCACCAGCTCCTGCGTGTTGGCGCCGATCAGGAACGTCATACCCCGCTCTTCCAGCGACTTCTGCAGCAGCTTGCCCGCCACGTCGTCGAGTTGGCGCTCCATCAGCCAGGGCGAGACGTGCACCACGCTCACGCTCATGCCGCGTTTCATCAGGCCGTTGGCCGCTTCCAGGCCCAGCAGGCCGCCGCCGATGACCACCGCGTGCTTGTACTGCGCGGCGGCATCGATCATGGCCTGGGTGTCGGCGATGTCGCGGTAGGCCAGCACGCCCTTCAGGTCTTTGCCGGGGATGGGCAGGATGAACGGGTTGGAGCCGGTGGCCATGATCAAGCGGTCGTATTCGGCCGACACCTTCTCGCCGGCTGCGTTCACCGCGTGCACCACGCGCTTGACCCGGTCCACCTCGGTCACCTTGGTGCCCGCGTGCAGCGTGACGCCGTTGTCGCTGTACCAGGACCAGTCGTTGAGGACAATTTCCTCCAGCGTCTGCTCGCCAGCGAGCACCGGCGACAGCAGGATGCGGTTGTAGTTGGGGTGGGGCTCGGCGCCGAAAACCGTGATGTCGTAGAGGTCGGGAGCGATCTTGATCAGCTCCTCCAGCGTGCGCACGCCGGCCATGCCGTTGCCCACCATCACCAGTTTGGATTTCTTCATCGCGGCTGCTCCTGATTGTGTTTCGCCTGGAAACGAAAGAAGTCGTGGCGCACAGGCGGAAGGGCACACGCAGCGGCGCGGACCGGTCACCTGGCGGCAAAAAATGGGGTGCAACAGTGCGGCCCAAAAGCCATCCAAGACCCGCCTGCGGTCGGGTCACGTTCACCAGCGCATGCACGGCGTTGTGCACACATGCCCCGCTGTTGCGGTCGGGGCGCGACGCGTCGTCACGTCTGCCAGAGGTTATGCAAGACGTGTGCCACGTGGTCGGCGTGTGCGGCAGCCGTTGGCGTCACCCGCTGGCGGCACTTGCTTCCGCCTTTCACGGTCATGCCGCTGCCCAGGGTTGTGCGTGTTGCACCAAGTTGGGCAGGTGCTGCGCGGTTGCTTAGCCAAGCCCCCAGTTACCATCGCCGCATGAGCGAAAACACCCAAGCACCCATCCGCGAAGACCGCGTGTGGAGCGATGAACACTGGACCGCCCGTGTCATCAAGAACGAAGACGATGATGGCTGGGCGGTGGCCATGTACCTAGATGGCGAAGCCGAGCCGGCCCTGGTGGGGCCATGGACCATGGGACGTGACAAGAAGAACCCCAAGCCGCTGGACACCGCTGCGTTCAACACGCTGGTGAAGACGGCCAAGGAGTTCATCCGCCGCTCTGAGCAGCAACGCCATGCGGCGCTGAACAAAAACGTCACTGTGGATGTCGATGGTCGTCGCATTCGGGTCGAACTGTGCATCGTGCCCGACGAGGAGGGCGCCACCGCGACGCTGCGGGCGGTGGATGCGCTGGACGACGAGCTGGCTTGTGTTCCGGTGGCACCCACGTTCAAGCTGAACGTGGACACGGCGCAAGCCTGGGTGCTCGCCGGTTTTGAGCGGCCACGCGGATGATCGAAGCGCTCATTTCCGGCCACCTCATGGGCGATGCCTCGCGGCGCATCGACAAGGCGGGTCGCGAATTCATTGTGGCCCGTGTGCTGGCGCGCAACCGCGCCGACGAAGAGTTCATCGTCAATGTGATCGCTTTTGACGAAGCGCCGTGTGCCGCGCTGCTGGCGCTGGCCGACGGCGACGCGCTGAGCCTGGCCGGCGCGCTCACGCCCAAGGTGTGGACCGACAAACAGGGCAACACCCGACCCAGCCTGGACCTGGTGGCGGCCCGGGTGGTGGGTGCGCGCTCGGACAACCCCACCATGTCTGACGCGCAGGGCCATTGACGGACTCACACCACCATCCAACGCATCAGCACCCAAAACAGCACGGCCAGGAATGTGGTTTCCATCACCACCAGCGCCGCGGGTTTCCAGCCCACGCTCAGGATCTCCTTGATGTGGGTCTTCATGCCGATGGCGGCCATCGCGCCCACCAGAAAGGCTCGCGACAACTCGTTGCCGCCGGCCACCGCCCAGCGGGGCAGGGTGTCCAGGCTGTTCACCACCACCAGCAGCACGAACACCACGGCAAAACCCGGCAGCAGGGGTGGGCGCGATGGCGGGGCCTGGCCACTGGCCGTGGCGGCGTCGTGTGACTGTGCATGGAGGCGGTGGGTCATCCAGGCCGCGAACACCAGGACGGGCACCAGCATCGCCACACGCATCAGCTTGACCACGGTGGCGGCGTCCCCCGTGGCGGGCCCCATGCTGTAGCCTGCTCCCACCACCTGGGCCACATCGTGGATGGTGCCTCCCAGGAACATGCCGGCGTGCACCGCGTCCAGCCCCAGCAGTCGTGCCAGCACCGGGTACAACACCATGGCCACGGTGGACAGGGTGCTCACGCTGATGACGGTGAACAGCGTGGCCTTGTCTCGCTGCGGGTGGTGGGGGAAGGTCGCCGCAATGGCCATCGCAGCCGAAGCGCCACAAATGCCCACCGCGCCGCCGGACAACAAGCCAAAAAAGGGTTTGAAACCCATCAGCTTGGCCATGACAATGCCAAAGGTGATGGTGGCCGCTACCGCCAGCACCACCATCACCACCGGCTGCCAGCCCATGGCCTGCACCTGCACCGCGGTGATCTTGAGCCCCAGCAAGGCAACGCCCCAGCGCAAGACCTGTTTGGCGGTGAACTCGATGCCCGCCACGCAGCGTCTGTCTTGCGATAGGAAGTTGACCGCCATGCCCAGCAGCAAGGCGAACAGCATCACCGGCGCGCCGTAGTGGCTGGCGAGAAACATCGCCGCGATGGCCACGACGGTGGCCACCATCACCCCTGGCCACAGAACCTTGAGACGCGTTGCCCAGTCTTGCACGGTCGCTCCACATGTTTCCAGCATGGGGCGCGATTATTGGGAGAAGCGGTTCAGTGGTCTTGACTTTTCACGACAAATATTTGACTTCAGATGCCACCGGAAAGGTTTGCCCGGTCTTGTCCGCGTGGCTTGCGCGACGGCGCGTGTTGAAACTGCACGGTGAACCAGCGCGTGAAGGAACTCAGGTTCGAATAGCCCAGCAACTCGGCCACACGCCCCATGGAGTAGCTGGTGTTGTCGATGTAACGTTGCGCCAGTTCGCGGCGGACTTCGTTCAGGATGGCGGTGAAGCTCACACCGGCCGCGTCGAGCTGGCGTTGCAAGGTCCGTTCGTTCATGCCAAAACCCGAGGCCACCTGCTCCAGGCTGGCGCGTCCCATGGGCAACAACAAATAGACCGAGCGCCGAACGTCTTGCACGATGGAGCGCGCCCCCGGCTTGGGCATGGCGTCCATGAAGGACTGCGCGTAGCTGGCCATGGCCGCATCGGCCTGCACATTGGGTTTGTCCAGGTCGGCGCTTTGACAGACCAGGCCGTTGAACTCGCTCTCGAACTGCAGCGCGCACTTGAAAAGGCGCTTGTAAATCTGAACGTCCTTGGGGGCCACGCGGGTGAAGTGCGCCGACTGCGGACGCCATTGTGGGCCCAGGATGGCGCGGAACAACACCATCAGCACGCCCACGGCCATGTCGCTGGACTGGCAGGCGTTGCCGGGGTAGTCGGTCACGATTTCCTCGCGGATGATGGTCTGCTTGCCGCTGTCTTCGATGTACAAACCCAGGGCTTCGTTGAGCACGTGGCGGTACTGCGAAATGGTTTGCAGCGCGGCCCGCATGGACGGCTGCTGCACCAGCAACAGGCTGATGGGACCAAAGTCCGCCAGCGATCGGGCCTCGGCCATCATCAGACCCACGGTGTCGCAGCCGCTGGCCTGAGCCGTCAGGTCCAGCAAGGCCACGGTGCTGTCCATCGGAATCATGTTCGTTGGCACCGAAAGCATCTGCCGTGTCAGTCCCACCTTGCGCAGCAAGGGCTGGGGGTTCAAACCCAATTTGGTCGCCACCTCGTCGAAATGCGACAGGACTGCCGCTCGCTTGAGTGAGGTGCTTCGTTGTACGGGTTGGTTGCGCATGACGCCACTTCTGTTTCGGTTTCACAGGGGCCAGACGGGGCGAAGCCGGCGGGCAGGGGTCGTCAAATGATAAGCGAATGTCGTCGAATGGCAAGCTGGAACAGAGGTTGCGGAACTAAATTCTCAGCGTCCGATTTCCACTTTCCAACCCCCGAGGAGGCCATGTGGCCCAAGTCATCCAGTTCGATCGCATCGGTGAACCCGAAGTTCTGTACAGCACCTCCGTTGAAGTGGGACGGCCCGGCCCCGGCCAGGTGCGGCTGCGCCATGTGGCTGTGGGCCTGAACTACGCCGACACCTATTTTCGCAACGGCACCTATCCCGTGCCCCTGCCCAGTGGCATGGGGGTGGAGGCCGCTGGCATTGTGGAAGACGTGGGTGAAGGCGTGACCTCCGTCGCCGTGGGTGACCGGGTGACATACACCGGCTTCACCAACACACTGGGTGCCTACAGCACTGAGCGCCTGATCGACGCCGCACCCCTGATCAAGCTGCCCGAGGGGATTGCGCTGGAAACCGCAGCGGCCATGACGATGCGGGGCCTGACGTCGGCCTATTTGCTGCGCCGCATCTATCCGTTCAAAGCGGGGGACACCCTGCTGCTGCACGCGGCGGCAGGTGGCGTGGGGCTGATCGTGGCCCAGTGGGCCAAGCTGCTGGGCCTGACCGTGATAGGCACCGTGTCCACCGAGGAAAAGGCGGCAGTGGCCCTGGCCCATGGTTGCACCCACACCATCAACTACAGCGTGGAAGATGTGGCCCAACGTGTGCGTGAACTCACCCATGGCGTGGGGGTGAGCGTGGTGTTCGACAGCGTGGGTAAAACCACCTTCGAGGCATCGCTCGATTCGCTCAAGCGGCGTGGCCTGATGGTGTGTGTGGGCACGGCCAGTGGCCCGGTGCCGCCTTTCAACCCGCACATCCTGGCGCGCAAAGGGTCGCTTTTTCTGACCCGTCCGGCCTTGGCCGACTACATCGCCGATCCAGTGGAAAAAGCCGAACTGGCTGCAGAGATTTTTGGCCACGTCGCGGCCGGCCGCATCCGGATAGAGATCAACCAGCGGTATGCCCTGGAAGACGCCGTTCAGGCCCACCGCGATCTGGAAGCTCGCAAAACCACCGGCTCGTCCATCTTCGTCATCTGACAACGCAGTTCGAATCCTAAGGAGACCACCATGCACATCCGTCAACTGACCCCCGCCATTGGTGCCGAGATCAGCGGTGTCAACCTCGGTGATGCCAGCCGCGACCCCGACCTGTTTGCACAGCTCAAGGCCGCCTTGCTCAAACACCGCGTGATATTTCTGCGCGACCAGGACATCACCCGCGCCGAACACGTGGCGTTTGCGCGCCGTTTCGGCGATCTGGAAGACCACCCCGTCGCCGGCAGCGACCCCGAGCACCCCGGCCTGGTGCAGATCTACCGCAATGACAAGCGGGAGAACTACGAGAACAACTACCACTCCGATGGCCTGTGGCGCCAGAACCCGGCCATGGGCTGTGTGCTGCGCTGCATCGAATGCCCGCCCATTGGCGGCGACACCATCTGGGTCAACATGGTGGAGGCCTACAACAACCTGCCCGACGATATCAAGCACAAGATCGACGGGCTGCGTGCGCGCAGCAGCATTGAACATTCGTTTGGCGCTGTGATGAGCCCCGAGGCGCGCCGCAAGCTGGCCGCAGACAACCCACCCGCCGAACACCCGGTGGTGCGCACCCACCCAGAAACCGGTGAAAAGGTGTTGAACGTGTGCAGCTTCACTACTCACTTTGTCAACTTCCACACGCCCGAGAACGTGCGCTTTGGGCTGGACAAGTCGCCCGGCGCCAGTCAGTTGCTCAATCTGCTGTTGAGCCAGGCGACCATCCCTGAATACCAGGTGCGCTTCAACTGGCGGCCCAATAGTGTGGCCATCTGGGACAACCGCAGCACCCAGCACTATGCAGTGATGGACTACTGGCCGGCACCACGAAAGATGGAACGGGCCGCCATCGTGGGTGACGTGCCGTACTGACAAAGGTTTGGCGTTGGGCGCTCAGCGTTCAGCGCCTCGTGCCCTTCACGCGCAACTCTCAACGCTTAACGCATAACAATCATGAATTTCCTCGACGGACACCTTTTCCCTGAAAACCAGCAGCCCTTGATCATCACGGCCGCTCCCTACGCCCCGGGCTGGCTGCCCTCGGACTTCCCAGAGGACATCCCGGTCACGATGGCGGCACAGATCCAGAAGGCGGTCGATTGCTACAACGCAGGCGCCACCGTGCTGCATCTGCATGTGCGTGAACTCGATGGCAAGGGCAGCAAGCGCTTGTCCATGTTCAACGAACTGGTGGCCGGTGTGCGCAAGGCGGTGCCGGAGATGATCATCCAGGTGGGCGGCTCCATTTCCTTCGCCCCTGAAAGCGATGGCGAGGCGGCCAAATGGCTGTCGGACGACACGCGCCACATGCTGGCCGAACTCGATCCCAAGCCCGATCAGGTCACGGTGACGGTGAACACATCGCAGATGAACGTGACCGACCACATGGAAGACGGCGACGTCATCGGCACATCGCGCGAGAACCCCAAGCTGTTCGACACCTACAAAGACATGGTCGTGCCCGCGTCCCCTCTGTGGGTGGAGGAGCACGTGCGCCGACTCTCGGCGGCAGGGATTCAAAGCGCGTTCCAGTGCTACAACACCAACAGCTTCGAATCGGTGGAGCGGCTGATCCGGCGCGGCTTCTACAAAGGCCCGCTGGTGATGAACTGGGTGGCCATCGGAGGTGGCATGGACACCCCCAACGTGTACAGCCTGGGCAACTTCATGCGTGGCGTGCCCGACGGCGCGGTGGTGACGGTGGAGAGCAATGTGCGCAACGTGCTGCCGGTCAACATGATGGGCATTGCCATGGGCCTGCACGTGCGCTGTGGCACCGAGGACGTGTTGTGGAACCAGCGCCGCACCGCCAAACAAAGCACGGTCAAACAGATCGAGCAACTGGTGCGCATTTCGGAAGAGTTTGGCCGCGACATCGCCACCGCCCAGCAAGCGCGCGACATCTGCAGGATCGGCGTGTTTTACGACAGCGCCGACCAAGCCCTGGCCGCCAACGGCTTTGCCCCCAACCGCAACGGCGGTAACCAGGGTTTTCTGCACAAGTCGCGCTGAACAGCCGCACATTGTATTGGAGCGGACCATGCATTTGCCTTTGCAAGGCGTGCGCGTGCTCGACCTGTCGCGCGTGCTGGCCGGCCCATGGTGCGCCATGGTCCTTGGCGACTTCGGCGCCGAAGTCATCAAGATCGAACACCCCCGCCGTGGTGACGACACCCGCGACTGGGGCGCTCGCGTGGGCGAAACCGAGACCGCCTACTTCAACAGCGTCAACCGCAACAAACGCTCCGTCACGGTCAACCTCCAGACCGAAGCCGGTCAGCGCATCGTGCGCGAGCTGGTCCAGCAGTCGGACGTGCTGGTTCAAAATTTCAAGGCAGGAGGCCTGGACAAACTGGGCCTCGGCTATGAGCAGCTCAAGGCCCTCAAACCCGAGCTGATCTATTGCTCCATTTCCGGCTACGACCGCAGCGGGCCGGAGGCCGCGCGGCCAGGCTACGACCTGGTGATACAGGGCGAGGCCGGGCTGATGGCCATCAATGGTGAGCCTCAGCAGCAACCGCTGAAATTCGGCGTTGCTGCGGTGGACATGTTCACCGGCATGTACGCGGCCCAGGCGGTGTTGGCCGCTTTGTACGAACGCACGCGCACTGGGCGGGGGCGACACATTGAAATGGCCTTGTACGACTGCGGGTTGATGATTTCCGCCTACTACGGTCTGGAAGCCTTGCAATTGCAGAAAGACCCGCCGCGCTACGGCAACGCCCACCCGTCCATCGTGCCTTATGGGGTGTTTGACAGCGCAGATGGCCCGCTGGTGATCACCGTGGGCAACAACCTGCAGTTCGAGCGTTTTGCACGCGAGGTGATCGAGCGTCCCGACCTGGCCGACGACGAACGCTTCAAGACCAACGCCGGGCGCAGCGCCCACCGCGATCGGTTGCTGGCAGCCATCGAGCCCGAACTGCGCCGCTACCCCCGCGACTGGCTGCTGCGCCGACTCGCCGATGCGGGCATCCCTTGTGGCGAGGTGCTGGGGCTTCATGAGGCCTTGACATCCGATCGAACACGCACCGGGCAACTGCTGCACCACTACGCCCACCCGGTCGCCGGGCTCCCCCCGTTCTGGGCGAGGGCACGGCCGATGTGCTGCGCGAGCTGTTGAACCTGGATGACGTCGGGCTGCGGGATTTGCAGCGCGCAGGCGGCGTCTGACCCTGTTGTCCCCCTTTGATCTTTACCGGAACCCCATGGCCCTAGATACCGAATCGTTCGATCTTCTGTTGACCACCATCCAGCGTTTTGTGCGCGAGCGCCTGGTGCCCTCCGAAAATCACCTCGAAGAACACGACGAGGTGCCGCCCGACATCATCGAAGACATGAAGGCCATGGGTTTTTTTGGCCTGACCGTGCCCGAGGACTTTGGTGGCATTGGCCTGTCGGTCAGCCAGGAGGTATTGGTCAACTTTGAGCTGGGCCGCACGGCCACGGCATTCCGCTCGGTGTTCGGCACCAACATCGGCATCGGTTCCCAAGGCATCCTGATGGACGGCACGCCCGACCAACAGGCCGAATTCCTGCCCCGGGTGGCCAGCGGTGAACTCATCATGTCCTTCGCGCTGACGGAGCCCGACGCCGGCACCGACGCCGCTTCACTCAAGACCAGCGCGCGCCTCGATGGCGACCACTACGTGCTCAACGGAAGCAAACGTTTCATCACCAACGCGCCGCGCGCCGGCGCCTTCACCTTGATGGCCCGCACCGGTGGGCCGGGTGCCGCGGGCGTCTCGGCCTTCATCGTGCCGGCCAAGCTGCCAGGTCTCACACTCGGCAAGCCCGACAGGAAGATGGGCCAGCGCGGCACCCAGACATGTGACGTGATTCTGGAAAATGTGCGCGTGCCGGCGGTCAACATCATTGGCGGTGTGCCCGGCCAGGGCTTCAAGACCGCCATGAAGGTGCTGGACCGGGGGCGCCTGAACATCGCGGCCGTGTCCTGCGGCATGGCCTCGCGCATCCTCGATGAGTCCACCGCCTACGCCCGCGACCGCAAGCAGTTCGGCAAAGCCATTGGCGAATTCCAGCTGATCCAGGCCATGCTGGCCGACAGCCAGGCGGAGCTGCTGGCGGGCTGGTCGCTGGTGAAGGACGTGGCCCTGCGTTTCGACGGCAAACCCGCCCATGTGTCGGACCCGGACGTGTCGATGCGTGTGTCCTGCGCCAAGCTGTTTGCCACAGAGATGTTGGGCCGAGTGGCCGACCGTGGCGTGCAAATCCACGGCGGCGCAGGCTACATCAACGAGTACCCGGTGGAGCGCTTTTACCGCGACGCCCGCCTGCTGCGCCTGTACGAAGGCACCACGCAGGTGCAGCAACTCATCATCGGTCGCGAGCTCCTGCGGCAGGCGGCCTGAGGAACGCAAAGCCCACGCTGTGTGGGCCTGAATGGATGAGCACAAAGTCGATGACCACAAAACAACAAGGCGGTCCGAGGACCGCCTTGTGTTTGGGCACGTGCTGCGGACCTGCCGCAGAGGTCGCTCATTCGCCAGAGATGTTGGCGTCCTTGGCGATCGTGGCCCACATCTTCACGTCGGCCGCGATGATGGCCTTGAACTCGTCGGCCGTTTTCACCGGTGGCGGCTCAAAGTTCATGGTCTCCATGCGCTTGGCCATTTCCGCCGAGGCCTGAACCTTGTTGATTTCCGCGTTCAAACGGTCGGTGATGGGCTTGGGCAGGTTCGCCGGGCCAAACATGCCGAACCAGCCCACCGAGTCGAACGGGTAGCCCTGTTCCCCCATGGTGGCCACGTTGCGCGTGCGGGGCACGCGGTTGTTGCCGCTGATGGCGATGCCTTTGATTTTGTTGGCCTCGATCATGGGCACTGGCGTGCCTGGGTCGCTCCACCCGATCTGCAACACGCCCGAAGCCAGGTCGTTCACGATCTGGGGTGTGGTTTTGTAGGGGATGTGCTCCATCTTGAGGCCAGCCTTCTGCTTCAGCCATTCCATGGTCAGCTGGCCAGCCGAGCCATTGCCCCAGGTCGCGTAGTTGTAGCGCTCGGGATTCGCCTTGACCAGCGCGACAAGTTCCTTCAGGTTGTTGGCGGGCACGTCCTTGTTCACCATGAGGATGATGCCGCCAACGGCAGTTTGGGCCAGAGGCGTCAGGTCCTTGACCGGGTCGTACGTCATGTTCTTGATGACCGCAGGGGCCACCGTCACGAACGACGCGTTGCTGTAGAGCAATGTGTAGCCGTCGGCCTTGGCCCGGGCCACCATGCTGCCCGCCAGCATGCCGCTGCCGCCCGGTTTGTTCTCAACCACCACCGGCTGTTTGAGAGAGGCGCTGAGTTTCTGTGCCATCTCGCGGGCCGCGAGGTCCACGCCGGAGCCGGCCCCGGAGGCCACCACCAGCGTGATGGGCCGGCTGGGCCAGACATCGCTGGTCTGGGCTTGCGCCCAGGGCGCCAGCGAAGCCATCACGGCCGCCAGCGCCACGCGCCGCTTGAGATTGTGTTTGTTCATGGGGCTTGTCTCCTATTGTTGAGTCAGGGGAGGGGGCGTCAATGGGGCGGGGGGTCAGTCAGGCTTTCGCAGAAAACCCTGGTTGCCGCCCTTGCGGTTCGGCGCAAAGCCGTTCTCACGCAGCGTTTCTTCTGCCGTTTCGTAGAACACGCCGATCTTGCATATCTCGCGTGCCTGTTGGGCGGTGGCGATCGGGCGGCCGAGTTCTCCCGCGATGCGCACGAGTTGTTTGATCTGTTCGACCGTGCTCATCTTGCCCGAGCGGTCCTGCTTCCACAGCACGTCTTCGATGCCGCAGCGCACGTGCAGGCCCAGCGCCATGCCGATAAGGTTGATGGGCAAAACGTTGAGCACCGAACTTTCCACGGTGACGACAGCGCCGTCCGGCACAGCACGCAGCATGTTGGCCAGGTTGTAGATGTTGGCCTGGTCCATGCCGCCACTGATGGCCACCCAGTTCATCACCAGCGGCCCCTTGTAGACACCACGCCGGATCATGCGCTCGATGGTCTCGAAGCTGTTGATGTTGTAGACCTGAAACTCGCTCTGGATGCCGGCTTCGGACAGGCGGCGGATGTGCTCCTCGACAAAGCTGGGGTTCGAGGGAACGATCATGTCCTTGTAGGTCTTGTACAGGTGTGGGAAGCCGCGCGAGACGCCACGGAAGTCGTCCTCGCCCGCGTGTTCCGTCACGTTCATCTGCGTGGTGTTGACGGTCACCGTCACCTGATCCGGTTTGGGGTCGAGTTCGGCCAGCATGTGGCGCGTGTCGTCCGATAGCCACTTCGCGTCGCCATCCGGTCCTTCGGGGGCAAAGCTGATGGAGCCGCCCACCTGGATGAGCATCTCTGGCACCGCCTTGCGCACGCCGGCAATCAGCTCGTTGAACATGGACAGGCGCTTGCTGCCCTTGCCATCGGCTTCGCGCACATGCAAGTGCAACACCGTGGCACCGGCTTCATAGCAATCCACCGCCTTCTGGATCTGCTCTTCCATGGTGATCGGAATGTCTTCCGGGAAGTCCGAGGGAATCCAGCCCGGCGCATAGGGCGCGGCGGTGATGATCAGAGGCTGCTGGTTCTCGGGATAAAGATGGCCGTCAAGAAAGTTCATGGCGCTGGCGCTCCAAAAGGAATGGGGTGGCTTGTGGACAAGACGTGCCGATGATGAAACATCCGGCCCCCAGTCGCTTGACAGTTCACGACATGGATTTAACTTTTCACGACAGATTCATGCGACCTGGCCAACTGTGTGCCAGCAACTGCATCAGATGGAGCGACAGCCCGCGCGGGTGTGGGGGGCCGTCGCAGGCGTCGAGCGGCTCAGGCCACTTTTTCCACGTGCCCCTGGCGGGTGTAGAGGAAATCGATCACCGCCTTGCGGCAGTGCTGGTAACGCGCATCGTCCGCCAATGCCACGCGGTTGCGCGGGCGGGGCAGGTCCACGCTGAGCACCTCGCCGATGGTGGCGGCCGGGCCGTTGGTCATCATCACGATTTTGTCGCTCAGCAGCACGGCTTCGTCCACGTCGTGGGTCACCATCACCACGGTGGCCTGCGTCTTGGCCACGATGTCCAGCAGCTCGTCCTGCAGCTTGGCGCGGGTCAGCGCATCGAGTGCGCCAAAGGGTTCGTCCATCAGCAGCACCTTGGGCTCCATCGACAGCGCCCGCGCAATGCCCACGCGCTGCTTCATGCCGCCGCTGATTTCGCCGGGGCGCTTCTGCGCCGCCGCCGTGAGGCCGACCAAGGCCAGCGCCGCATCGGTGCGGGCCTTGAGCTGTGCGCGGTTCTCGGTAGCGCCAAACACGCGCTCCACCGCCAGGTGGATGTTCTCGAAGCAGGTCAGCCAGGGCAGCAGCGAGTGGTTCTGGAACACCACCGCGCGCTCGGGGCCGGGGCCGGCTATTTCCTTGTTGGCACACAGCAGCACACCTTGTGTGGGTTCGGTCAGCCCGGCCAGCAGGTTGAGCAGGGTGGACTTGCCACAGCCCGAGTGGCCGATGAGGGCCACGAACTCGCCCTTGGCCACGGTGAGGTGGATGTCGCGCAGCGCGGGGAACAGGCCCTTCTTGGTCTTGAAGGTCTGCTCGACGTTCTGGATTTCGATGTATTTGGTGGTCATGCCTTCACCTCTTCAAAGGTAAACAGGGACGCGAGTTTGATGAGTGCGAACTCCAGCACCAGGCCGACGGCGCCGATGACGAAGATGGCGACGATGATGTGCTGCACGTTGAGGTTGTTCCACTCGTCCCAGACCCAGAAGCCGATGCCCACGCCGCCGGTCAGCATCTCGGCGGCGACGATCACCAGCCACGCCGTGCCCACGGCCAGGCGCACCCCGGTCAACATGTAGGGCAACACGGCGGGGAAGAGGATCTTGGTCAGGATCTTCCATTCGCTGAGGTTGAGCACGCGGGCCACGTTCATGTAGTCCTGTGGCACGCGCTGCACGCCCACGGCGGTGTTGATGACCATGGGCCAGATGGAGCAGATGAAAATGGTCCAAATGGCGGCCGGATTGGCGCCCTTGAACACCAGCAGACCGATGGGCAGCCAGGCCAGTGGCGACACCGGGCGCAGCAGGCTGATCAGTGGGTTGAACATGCGCGAGAGGAAGGTGAAGCGCCCGATCATGAAACCCACGGGGATGCCCACCAGTGCGGCCAGGCCGAAGCCCACGGCCACGCGCTGCAGCGACGAGAGCACGTTCCAGCCTATCCCCTGGTCGTTGGGGCCGTTGCGGTAGAAGGGGTCGCTGAACAGCTTGACGGCGGCCTCCCAGGTGGCGGCGGGCGAGGGGATGCTGCTGCCGGTGGACACCGACACCAGGGCCCAGATGCCGACCAGCAGGCCCAAACCAAAGATCGGCGGCAACACGCGCAGCCACATGCCGCGCCAGTCGAAGGGTGGTCGGCTGGGGGCGGCTGGGGCCACCTTGGCGAGGGGCCGTTCGGGGGCAGAAGGGGCGGTGCTGGGGTTCATGGAACTCGCATCCAGGGGGGCGTGAAACACGGCGCTGACCATGGTGGGCTCCTTCAAACCTTGACCTTGAAACTGTCGGCGTACTTGGCCGGGTCTTTGCCGTCCCACACCACACCGTCAACGAGCTTGTGCGAGCGCATCTCGCTCTTGGGCAGGCTGACCTTGGCGGCGCTGGCGGCCTGCTTGTAGATGTCGATGCGGTTGATGGACTTGGCCACGCCCAGGTAGTCGGGGTGGTCCTTCATCAGGCCCCAGCGCTTGTGCTGGGTGAGGAACCACATGCCGTCGCTCAGGTAGGGGAAGTTGGCCGCGCCGTCGTTGAAAAACTTCATGTGGTTGGGGTCGTCCCAGGTCTTCCCCAGGCCGTTCTGGTAGCGGCCCAGGATGCGCTGGTTGATGGCGTCCACGCTGGTGTTCACGTAGGCTCGGTCGGCGATGGTCTCGGCCATCTTGAGCTTGTTCTGCAGACCGGCATCGATCCACTTGCCGGCCTCCAGAATGGCGGCCGTCACAGCGCGTGCGGTGTTGGGGTATTTCTGCACCCATTCCGAGGTGGTGCCCAGCACCTTTTCCGGGTGCTCGGGCCAGATGTCCTGCGTGGTGGTGCCCGTGATGCCGATGCCGTCCATGATGGCGCGGTGGTTCCAGGGCTCGCCCACGCAGAAGCCGTCCATGTTGCCCACGCGCATGTTGGCCACCATCTGCGGTGGCGGCACGGTGATGACTTTGGCATCCTTCATAGGGTTGATGCCGTGCGCCGCCAACCAGTAGTACAGCCACATGGCATGGGTGCCGGTGGGGAAGGTCTGGGCGAAGGTGTATTCGCGTTTGTCGGTGGCCATCAGTTTGGCCAGGCTGGCACCGTCCACGGCGCCTTTGTCCGCCAGCTTCTTGCTCAGGGTGATGGCCTGGCCGTTCTGGTTCAGGTTCATCAGCACCGCCATGTCCTTCTTGGGGCCGGCCGTGCCCAGGTGCACCCCGTACACCAGGCCGTACAACACGTGGGCCAGGTCCAGCTCGCCGTTGACCAGCTTGTCGCGCACACCGGGCCAGCTCGCCTCTTTGGTGGGGATGATCTTGACGCCGTACTTCTGGTCGATGCCCAGCACCGAGGCCATGACCACGCTGGCGCAGTCGGTCAGCGGGATGAAGCCGATCTTGACATCTTTCTTTTCGGGTGCATCCGACCCGGCGGCCCACACGCCGTGGTGGCCCAGCGTGCTGAACAGGGCGGTGCCGACGGCGGCGGTCTTGAGGAAGTCGCGGCGGGAGGCTGTGTCGGTGTGTGCGACAGCGGGTGTGACGGGTGTGTCCATGTTCAACTCCTATAGGCCAACAAAAATGCGGTTCCAGAAAGCACAACGGCGTCCGTCTCGGAGCGCGGGTTGCGCTGCGAATACGGACGCCGTTGTCCTGTGTCTGGCTGACGGTTGGCACCCACCGCCCTTGGTGGGTGCCTCGTCAACTGTTAAGCAGTTTGTGTGCCAGCTGGTTTTGCCCCTTGCGCTGGACGGGATGTGGCTGTTTGTGCACCGACACGGGGCACAAGCACGTTATTTGTGCGTTGCAGCATCCGTGCGTGGGTGCACGGTGCCCGTGGTCAGATCGGCCAGTGCCAGCACAGCTTCGGCCACGTCCACCAGGCGGCGGTTCTGGTTCATTGCAAGCTGGCGCAGCGTCTTGTGGGCCTGGGCCTCGCTCAACTGGCGCTGTGCCATCAGCAGGCCCTTGGCGCGTTCCACCAGCTTGCGTTCGTTCAGGCTGGCGCGGGTGGTGTCCAGCTCGGCCGACATGGCCTGTAGCCGCTGAGCCTGGGCTTGCACCAGCTCCAGCACCGAGTGCTGCAGCTGCGTCCCCAGGGGCAAGCCCGGCGACGGCGAGCCGTCTGGTGTGGCATCAAAAAAGTCCAACCCGGCAGGGAGCACGCTGGTGGGTACCTGATCAAGCGCCTGCAGCTCCTGCACCAGGTGTTCGCGGCGCTGGTGGCACACGGCGCGCAGGTCTTTGCTGAGGTGGTCTTCCACCGCTTTCATGGCCTCCATGCGTTCGGTGCAGGTGTCGAACCAGCGTTGGCTCAGCTCCGGGTTGAGTGCGCCGCCCGCGACCGTGGCGCACAGCATGCGGCGCATGCGTTCCAGCGCGGCTCGGGTGTTGGGATCGTCGCTGCGCTGCCACAGCGCAACGGCCTCGCCCGGTGCGAACTGCGCAAACACCTCCAGCGCACGTTCTTGCGACTCGATCAGGTATGCCAGCCGCTGCTGCCCGGCGTCGTCGGCGTGGCCGCTGGCAAACAGGGCGCTGCCGGTGGCGCGTTCCTGGCCGGCCAGTTCCTTGCTTTGCATGAAGTTGAAAAAACCCACCAGCAGACGCGAAATGGCCGGGTCGCTGGCGGTGTCGGCCGCTTCGAAGATCACCGCCAGCAGGCCAGCGATGAGCCGCGTGTAGGCGGCGGTGGCCTGCGCAGGCAGCCACGCACCGCGCGCCACCTGCTGGCGCAGGGCCGGCAGCGCAGCCAGGCCGTGCAGCACATAGGCGATGCGCGCAAACAGCCGCGCGCCCTGGCGCAACTGCGTGGCCTGGGTGTCCAGCTGGTCAAAGTGCTGGCGCAACGCATGTTCGGCGTGTGCCGTCTGCGCCACCTGCGCCAAACGCTCGGCACCAAAACGCTGCCCGGCCGAACCCAGGTACAGGTTGCTCATGCCACGCTCGCGCTGCAGCTCGTGCACCAGACGTGCGCTCGCATCCACCAATTCGGCGGTGAGCGTGAGTTGCTGCAACTCGCCGATTTCGCAGCATTTGGCGGCGAGCAGGAAATGGAGTCCGGATTTCATGTCCCCGTGGCGGCAGCAATATCCGTGCCCTCGGGGCTTTTACACTGGGACCATGTTGATCCTCGGAATCGAATCTTCTTGCGACGAAACCGGCGTGGCGCTGGTGGACGCGTCTGCCGCCGCCACGCAGGCCGGTGTGCCGCGCCTGCTGGCGCACGCCTTGCACAGCCAGATCGCCATGCACCAGGCCTATGGTGGCGTGGTGCCCGAGCTGGCCAGCCGCGACCACATCCGCCGGGTGTTGCCATTGAGCACCGAGGTGCTGACCCGCGCTGGGCGCACGCTGGCTGAGGTGGGCCTGGTGGCCTTCACCCGGGGCCCCGGCCTGGCCGGCGCTTTGCTGGTGGGGGCGGGGGTGGCGGTGGCCATGGGGGCCGCGCTGGGCAAGCCGGTGCTGGGCATTCACCACCTGGAAGGGCATTTGCTCTCGCCTTTTCTGAGCGCCGATCCGCCCGAGTTTCCGTTTGTGGCCTTGCTGGTGTCGGGCGGTCACACGCAGCTCATGCGGGTGGATGGCGTGGGGCGCTACGAACTGCTGGGTGAGACCATCGACGACGCGGCCGGTGAGGCTTTCGACAAATCGGCCAAGCTGCTCGGGCTGGGCTATCCCGGCGGGCCGGCGCTGTCGCGCCTGGCCGGGCAGGGCGACGCGACGGCGCACAAGTTGCCGCGCCCGCTGCTGCACAGTGGCGATCTGGATTTTTCGTTCGCAGGCCTCAAAACGGCTGTGCTGACCACGGTCAAGAAACAACTGGCGCAGCACGATGTGGGCACGGTGGCGCAACTGCCACCCCAGGTGGTGGCCGACGTGGCCGCGTCCACCCAGGCGGCCATTGTGGAGGTGCTGGTGAAGAAGGCACTGCGGGCGGTGGCCGACAGTGGCCTCCAGCGGCTGGTGGTGGCGGGTGGTGTGGGGGCCAACAGCTTGTTGCGCCAGCAACTGAATGCCGGTTGTGCCGCGCGTGGTGTGCGGGTGCACTACCCCGAGCTGGACCTGTGTACCGACAACGGCGCCATGATCGCCCTGGCCGCCGGCATGCGGGTGCAGGCGGGCTTGCTGCCGGAGAGCAGCGAAACCGTCAGCTACCGCTTTGATGTGCGGCCGCGTTGGCCTTTGTCGGAGCTGGCACCGGATCGGACAGCGAGGGCAGAAACCCTGCCAAGCTGACGGGCTTGGTGGAAGTGGTTCTGTAATTATGAATTACACTCCGCGACCTTGACCGGCGGATTGTTGTCGCATTGGCGACAGGTGGCAATCGTGCCCCTCCGTGCGGTTGGCACAAGGTATTCCTGAACATGAAGCACATGAGACAACTTCGCCGCCAGGTGCTGGCTGGTCTGATCGCGGGCCTGGGCTGGGCCGCTGCGGCCGGCGGGGCGCTGGCGCAAACCGCAGCCGCACCCACGGCGGCACCCGTGCGCATCGGCATGATTGAGGTGTTCTCGGGCCCGTTGGCCAACACCGGCGAATCGGTGTTCCGCAACCTGCTGTGGGCGGTGGAGCGTGTCAACGCCCGGGGGGGCGTCAAGTTGCCGGGTGGTGCGCGGCCACTGGCGCTGGTGCGTTACGACAGCAAAGGTCAGAACGAGGAGGCGCTGTCGTCGCTGCGTGCGGCGGTGGACGGCGGTATCAACGTGGTGGTGCAGGGCAACTCGTCGGCCACGGCGGCGGCGTTGATCGATGCCATCGGCAAACACAACGAGCGCGAGCCACAGCGCCAGGTGGTGTTTCTCAACTACTCGGCGGTGGACCCAGTGCTGACCAACGAGAAGTGCAGCTACTGGCACTTCCGTTTTGATGCCCACGCGGACATGCGCATGAACGCGCTGATGAGCGTGCTCAAGGACGACAAGGCGCTCAAGAGCATCTACCTGATCGGCCAGGACTACAGCTTTGGCCAGGCGGTGCTGAAAGAGGCCAAACGCCAGCTGGCCGACAAACGCCCCGATGTGAAGATCGTCGGCGACGAGCTGCACCCCATGGCACGCGTGAAGGACTTTTTGCCCTATGCCACCAAGATCAAGGCCAGCGGCGCGCAGGCGGTGTTGACCGGGAACTGGGGCAATGACCTGACGCTGCTGGTCAAGGCCGCGCGCGAGGTGGGTTTTGAGGGCAGCTTCTACACCTTCTACGGCAACGCGCTGGGCGCGCCTGCGGCCATCGGCGAGGCCGGCATCGGCAAGGTGATTGCCGTGGCCGACTGGTTCCCCAACGTGGCCATGCGCGAGTCCGAGGCCTTCTACCAGTCGTTCCGCCAACGTTTCCCCAAGCCAGAAGACGATTATGTGCACATGCGCATGCAACTGCTGATCGAGTCGCTGGCCCAGTCCATCGAACGCGCTGGCAGCACCGAGGCCAAAGCCATTGCCGCTGCCCTGGAAACGGTGCAGGTGAGTTTTGCCGGCCAGAGCGCGCGCATGCGGGCGGGCGACCACCAGCTGCAGCAGCCGCTGGTGGTGGCGGTGATGGACAAACAGGGTGCGCCCGGCGTGAAGTTCGATGTGGAAGGCTCGGGCTTCGGTTTCCGCCCCGTGCGCCAGATCAGCCCCGAGCAGGCCGAAATGCCGCACAGCTGCCAGATGCAACGCCCACGCTGACGCACAATCTCTCGTTATGAGAGATACCGTCAGCGCCCTGGAGGGCTCCCGCATCCGTGAAGTCGCCAACGAGGGCCTGGGCCGCGAAGGCGTGCTCAAGTTCTGGTTTGGTGAGAGCGACGAGGTCACGCCGGCCTTCATCCGCGAGGCCGCGATCGCCTCGCTCCACGAGGGCGAAACCTTTTACGCGCACAACCTTGGTTTGCCCGAGTTGCGCGCCGCTCTTGCGACCTACACCGCGCGACTGCACCCAACGCAGGCGGGGCAGGGGCTCCCGGACCGGCTGGCCGTCACCTCCGGCGGTGTCAACGGCCTCATGCTGGCCTGCCAGGCCGTGCTGGACGCGGGCGACGAGGTGGTGGCCGTCACGCCGGTGTGGCCCAACCTGGTGGCGCAACCGCTCATCATGGGCGCGCAGGTGCGCCGCGTGCCGCTGCGCCCCGGGGTGGACGGTGCCTGGGGGCTGGACCTGGCCGAGCTGCTGGCCGCCATCACGCCCCGCACGCGTCTGCTGGTGGTCAACGCCCCCAACAACCCCAGCGGCTGGACGCTGAGCGCCGATGAGCAGCGCGCCATCCTGGCCCATTGCCGCCAGACCGGCACCTGGATTCTGGCCGACGAGGTGTACGAACGGCTCTACTACGCGCCCACCGCCAATGGCTGCGCGCCGTCCTTTTTGGACCACGCCAAGGCCGACGACCGCCTGATCGTCACCCACAGCTTCTCCAAGAGTTTCCTCATGCCCGGCTGGCGCCTGGGGTGGCTGGTGATGCCACCGGGTTTGACCGACGCAATGGGCAAGCTGATCGAGTTCAACACCTCGTGTGCGCCCGTGTTTGTGCAGCGCGCCGCCTTGCAGGCCCTGGCGCGGGCGGACGAGGTGACGCCCGCCCTGGTGGCCCACCTCAAAACCTGCCGCGACACGCTGGTGCCTGCGTTGCAGGCCTTGCCGGGCATTGAGGTGGCGACGCCGCTGGGGGGTATGTACGCCTTTTTCCGCATCCACGGGCAGGACGATTGCCTGGACGTGGCCAAGCGCCTGGTGCGTGAGGCGGGGCTGGGCCTGGCGCCCGGCAGCGCCTTCGGGCCCGAGGCGGCAGGATGGCTGCGCTGGTGTTTTGCCAGCCGCGACACCGGCCGCCTGCTGGAGGGGGTGGATCGACTCAAGCGCTGGCTCCGGCTATAATCGCGGGTTGCTGCCCAAACGGGTGGCATCTTCACGCCTGTTGTGGCGCCGGTCTGGGAACGTTTTTCTGGGTCCGGGCGGCTGCGGCAGGACGCATGTAACCTCGAGGAAATCGAAATGATCGCTCAATCCGTCAAGGCCGAAGTCATTGCGGCCAACGCACGTGGCGCCGCCGACACCGGCAGCCCCGAAGTCCAAGTCGCCATCCTGACCGCTCGCATCAACGAGCTGACCCCCCACTTCAAGACCCACGCCAAGGACCACCATGGCCGCCGCGGTCTGCTGCGCATGGTCAGCCGCCGTCGCAAGCTGCTCGACTACCTGAAGTCCCGTGACGCCGACCGTTACGTGGCTCTGATCGCCAAACTGGGCCTGCGCAAGTAATTGCTGTAGCCAAGTAGCGCAAAAACGCCTGGGTTGGTTCGCTGGCTCAGGCGTTTTTCGCTTGTTTTTCCCCTTTCATTTTTCGGGTACATCACATCAAGCAGAGCGAAGCTGTGTCATTCCAACGGACCTGAAGCCGCAGGTTCCTCAAGTCCGCTGGAATGGCATCGTGTTCTGCAAATGTGGGTTCCGGGCGCCGGGTGCTGCCACATGCACCTCTCACACAGGAGAACCACATGACCATGTTCAACAAAGTCACCAAGACCTTCCAGTGGGGCCAGCATTCGGTCCGCATGGAAACCGGCGAAATCGCCCGCCAGTCCAGCGGCGCCGTGCTGCTCGACATGGAAGGCACCGTGGTGCTGGCCACCGTGGTGGCCAAGTCCGATGCCAAGGCCGGCCAGGACTTCTTCCCGCTGACCGTTGACTACATCGAGAAGACCTACGCCGCCGGCAAGATCCCTGGCAGCTTCTTCAAGCGCGAAGGCCGCCCCAGTGAACTCGAAACCCTGACCAGCCGCCTGATCGACCGCCCGATCCGCCCGCTGTTCCCGGAAGGTTTCTTCAACGAAGTCCAGGTGGTCATCCACACGCTGTCGCTGAACCCCGAAGTCGACGCCGACATCGCCGCCATGATCGCCACCAGCGCTGCGCTGTCGGTGTCGGGCATCCCCTTCAACGGCCCCATCGGTGCTGCCCGCGTGGGTTACGTCAACGGCCAGTACGTGTTGAACCCGGGTCAGACCGAGCGCAAGAACTCGTCCATGGACCTGATCGTGGCCGGCACCGAGGCCGCTGTGCTGATGGTTGAGTCGGAAGCCCAGCAACTGAGCGAAGAAGTGATGCTTGGCGCCGTCGTGTTTGGCCACGAGCAAGGCAACATCGCCATCGCCGCCATCAACGAGTTGGTGCGTGACGCCGGCAAGCCCGAGTGGAACTGGCAAGCGCCGCCCAAGGACGAGGCCCTGATCGCCAAGATCGACGGTCTGGCCAAGGCCAAGCTGGAAGCCGCTTACCAAATTCGCAACAAGCAGGCGCGCACCCAGGCTTGCCGCACCGCCTACGCCGACGTGATGGCGGCCTTGAAGGCCGAAGGCGTGGCATTCGACAGCGTGGCCATTGAAGGCCTGTTGTTCGAGATCGAAGCCAAGATCGTGCGTGGCCAGATTTTGGCTGGCGAGCCCCGCATCGACGGCCGCGACACCCGCACCGTGCGCGCCATCGAAATCCGCAACGGCGTGCTGCCGCGCACCCACGGTTCGGCCCTTTTCACCCGGGGTGAAACCCAGGCGCTGGTGGTGGCCACTTTGGGTACCGATCGCGACGCGCAGCGCATCGACGCGCTGGCCGGCGAGTACGAAGATCGCTTCATGCTGCACTACAACATGCCTCCCTTCGCCACCGGCGAAACGGGTCGCGTGGGTTCGCCGAAGCGCCGCGAAATCGGTCACGGCCGCCTGGCCAAGCGCGCCCTGGTGGCCGCGTTGCCAAGCAAGGAAGAATTCCCCTACACCATGCGTGTGGTGTCGGAAATCACCGAGTCCAACGGCTCCTCGTCCATGGCTTCGGTCTGCGGCGGCTGCCTGGCACTGATGGACGCCGGCGTGCCCATGAAGGCGCACGTGGCCGGTATCGCCATGGGCCTGATCAAGGACGGCAACCGTTTTGCCGTGCTGACCGACATCCTGGGTGACGAAGACCACCTGGGCGACATGGACTTCAAGGTGGCCGGTACCACCAATGGCGTGACCGCCCTGCAGATGGACATCAAGATCCAGGGCATCACCAAAGAAATCATGCAGGTGGCACTGGCCCAGGCCAAGGAAGCGCGCATGCACATCCTGGGCAAGATGCAGGACGCCATGGGTGAGGCCAAGACCGAGGTGTCCAACTTCGCGCCCAAGCTGTTCACCATGAAGATCAACCCCGAGAAGATCCGTGACGTGATCGGCAAGGGCGGCGCCGTCATCCGCGCGCTGACCGAAGAGACCGGCTGCCAGATCAACATCGAGGAAGACGGCACCATCACCATCGCCGCCACCGATTCGACCAAGGCCGATGAAGCCAAGCGCCGCATCGAAGCCATCACCGCCGAAGCCGAAATCGGCAAGGTCTACGAAGGCCCGATCACCAAGATCCTGGACTTCGGTGCCCTGGTCAACATCCTGCCCGGCAAGGACGGCCTGCTGCACATCAGCCAGATCGCCCACGAGCGCGTGGAAAAGGTCACCGACTACCTGCAAGAAGGCCAGATCGTCAAGGTCAAGGTGCTGGAGACCGACGAGAAGGGCCGCATCAAGCTGTCCATGAAGGCCCTGGCCGACCGTCCCGAGCGCGCCGAGCGCCCGGAACGTGCCGAGCGCGCCGACCACCGTGGTGCTGCCGACGCCGCTGCTCAACAGCAGCAGCAAGAGCAGCAGCAACAGCAGTAAGGCGAGCGCCGCCATGGCCACCATGCAAGCTGTCGAGATCACCGCCTTTGGCGGGCCTGAGGTCTTGCAACCCTGCGAGCGTCCCCGGCCTGAAGCCGGTGCGGGCGAGTTGCTGATCCGCGTGGCGGCGTCGGGCGTGAACCGCCCCGATGTGCTGCAGCGCACCGGCAACTACCCCGTGCCACCGGGCGCCTCCGATCTGCCTGGCCTCGAAGTGGCTGGCGTGATCGAAGCGGGCGATGCAGCGGCCCTGGCCGCGGCAGGCCTGAAGCTGGGCGACCGTGTGTGCGCGTTGGTGGCCGGTGGCGGTTATGCGCAGTACTGCGTGGCGCCCGTGGGGCAGTGCCTGCCGGTGCCGGTGGGCTTGTCCGATGTGGAAGCCGCTTCGTTGCCCGAAACTTTCTTCACGGTCTGGAGCAATGTGTTCGACCGCGTCCACCTGCAGCCGGGCGAAACCCTGCTGATCCAGGGTGGCTCCAGCGGCATTGGGGTCACGGCCATCCAGATGGCCAAAGCCCTGGGCGCGCGCGTGATCGTCACCGTGGGCAGCGACGACAAGGCGAAAGCCTGCCTGGCTTTGGGCGCCGACCACGCGATCAACTACAAGACGCAGGACTTCGTGCGCGAGGTGGCCGATGTCACCGGTGGTGCCGGTGTCAACGTCATCCTCGATATGGTGGCTGGTGCTTACGTTGCGCGTGAGATTGACTGCCTGGCCGATGAAGGCCGGCTGGTCATCATCGCCGTGCAGGGCGGTGTGAAGGCCGAGTTCAATGCGGGCGCCGTGTTGCGCCGCCGCCTGACCATCACCGGCTCCACCTTGCGTCCGCGCCCGGTGGCATTCAAAGCCGCCATCGCGCAGTCGCTCAAGGCCAAGGTGTGGCCGCTGATCGAAAGTGGTGCCATCAAACCCGTGATCCACAACGTGTACCCGGCCGCGCAGGCGGCGCAGGCGCATGCGCTGATGGAAAGCAACCAGCACATCGGCAAGCTGGTGCTGAGCTGGGCCTGAAGTTGCTTACCCGGAATCAAGAGATGAAAAAGCTCATCGTCGGCAATTGGAAAATGAACGGCAGCCTCGCGTCCAACGAGGCCTTGCTGCAAGGTTTTCAACAAGGCCTCGAAGCGCAAGACCAGTCGGTGCTGGTGGCGCTGTGTGCCAGCGCGCCCTATCTGCCGCAGTTGCAGCAGTTGTTGGGCAAGGGCCCCATCGCCTGGGGCGCACAAGATGTGTCGGCCCACGAATCGGGCGCCTACACGGGCGAGGTGAGCGCGGCCATGTTGCGCGACTTCGCCTGCCGTTACGCCATCGTGGGCCACTCCGAGCGCCGGCAGTACCACGGTGAAACGGACGAGGTGGTGGCGGCCAAGGCGCAACGTGCGCTGGCGGCGGGCATTACGCCCATCGTCTGCGTCGGTGAAACCCTGGCCGAGCGCGATGCGGGCCAGACCGAGGCTGTGGTCAAGCGTCAATTGGCTGCCGTGATCCACACCGTGGGCCACTGCAGCAGCGAGATGGTGGTGGCTTACGAACCCGTCTGGGCCATTGGCACCGGTCGCACTGCCACGCCCGAGCAGGCGCAGGTGGTGCACCATGTGCTGCGCGCCCAGGTGGCGGCCGCCACGGTCAACGCCGACAAGCGTGTGCACATCCTTTACGGCGGCAGCATGAACGCCGCCAACGCGGCCAGCTTGTTGGCCATGCCCGACATCGACGGTGGCCTGATCGGCGGCGCGTCGCTCAAGGTGCCCGATTTTCTGCAGATCATCCGCGCCGCCCGCAGCTGAGTGCTGAGGCGTCGCTTTTCGACTTTTTGGAGCAAAGAATGAATGTGTTGATGACCATTTTGCTGGCCGTGCAAATCCTGGCCGCCATCGGAATGATTGGCCTGATCCTGATGCAACACGGCAAGGGTGCGGACGCCGGTGCGGCCTTTGGTGGCGGCGGTGGTGGTTCGGCCAGCCTGTTCGGCGCCTCGGGCAGCGCCAACTTCCTGTCGCGTAGCACGGCGGTGCTGGCCACGGTGTTTCTGGCTTGCACTTTGGGCCTGGCCTACTTCGGTAACCTGCGCCCCACGGCCGCGAGTGGCAGTGTGTTGGAAACCGTGCCCGTGCCGGTGGAGGCAGCGCCTGGTGCTGCGGGTGGTGTGCCCGCCACACCTGCGCCCACCACGGCGCCTGGTGCGCCACAAATTCCGGCGCAGTAAGCCTCATGTCATGGGGTGTGGGAGCGCTTGTCAGGCGGCCCACACCTTCCCGCAGGTGGGGTGGGGCTGGTGACCGAATTTCAACGGTCCGGGCCAAAAACCCGCCTTGTTTCAGGGTAAACTCCTACGCTTGTCAGCAAGTCCACACCAATCCCTCGTGGACTTAGCGAGACAGCGATTTCTGACAAATGCCGACGTGGTGAAATTGGTAGACACGCTATCTTGAGGGGGTAGTGGCGAAAGCTGTGCGAGTTCGAGTCTCGCCGTCGGCACCAATCATTTGGCACACATGGCGCCTGCTGGCGCCCCTGGTACACGCAAGATGAACCTCGACCAATACCTGCCCGTTCTTCTGTTCATCATTGTGGGTATCGCGGTCGGTGTGCTGCCGCAGCTGTTGGGCTACATTCTGGGTCCCAACAAGCCCGATGCGGAAAAGAACTCCCCGTACGAATGTGGCTTCGAGGCCTTCGAAGACGCGCGCATGAAGTTCGACGTGCGTTATTACCTCGTGGCCATCCTGTTCATCCTGTTCGACCTGGAAATCGCCTTCCTCTTCCCGTGGGCCGTGGCCTTGCAGGACGTGGGTGCGGTCGGCTTCTGGTCGGTGGTGGTCTTCCTGGGCATTCTGGTTGTGGGCTTTGCCTACGAGTGGAAAAAGGGCGCTCTGGATTGGGAGTGAACATGACCCCCACACTTGCCACTTCGTGTGCTTCGCTGCCCCCCGAGGGGGTGTGGTCGCCTTGGGGCGGCCCGGCGGCGACCGGTCGAATTCTGAGGAACACAACACATGATTGAAGGCGTCCTGAAAGAAGGTTTTGTCACCACCAGCTACGACTCGGTGGTGAACTGGGCCAAGACCGGTTCCCTGTGGCCCATGACCTTTGGTCTGGCCTGCTGCGCGGTGGAGATGATGCACGCGGCCGCGGCGCGTTACGACATCGGGCGATTTGGCTCCGAGGTCTTTCGCGCCAGCCCACGCCAGTCCGATCTGATGATCGTGGCCGGCACGCTGTGCAACAAGATGGCGCCCGCGCTGCGCAAGGTCTACGACCAGATGAGCGAGCCACGTTGGGTGTTGTCCATGGGTTCATGTGCCAACGGTGGTGGCTACTACCACTACAGCTATTCCGTGGTGCGTGGCTGTGACCGCATCGTGCCGGTGGATGTGTACGTGCCCGGTTGTCCGCCCACGGCCGAGGCGCTGCTGTACGGCATCATCCAGTTGCAGCAGAAGATCCGCCGCACCCAAACCATTGCGCGTGCCTGAGGACTGCCATGAGTGAATTTGCCGTTCGGCCAGAGGCCATTCAGGACGCGGTGGTCGCCGCGTTGGGCGACAAGCTTCGTCGCATCGACATCGCCTTGGGCGAGGTCACGGTTCAGGTGTCGCAGGCCGACTACCTGGTGGCCATGCAAACGCTGCGCGACGCCCCGGGTTGCCGTTTCGATCAGTTGATCGATCTGTGTGGCATGGACTATTCCGCTTACCGCGATGGGCAATGGGACGGGGCACGTTTTTGTGTCGTGTCGCACTTGTTGTCCATGGAGCTGAACCAGCGCTTGCGTGTCAAGGTCTTCTGCGCCGATGACGATCTGCCGGTGGTCGATTCCGTGAATGGCGTATGGGCTGCGGCCAACTGGTTCGAGCGCGAAGCCTTTGATCTCTACGGCATTGTGTTTGAAGGCCACAACGACCTGCGCCGCATCCTCACCGACTACGGTTTTGTGGGGCACCCGTTCCGCAAGGATTTCCCGCTGTCGGGGCATGTGGAAATGCGCTACGACGCTGAGCGTCAGCGCGTGGTCTACGAGCCGGTCACGATCGAGCCACGCGACATCACGCCGCGCATCATCCGCGAAGACAACTACGGTGGACTTTGAGTCATGGCCGAAATCAAGAACTACACCCTGAACTTCGGTCCGCAGCACCCTGCCGCCCACGGCGTGTTGCGCCTGGTGCTGGAACTGGACGGCGAAGTCGTGCAACGTGCCGACCCGCACATCGGTTTGCTGCACCGCGCCACCGAGAAGCTGGCCGAGAGCAAGACCTTCATCCAGTCGCTGCCCTACATGGACCGGCTGGACTACGTTTCGATGATGTGCAACGAGCATGCCTACTGCCTGGCCATCGAAAAGCTGCTGGGTCTGGAGGTGCCCATCCGCGCGCAGTACATCCGCGTGATGTTCAGCGAGATCACCCGCCTGCTCAACCACCTGATGTGGCTGGGTTCGCACGGCAACGACTGCGGCAGCTCGACCATTCTGATCTACGCGTTCCGCGAACGCGAAGACCTGTTCGACATGTACGAAGCGGTGTCTGGTGCGCGCATGCACGCGGCTTACTTCCGTCCGGGTGGCGTCTACCGCGATCTGCCGGACACCATGCCGCAGTACAAGGTCAGCAAGATCAAGAACGCCAAGGCCTTGGCGCAAATGAACGAGAACCGCCAGGGTTCTCTGCTGGACTTCATCGACGATTTCACCCAGCGTTTCCCGACCTACCTGGCCGAGTACCACACGCTGTTGACCGACAACCGCATCTGGAAGCAGCGCACGGTGGATGTGGGCATCATGGCGCCTGAACGCGCCATCAACCTGGGCCTGACCGGGCCCATGCTGCGTGGTTCCGGCATCGCCTGGGACCTGCGCAAAAAGCAGCCCTACGATGTCTATGACCGCATGGCATTCGACATCCCGGTGGGCAAGACGGGCGACAGCTACGACCGCTATCTGGTCCGCATGGAAGAGATGGCGCAGTCCAACCGCATCATCAAGCAGTGTGTGGACTGGCTGCGTGCGAACCCGGGTCCGGTCATCACCGACAACCACAAGGTGGCGCCGCCTTCGCGCGAAGCGATGAAGTCGAGCATGGAAGAGCTGATCCACCATTTCAAGCTCTTCACCGAAGGTTTCCACGTGCCCGAAGGCGAAGCCTACGCGGCGGTCGAACACCCCAAGGGCGAGTTCGGCATCTACCTGGCCAGTGATGGTGCCAACAAACCTTACCGTCTGAAGATCCGTCCGCCTGGCTTCGTGCACCTGGCTGCGCTCGACGAGCTGGCCCGTGGCCACATGCTGGCCGACGCCGTTGCCATCATCGGCACGCTGGATATCGTGTTTGGAGAGATCGACCGATGATTTCCGAAGCTACCCGCGCGCGGTTTGACCGCGAAGTCGCCAAGTACCCGCCTGAGCAGGCGCAGTCGGCCGTGATGGCCTGCCTGTCCATCGTGCAGCAGGAGCAAGGTTTTGTCAGCACCGACGCCGAGCGTGAAATCGCCGAATACCTGGGCATGGCGCCCATGGCGGTGCATGAGGTCACGACCTTCTACAACATGTACAACCAGCGGCCGGTGGGCAAATTCAAGCTCAACGTCTGCACCAACCTGCCTTGCCAGCTGCGCGATGGACAGAAGGCCTTGCATTACCTCGAAGGCAAGCTGGGTGTGCACATGGGCGAGACCACGGCCGATGGCCTGTTCACCCTGCAGCAAAGCGAATGCCTGGGCGCTTGTGCCGACGCGCCGGTGATGCTGGTCAATGACCGCCACATGTGCAGCTTCATGAGCAACGACAAACTCGATCAACTGATCGAAGGCCTCAAAGCATCGGAGGGCAAGTGATGAACGCCAACCAGGTGCTCAACCAGTTCCTCGCCACCGGCGTGCAGACCTGTTTCCATGACCGCCACATCAGCCCCCAGATCTACGCCGGCCTCAACGGCAGCAACTGGAGCCTGAAGGACTACGAAGCGCGTGGTGGCTACCAGGCCCTGCGCAAGATCCTGGGCAAGGACGGTTCGTCCCCCGATCCCGAGACCGGCGTCGTTGGCATGACCCAGGACCAAGTGATTGCCACCGTCAAGGAATCGGCCCTGCGTGGCCGGGGCGGCGCGGGTTTCCCTTCCGGTTTGAAGTGGAGCTTCATGCCGCGCCAGTTCCCGGGGCAGAAGTACCTGGTGTGCAACTCGGACGAGGGCGAGCCGGGCACCTGCAAGGACCGCGACATCCTGATGTACAACCCCCACATCGTCATCGAAGGCATGGCGATTGCCGCCTACGCGATGGGCATCAACGTGGGCTACAACTACATCCACGGCGAGATTTTCCAGGTCTACGAACGTTTTGAGGCCGCGCTGGAAGAAGCGCGTGCCGCTGGCTACCTGGGCAACAACATCCTGGGCAGCGACTACAGCTTCCAGCTGCACGCTCACCACGGATTTGGCGCTTACATCTGCGGCGAAGAAACCGCGTTGCTCGAATCGCTGGAAGGCAAAAAAGGCCAGCCACGCTTCAAGCCGCCGTTCCCGGCCAGTTATGGTCTGTATGGCAAGCCGACCACCATCAACAACACCGAGACCTTCGCGGCCGTGCCCTGGATCATCCGCAACGGCGGCCAGGCCTACCTCGAATGTGGCAAGCCCAACAACGGTGGCACCAAGATCTTTTCGGTCAGCGGTGATGTGGAGCGCCCCGGCAACTACGAAATTCCGCTGGGCACGCCGTTTGCCACGCTGCTGGAACTGGCTGGCGGTGTGCGCAAGGGCCGCACGCTCAAGGCGGTGATCCCGGGTGGATCGTCCTCCCCGGTGCTGCCCGCACACATCATGATGGAATGCACGATGGACTACGACTCCATCGCCAAGGCCGGGTCCATGCTGGGGTCGGGCGCACTCATCGTGATGGACGACACGCGCTGCATGGTCGAATCGCTCAAGCGCCTGTCCTACTTCTACATGCACGAAAGCTGTGGCCAGTGCACACCCTGCCGCGAAGGCACGGGCTGGCTGTTCCGGCTGGTCGAACGCATCCACGGCGGCCAGGGCAAGGCGGCCGACATGGCGGTGCTGGACAACGTGGCCGAAAGCATCATGGGCCGCACCATTTGCGCCCTGGGCGATGCGGCGGCCATGCCGGTGCGCGCCATGATCAAGCACTTCCGTCCCGAGTTCGAGCACTACATCGAACACAAGACGTCCCTGGTCAAGACGGCCGCCTGAGCGCGTGTCACCCGCGTGAGAAAACAACATGGTTGAAATCGAACTCGACGGCAAGAAGGTGGACATCGCCCCTGGCAGCATGATCATGCATGCGGCCGAAAAGGCGGGCACCTACATTCCCCATTTCTGCTACCACAAGAAGCTGTCCATCGCGGCCAACTGCCGCATGTGTCTGGTCGATGTGGAAAAAGCACCCAAGCCCATGCCGGCCTGCGCCACGCCTGTGACACAAGGCATGATCGTGCGCACCAAGAGCGACAAGGCCATCAAGGCCCAGCAGTCGGTCATGGAGTTCCTGCTGATCAATCACCCGCTGGACTGCCCCATCTGCGACCAGGGCGGCGAGTGCCAGTTGCAGGACTTGGCCGTGGGCTACGGCGCCGGCAAATCGCGCTACGAAGAAGAGAAGCGCGTGGTGTTCCACAAGGATGTGGGCCCGCTGATCTCCATGGAGGAGATGAGCCGTTGTATCCACTGCACCCGCTGCGTGCGCTTTGGTCAGGAAGTGGCCGGCGTGATGGAGCTGGGCATGTCGCACCGTGGCGAACATTCTGAGATCGAAACATTTGTCGGTCAGTCGGTGGATTCCGAACTGTCGGGCAACATGATCGACATTTGCCCCGTGGGCGCGCTCACCAGCAAACCTTTCCGCTACAGCGCCCGCACCTGGGAACTCTCGCGTCGCAAGAGCGTGAGCCCGCACGACTCGACCGGCGCCAACCTCATCGTCCAGGTGAAAAACCACCAGGTGATGCGCGTGGTGCCGCTGGAGAACGAGGCCGTGAACGAGTGCTGGATCGCCGACCGCGACCGCTTCAGCTACGAAGCCCTCAACGGCGACCAGCGCCTGACCGCCCCCATGCTCAAGCAAGGCGGCGAATGGAAGACGGTGGATTGGCAGACCGCGTTGGAATACGTGGCCAACGGTCTGAAGCAGATCAAGAACGACTTCGGTGCGTCGAGCATTGGCTTGTTGGCCAGCCCGCACAGCACGGTGGAAGAGCTCGCGTTGGCTGGCGCCCTGGTGCGTGGCCTGGGCAGCGACAACATCGACCACCGGCTGCGCCACGCCGACTTCGGCAACAGCAACGGCGCAGACCGGAACGCACCTGCGGTGCGGTGGCTGGGCACGTCCATCGCGTCCTTGTCCACCCTGCAGCGCGTGCTGGTGGTGGGTTCTAACCTGCGCAAAGACCACCCGTTGTTTGCCCAGCGCATCCGCCAGGCCGTGCGCAAGGGCGGGCAGGTGAATGCGGTGAACAGCCGCGTGCACGACTGGGCCATGCCTGTGGCCAACACGCTGGTCGCTGAGAGCGGTGTGTGGGTGCAAGCGCTGGCCCAAGTCGCTGCGTCCATTGCACGCGAAAAAGGCATTGCCTCACCTTGGAACGTGCCGACGCATGTGGAGTCCGATGCCATCGCCCGTTCCCTGCTGGGTGGCGAGCGCAAGGCCGTGTTGCTGGGCAATGCCGCAGCGCACCACGCCTTTGCGGCCAGCCTGCTGGCGGTGGCGCAGTGGATTGGTGAGCAAACCGGTGCCTCGGTGGGCTACCTCACCGAAGCCGCCAACACCGTGGGTGCCCAGTGGGTGGGCGCACTGCCCGGTGCCCAAGGCAAAAACGCAGGCCAGATGCTGGCGGGTGGCTTGAAGGCTGTCTTGCTGCTCAACAACGAACCCGCGTTCGACAGCGCAGCCGGTGTGGCGGGCCTGCAGAGCGCCGAGATGGTGGTGAGCTTCAGCCCCTTCAAGGCCAACATGGACGTGGCCGACGTGTTGCTGCCCATCGCACCCTGGACCGAAACCCCGGGCAGCTTCGTGAATGCCGAAGGCCTGCTGCAAAGCTTCTACGCCGTGGCGCGCCCACTGGGCGACACCCGCCCCGCGTGGAAGGTGTTGCGTGTGTTGGGCAACCTGCTGGCTTTGCCTGGCTTCAAACACGAAACCGCGCAAGATGTGCTGGCCGAGGTGCTGGCTCAGCACGGGCTGACCGGTCACACCGCCCCGCTGCAACTGCCTGCAAGTGCACTGAACAACACCACCGCGGTGGCAGCCGATTTGTCGCCGGTGCAGGGCCAACCTGCCCAGGCGTCCATCTACCAACTCGATGGTGTCGTGCGCCGCGCGCCCTCGCTGCAACTCACCGCTGACGCGCGTGCCGCGCAGGAGGCCCTGGCATGATCGACGCGATGTACAACGGCGGCCTCGGCCTGTTCGCCGCCTACTGGTGGACGGGCATCGTCTGGCCGGTGCTCTGGGCGCTGATCAAGATCGTGGCGGTGCTCGCTCCTTTGATGGGCGCAGTGGCCTACCTCACGCTGTGGGAACGCAAGCTGCTGGGCTGGATCCAGGTCCGCCACGGCCCCAACCGCGTGGGCCCCATGGGCTTGCTGCAACCCATCGCCGACGCACTCAAGCTGCTGACCAAGGAACTGATTCAGCCGACCGCTGCGTCCAAGGGTTTGTTCCGCCTCGGCCCCATCATGGCCATCATGCCGGCGCTGGCCGCGTGGGTGGCCATTCCCTTCGGGCCGGATGCCATCCTGGCCAACGTCAACGCCGGCCTGCTGCTGATCATGGCCATCACCTCCATCGAGGTCTACGGCGTGATCATTGCTGGCTGGGCCTCCAACTCCAAGTACGCCTTCCTGGGCGCGCTGCGCGCCTCGGCCCAGATGGTCAGCTACGAAATCGCCATGGGCTTCTGCCTGGTGGTGGTCATCATGGTGTCGGGCAGCCTGCACCTGGGTGAGATCGTGGCCGCCCAAGGCCGAGGGATGATGGCCGACCTGGGCCTGACCTTCCTGTCGTGGAACTGGCTGCCGCTGCTGCCCATTTTCATGGTCTACCTGATCTCGGGCGTGGCCGAAACCAACCGCCACCCCTTTGACGTGGTCGAAGGCGAGGCCGAGATCGTGGCCGGCCACATGGTCGAGTACTCGGGCATGGGTTTTGCCATCTTCTTCCTGGCCGAATACGCCAGCATGTGGCTGGTCTCCATCCTGGCCGCGTTGATGTTCCTGGGCGGCTGGTTGCCCCCGATTGACAGCGATTTGCTCAACTGGATTCCAGGCTGGATTTGGCTGGGTATCAAGACCTTCTTGGTCGTGTCCATGTTCATCTGGATCCGCGCCACCTTCCCGCGCTTCCGCTACGACCAGATCATGCGTCTGGGCTGGAAGATCTTCATTCCGGTCACCCTGGTGTGGCTGCTGGTGATCGGCGGCTGGATGGTGTCCCCGTGGAATATTTTTAAATAAGGGAGCAAAAGAATGACCGCTGCTTCCATCAAGGACTTCGTGTCCTCCTTCATGTTGGCCGAGCTCTTCAAGGGCATGGCCTTGACCGGCAAGTACATGTTCCGCCGCAAGGTGACGGTGCAGTTCCCCGAGGAAAAAACGCCGTTGTCGCCGCGCTTCCGTGGTCTGCACGCGCAGCGCCGTTACGAGAACGGTGAAGAACGTTGTATCGCCTGCAAGCTGTGTGAAGCCGTGTGCCCTGCCATGGCCATCACCATCGAGGCTGCACAGCGCGACGACGGCTCGCGCCGAACCACGCGCTACGACATCGACCTGACCAAGTGCATCTTCTGCGGCTTCTGTGAAGAAGCCTGCCCGGTGGACGCCATCGTCGAAACCCACATCTTCGAGTACCACGGTGAAAAGCGGGGCGACCTGTACTTCACCAAGGACATGTTGCTGGCTGTGGGCGACCGCTACGAAAAAGAGATCGCCGCCGCCAAGGCCGCTGACGCTCCCTACCGCTGAACGCCCAACGCACAAAGCTGAAATCCCATGGACGTCACAACCGGCTTCTTCTACTTCTTCTCGGCGGTGCTGCTGTTCGCGGCCTTCCGGGTCGTCACGGCACGCAACCCCGTGCACGCGGTGCTTTACCTCATGCTGGCCTTCTCGCAGGCGGCCGCCGTGTGGATGCTGCTCAAGGCCGAATTCCTGGCCATCACCCTGGTGCTGGTCTACCTCGGCGCCGTCATGGTGCTGTTCCTTTTTGTCGTCATGATGCTGGACATCCGCATCGAAGGCGACCGCTGGGGTTTCTGGCAAAACTTCCCCTTGGCTGTGCTGATTGGCGGCGTGTTGGCTGTTGAGATGTGGGCCATCCTGAGCGGTGGATTTGGTTCGGTCACTTTGAGCCCAGCCGCTGCGGCAGGGCAGATCGAGAACACGCGCGAGCTGGGCAAACTGCTTTACACCGAATACCTCTACCCGCTTGAAATCGCGGCTGTGATCCTGCTGGTGGCCATCATCGCTGCCATCGCGCTCACGCTGCGCCAGCGCAAGGACAGCAAGGCCGTGGATGCTTCGGTGCAGGTGCGCGTGAAGGCGCGCGACCGTCTGGCCGTGGTGCAGGTGGCCGCCACACGCGAGGCACCGGCGCCCGCGCCCGCCGTTGAGGAGAAACAGGCATGACCCTGACGCTGACCCATTTCCTGACCCTCGGGGCCATCCTGTTCACCCTGTCGGTGATCGGCATCTTCCTGAACCGCAAGAACCTGATCGTGCTGCTGATGGCCATCGAACTGATGCTGCTGGCGGTCAACATGAACTTCGTGGCCTTCTCCCACTACCTGGGCGACATGCACGGCCAGGTGTTCGTGTTCTTCATCCTCACCGTGGCCGCTGCCGAATCGGCCATTGGCCTGGCCATCCTGGTCCTGCTGTTCCGCAACAAGTCCTCGATCCGCGTCGACGAGCTCAACGCCCTCAAGGGTTGAGCCGGGCTTAGAAAGAACGACATTCCTATGACAACAAGTCTTTCTGCAAGCACCTTGCTCGCCGTGCCCCTGGCACCGCTGGTGGGGTCGCTCGTCGCCGGTGTCCTGGGCACCACCTTTGGTGGCAACGTCATCGGTCGCAAGGCATCGCACAGCGCCACCATCCTGGGTGTGTTCATTGCCATGGTCTTGTCCATGATGACGCTGTGGGACGTGGCCGTGCACGGCGCACGTTTCAACGCCACCATCTACGAATGGATGGTGATCGGCAAGCTGAAGATGGAAATCGGCTTCCTGGTCGATGGTCTCACCGCCATGATGATGGTGGTGGTGACCTTCGTCTCGCTGATGGTTCACCTGTACACCATTGGCTACATGGAAGAGGACGAAGGCTACAACCGCTTCTTCGCCTACATCTCGCTGTTCACCTTCAGCATGCTGATGCTGGTGATGAGCAACAACCTGCTGCAGCTGTTCTTTGGCTGGGAAGCGGTGGGCCTGGTGTCTTACCTGCTGATTGGTTTCTGGTTCAACAAGCCCACGGCCATTTTCGCCAACATGAAGGCCTTCCTGGTCAACCGCGTGGGCGACTTTGGCTTCATCCTGGGTATTGGCCTGATCGTGGCTTACACCGGTTCGTTGAACTACAGCGAAATTTTTGCCAAGGCGCCTGAGCTGGGCAAACTGAGCTTCCCCGGCACCGACTGGCTGCTGGTCACCGTCATCTGCATCTGCCTGTTCATCGGCGCCATGGGCAAATCGGCGCAGTTCCCGCTGCACGTGTGGCTGCCTGACTCGATGGAAGGTCCGACCCCCATCTCCGCGCTGATCCACGCCGCCACCATGGTGACGGCCGGCATCTTCATGGTGTCGCGCATGTCGCCGCTGTTCGAGCTGTCGGACACCGCGCTCAATTTCATCCTCATCATCGGCGCCATCACCGCGCTGTTCATGGGCTTCCTGGGCATCATCCAGAACGACATCAAGCGCGTGGTGGCTTACTCCACCTTGTCGCAGCTGGGCTACATGACCGTGGCCCTGGGTGCCTCGGCCTACTCGGTGGCCGTGTTCCACCTCATGACCCACGCCTTCTTCAAGGCGCTGCTGTTCCTTGGGGCCGGCTCGGTCATCATGGGCATGCACCACAACCAAGACATCCGCTGGATGGGTGGCGTGCGCAAGTACATGCCCATCACCTGGATCACCTCGCTGCTGGGATCGCTGGCGTTGATCGGCACGCCGCTGTTCTCGGGCTTCTACTCCAAAGACAGCATCATCGAGGCGGTGCATTTCAGCAACCTGCCGGCCTCCGGTCTGGCCTACTATGCCGTGTTGGCCGGGGTGTTTGTCACCGCCTTTTATTCCTTCCGCATGTACTTCCTGGTGTTCCACGGCACCGAGCGTTACGACCAGAACCCGGACGCGCACCACGGACACGATGATCACCACGACGACCACGGCCACCATGGCGACGGCAAGCCCCACGAATCGCCCTGGGTCGTGACCGTGCCACTGGTGCTGTTGGCCATCCCGTCGGTGCTGATCGGCTTCTTCACCATCACGCCCATGGTGTTCGGCAGTTTCTTCGCCGACGCCATCACCATCAACGCCGCCGCTCACCCCGCGCTGGCCGAGTTCGCCAAGATTTTCCACGGCCCCATGGGCATGGCACTGCACGCGTTCAGCACGCCGCCGCTGTACCTTGCTGCCGCAGGCGTCGCCCTGTCGTACTACATGTACATGGTCAACCCGGCGTTGCCGGCGGCCATCAAGCGCAGCGTGATGCCGATCTACACGCTGCTGGAAAACAAGTATTACCTCGACTGGATCAACGAAAACATCCTGGCGCGTGGCGCGCGTGCTTTGGGTGTGGGCCTGTGGAAGGGCGGTGATCAGGGTGTGATCGAAGGTGGTGTGGTCAACGCCAGCTGGAAGCTGGTGGACGCTGTCTCGGCCGTGGTGCGCAAACTGCAGAGTGGTTACATCTACCACTACGCCATGGTCATGATCCTGGGCGTGTTTGTGCTGATGACGTATTTCGTGTGGCTCGCCAAGTAAGGAGAAGAACAACATGGGTTTGCTGAGCCTCGCCATTTGGACCCCCATTTTTTTCGGGGTCGTGCTGCTCACATTGGGCAAGGATGAACAAGCAGGCATGGTGCGCTGGATCGCTCTGGTCGGCGCGCTGGCTGGCCTGGCGGTCACGTTGCCGATCTATGCGGGTTTCCAGCTCGGCACCGCCGACATGCAGTTTGTCGAGAAGGTGCTCTGGATCGAACGTTTCCAGATCCACTACCACCTGGGTGTGGACGGCATCTCGTTGTGGCTGCTGCCGCTGACGGCCTTCATCACCGTCATCGTGGTGCTGGCCGGCTGGGAGGTGATCACCGAACGCGTCAACCAGTACATGGGTGCCTTCCTCATCCTGTCGGGTCTGATGATCGGCGTGTTCGCCTCGTTGGACGCGATGCTGTTCTACGTGTTCTTTGAGGCCACGCTGATCCCGATGTACCTGATCATCGGCATCTGGGGCGGTCCGAACAAGATCTACGCCGCGTTCAAGTTTTTCCTCTACACCTTGCTCGGTTCGCTGCTGATGCTGGTGGCGCTGATCTACCTGTACAACCAGTCGGGTGGCAGCTTTGACCTGTTGACCTGGCACAAGCTGCCGCTGGGTGGCACCGCACAAACCTTGCTGTTCTTCGCCTTCTTCGCGGCTTTTGCTGTGAAGGTGCCGATGTGGCCGGTGCACACCTGGTTGCCCGATGTGCACGTGGAAGCGCCCACCGGTGGCTCCGCCGTCCTGGCCGCCATCATGCTCAAGCTGGGTGCCTACGGTTTCCTGCGTTTCTCCATGCCCATCGCGCCCGACGCCTCGCACGAATGGGCCTGGCTGATGATCGCGCTCTCGCTGATCGCCGTGATCTACGTTGGTCTGGTGGCCATGGTGCAACAAGACATGAAGAAGCTGGTGGCCTACTCGTCGGTCGCCCACATGGGCTTTGTGACGCTGGGCTTCTTCGTCTTCAACGACCTCGGCATGGCCGGCGCCATCGTGCAGATGATTGCCCACGGGTTTGTGTCGGCCGCCATGTTCTTGGGCATTGGTGTGTTGTACGACCGCGTGCATTCGCGCCAGATTGCCGATTACGGCGGTGTGGTCAACACCATGCCCAAGTTTTCGGCCTTTGCGCTGCTGTTTGTGATGGCCAACTGCGGCCTGCCTGGCACCGCTGGGTTTGTGGGCGAGTGGATGGTGATCCTGGCGGCGGTCAAGGCCAATTTCTGGATCGGCTTGGCTGCGGCATCGGCCCTGATTTTTGGCGCCGCCTACTCGCTCTGGATGTTCAAGCGCGTGTACCTGGGCGCGCCTGGCAACCACCACGTCAAGGAACTGCTGGACATCAATGCCCGCGAATTCCTGATCATGGCCTTGCTGGCCGTGGCCGTGCTCTACATGGGCATCCACCCCAAGCCCTTCACCGATGTGATGGATGGCTCGGTGGCCGAGTTGCTGCGTCACGTGGCCATCTCCAAGCTGAACTGACCCACCCGACCAAGAGACAAAAGCAATGATTGACAAGCTGAGCTGGGTGGTCGCCTACCCCGAACTGTTGCTGCTGGCCATGGCGTGTGTGATCACGCTGGTGGATTTGTTCGTCAAGAGCCCCCAGCGTGGCGGCACCTACTTCCTCACCCTGCTGACCTTGGGCGCCGTGGCCGTGTTGCACGCGGTGTACGCGGGGGCCGGACAGACCATCATGGGTTTTGGCGGCATGGTGGTGTCTGACCCCATGGGCCACTGGCTCAAGTGTTTTGCCGCCGTGGCGGTGATGGTCACCTTGGTGTATGGCCGAGGCTATGGCGCCGAGCGCGGTCTGCTGCGCGGTGGCGAATGGTTCTCGCTGTCGCTGTTCGCGCTGCTGGGCATGTTCGTCATGATCTCCGGCCACAATTTCCTGGTCATCTACATGGGCCTGGAACTGCTCACCCTGTCTAGCTACGCGCTGGTCGCGCTCAAGCGTGACGACGGTACCGCCACCGAAGCTGGCATGAAGTACTTCGTGCTGGGCGCCCTGGCCAGCGGTTTCCTGCTCTACGGCCTGTCCATGATGTACGGCGCCACCGGCTCGCTGGACGTGGCGGAGGTGGTCAAGTCGGTGGCTGCGGGCACCGAGCACCGTCAGGTGCTGATCTTCGGTTTGGTGTTCATCGTGGCCGGCCTCGCGTTCAAGCTGGGTGTGGTGCCCTTCCACATGTGGGTGCCCGACGTGTACCACGGCGCGCCCACCTCCATCACGCTCATGATCGGTGGCGCGCCCAAACTGGCCGCGTTTGCCATTGTCATCCGCCTGTTGGTGGAAGGGCTGTTGCCGTTGGCCGTGGATTGGCAGCAGATGCTGGCCGTGCTGGCGGTGGTGTCGCTGCTGGTTGGCAACCTGGCCGCGATTGCCCAAACCAACCTCAAGCGCATGTTGGCCTTTTCCACCATCGCACAAATGGGCTTCATGCTGTTGGGCTTGGTGGCCGGTGTGGTGGGTGGCAATGGCAACAACATGGCCAACGCCTACAGCGCCACCATGTTCTACGTCATCACCTATGTGCTGACCACCCTGGGTACGTTCGGCGTCATCTTGCTGTTGTCGCGCCAGGGTTTCGAGTCGGAAGACATCAGCGATCTGGCCGGTCTGAACCAGCGCAGCCCGCTGTACGCGGCGGTCATGGCGGTGTGCATGTTCTCGCTCGCAGGTGTGCCGCCCATGGTGGGTTTCTATGCCAAGCTGTCGGTGTTGCAAGCGTTGATCGCCTCTTCGCAGGCCTTCTACATTGGCCTTGCCGTGTTTGCCGTGATGATGTCGCTGATCGGCGCCTTCTACTACCTGCGACTGGTCAAGGTCATGTACTTCGATGCACCCACCCAAACGGCTGGCATTGAGGCGGGTATGGATGTGCGTGCTGTGCTCTCGCTCAACGGTGCACTGGTGCTGGGCCTGGGCATTCTCCCCGGCGGGCTGATGGCCATTTGTGCGCACGCCATCGCCGTGCTGCTCGGCTGAGCCTGGATTCACCACACATGAACACGTCGGGAGCCGTCTGGCTGGTGATTTTGGTGGCGCTGGTGGCCGCCAACCTGCCTTTTCTCAACAACCGCTGGCTGGCGGTGTGGCCCCGTGCCACCGAGAAGGCCTGGTGGCAACGGTTGGCTGAGTTGCTGGTGTTTTACCTGCTGGTCGGTGGTTTGGGCCTAGCGCTGGAGCAGCACCAGGGTCAGATCTACCCCCAGGGGTGGGCTTTTTATGCCACCACCGGGGCCTTGTTTCTCACCCTGGCCTTTCCCGGCTTTGTCTGGCGCTACCTGATGCGTCGCGGCTGACAGGTGGTGGGGCACCCATGCCACCCGAATCGCGTTCTGGAGCGGACGCCCACTTGATCGAACACCCCACCGGCAGCACGGACGTGTTGCGGGGCCACTTCCTGCACATCAAGCGTGACACCGTGCGTTTGCCTGGTGGTGCCACGGCCACCCGCGAGTACGTGGTGCACCCGGGCGCGGTGATGGTGATACCGCTGCTGGAGAATGGCCGCGTGTTGCTGGAGCGCCAGTACCGCTACCCCATGCAGCGCGTGATGATCGAATTCCCAGCGGGCAAGCTCGACCCCGGAGAGGCGTCGCTGGTGTGTGCCCAGCGCGAGCTGCAGGAGGAAACCGGCTACACCGCACGCGAGTGGGCGCGCGCGGGTGTGCTGCACCCGGTGATCTCGTACGCCACCGAATTCATTGACATCTGGTTTGCGCGTGGTCTGGTGGCGGGCCCACAGCGGCTGGATGCGGGCGAACACCTCGATGTGTTTGAAGCCACACCCGCCGAACTGCTGAACTGGTGCCGCGATGGCACCGTGACCGACGCGAAAACGCTCACGGGCGCACTCTGGCTGCAAAACGTGCTCCGCGGCGACTGGTCGCTCGACTGGACCTGAGGGCTTTTGGGCTGCGGGGATAATCGCGGCATGAAGGTCTTGAATCTGCGCTGCGGCGCGCAGCATGTGTTTGAAGGCTGGTTCGGTTCTGAGCTTGACTTTCAGGACCAGTTGAGCCGTGGCTTGCTCACCTGTCCGTTGTGTGGCGACACGGGGGTCGAAAAAATGTTGTCGGCACCGCGCCTCAACCTCGCTGGCGCAGCCGCCAACGTGCCCGCGCCACCAACACCCGTTAACAGCACCACCCAACCCACTGCAACCGACGCTCGGTTGTGGCAGGCCATGCGCACGGCCATCGCGCGTGCCGAAAACGTGGGCGATCGTTTCGCCGACGAGGCGCGGCGCATCCACCATGGTGAGGCAGAGGCCCGCCAGATCCGTGGGCAGGCCAGCTTGCAGGACACGCTGGCCTTGCTGGAAGAAGGGGTGCCCGTGTTGCCTTTGCCGCCGGCCCTGAAAGAAACCCTGCAGTAGCGCAGCCGAGTAGCGCGGCGGTGTGGGCGCGCACCGCCGGCACGGGTGTGGCGGTTATGCGTTGTTCGCATAACGTCTTGGTATGGGTCCATGCAATCCCTTTCTGGGGGCTGTTTTGGTGCGGGGTGCGCTCCTAGAATGGGTTTCGTTGCACACAGACGGTGCTTTTTTGCCCTGTGTCTCGCCCTGTTTTTCGCCCCCATTCCACCGGATGCTCACCATGAAACCCAGCTTTCAGGACCTGTTTTTTGCCGCCGCAGACCCCGAGGAGCTGCGCCAGCGTCCGCCGGCCGTGCTGAAGGCGATGGCCCAGGCGCACGAGACTTTGCTGAAGGCCAGCGCCGAAGGTGATGTGCGGGTGGAGAGCCTGGAGGGTGTGCAGGCGGCCGGCACACATGTGCTGCAAATCGTCCACCCCGACATGCCCTTTCTGGTGGATTCGGTGAGCATGGCGGTCAACCGGACGGGGCGCACCGTGCACTGGATCGTCCACCCGCTGCTGCGCGTCACACGCGATGCCAAAGGCCGGGTGGCCGCCATTGCCGATGCCGCGCAGACCGACACCTCCGAAGGTCAGGTGGTGTCTTGCATGTTGGTTGAATGCGACCGGCTGGCCGCCGACCCGGAGGGTGTGGCCTTGCGGGAAGCGATTCAGGCCACGTTGCAGGACGTGCGCCTGGCGGTGCACGACTGGCGCGCCATGTTGTCGCGTGTGCAGGTGCTCAATGCCAGCTTCACCGCGCTGGACGCGGCCGAGGCCGACGAGGCCAAGGCCTTTTTGAGCTGGTTGGAGCAGGGGCATTTCACCTTTCTCGCGGCCGAAGATTTCAGTATTCAAGACGGCGCGCTGGTGCCCGTGGCCGGCAGTGCGCTGGGCCTGTTGAAGGCGCTGGGAGCCCAGTCGCTGCCGGCCCACTCGGCCGAGCATTGGCTGGCCAACCCCTCGCTCGTGTTGTCCACCAAGGCCACCAGCCGGTCCACCGTGCACCGCCCCTCCTGGCTGGACGTGGTCAGCGTCAAACGCCTGGACGCCGCCGGCCAACTGCAGGGTGAGAGCCGTTTTCTGGGCCTCTACACCTCGGCGGCCTACGCCACCTCGGTAGAGCAGATCCCCATCGTGCGGCAGCACGTTGCGCGTGTCATTGCCAACGCGGGCGTGGTCAAGGGTGGGCACGCCCACAAGGCCTTGCAGGCCATTCTGGAGACCTACCCACGCGACGAAATGCTGCAGATCGACGCGGCCACGCTGGAGCAGCACACCATGGGCATTCTGCGGCTGCAGGAACGTCAGCGCGTGCGCCTGTTTGTCCGCCGCGACCCCCACGGCAGCATGGCCTCGCTGCTGGTTTACGTGCCACGCGACGTCTACACCACCGAGCTGCGGGTCAAGCTCGGCAGCCTGTTCACCGAGGCCTTTGATGCCGCCTCGGTGGAGTTCACCCCCATGCTGACCGACAGCGCGTTGGCGCGCATTCACTACACCGTGCGTGCCAAGGACAGGCTGCCCGAGCACGTGGACCTCGTGCAACTGGAAGCCCAGGTGGCCCAGGCCTGCAAACGCTGGGTCGATGGTGTCAACGCCGTGCTGCTGGCACAAGGCGCACCGGTGTCCAGCGGATTGCAGGACTGGGTGGCGGCTTTCCCCACCGCCTACCGCGAGCATTTCGACGCCGAAACCGCCGCCACCGACGCGGCCATCCTCAGCGGCCTGGGTGCGCAGCAGCCGCTGGCCTTGCAGCTGTACAGCCGTCAAGGGCAGTTGCGCTTCAAAACCTACGCCACCCACAAGATCACCTTGTCCGACGCCATGCCGGTGCTGGAGTCCATGGGGGCACGCGTGATCGACGAACACCCCTACCAGCTGATCGGGCGGGAATGCTGGATTCACGATTGGGGCCTGCAGTTCGATCAGCCGCTGGATGTGGCCTGGCTCAAGGCACGCTTCGAGGCCTTGTTCCTTGCGGTCTGGCGCCAGAACGTGGAGAGTGACGCCCTCAACCGCCTGGTGCTGTCCACCGAACTCGATGCCCGCGCCATCGCCGTCTTGCGTGCCTACGTGCGTTATTTCAAGCAGCTCGGATTTCCTTTCAGCCAGAGCTACATCGAAGACACGCTCAACCGCAACCCCGCCATCGCACAAGGCTTGGCCGAGCTGTTTGCTTTGCGCTTTGACCCGGCGCGCGCCGAGCAACGCGAGGCACGGGTGGCCGACCAGGTGTTGGCGCTGGAAGCCCAGCTGACCGATGTGGCCAGCCTGGAAGAGGACCGCGTGTTGCGCCAGTTTCTGGGCACGCTCAATGGCACCCTGCGCACCAACGCCTACCAGCGCGGCAAGGCCTGCATGAGCTTCAAGTTCAGCCCGCGCGACATCCCCAACGTCCCCGAACCCAAGCCCCTGTTTGAAATCTGGGTCTACTCGCCTCGGGTGGAAGGTGTGCACCTGCGCGGTGGCAAGGTGGCGCGCGGCGGTCTGCGCTGGTCCGACCGACGTGAGGACTTCCGCACCGAGATCCTGGGCCTGGTCAAGGCGCAGATGGTGAAAAACACGGTCATCGTGCCGGTGGGCTCCAAGGGCGGGTTTGTGCTCAAGAAGGCGCCGCCCGCCAGCGACCGCGAGGCCTACCTGGCCGAAGGCGTGGCCTGCTACAAAACCTTTCTGTCGGGCCTGCTCGACATCACCGACAACCTGGTCAAGGGCGCGGTGTTGCCGCCGCCCGACGTGGTGCGCCACGACGAGGACGACCCCTACCTGGTGGTGGCCGCCGACAAGGGAACGGCCACCTTCAGCGACATCGCCAACAGCGTCAGCGCCGACTACGGCTTCTGGCTGGGCGACGCCTTTGCCTCGGGTGGTTCGGTGGGCTACGACCACAAGAAGATGGGCATCACCGCGCGCGGCGCCTGGGAGTCGGTCAAACGCCATTTCCGTGGCCTGGGTGTGGACACGCAGACCCAGCCCTTCACCGTGGCCGGCATCGGCGACATGTCGGGCGATGTGTTTGGCAACGGCATGTTGTTGTCCACCCAGATCAAGCTGGTGCTGGCCTTTGACCACCGCCACATCTTCATCGACCCCAACCCCGATGTGGCGATCAGTTTCAAGGAGCGCGAGCGACTCTTCAAGCTGCCCCGCTCCAGCTGGGACGACTACAACAAAGCCCTCATCAGCGAAGGTGGTGGTGTGTACCCCCGCAGCGCCAAGTCGATCCCGCTGAGCCCGCAGGCGCGCGCCGTCATCGGCACCGTCGCCAGCGCGATGTCCCCCAACGAGTTGCTCAACGCCATCCTCAAGGCCCCAGTGGACTTGGTCTACAACGGCGGTATCGGCACCTACGTCAAGGCCAGCTTCGAGAGCCACGCCCAGGTGGGCGACAAAGCCGGCGACGCCTTCCGCGTCAATGGCAACGAACTGCGCTGCAAGGTGTTGGGCGAAGGCGGTAACCTCGGTTGCACCCAAAACGGGCGCATCGAATTTGCCCAGGCCGGTGGGCTGATCTACACCGACGCCATCGACAACTCGGCCGGTGTGGACTGCTCCGACCACGAGGTCAACATCAAGATCCTGCTGGGTGCCGTGTTGGAGGCCGGCGGCCTCACGCTGGACAGCCGCAACGCCTTGCTGGCCAGCATGACGGAGGAGGTGGGCCGCCTGGTGCTGCAGGACAACTACTACCAGACGCAGCAGATCGAGTTGGCCGCGTCGCGTCCGGTCTACCTGCTGGATGGGCAACAAACCCTGATGCGCTGGCTCGAAGGCACGGGCCTGCTCAAGCGCGGCATCGAGTTCCTGCCCAGCGACGACGAGCTGGCCCGCCGCAAACGCGAAGGGCGTGGCCTCACACGGCCTGAGAACGCCGTGCTCATGGCCTATGCCAAGATGAACCTGTTCGACGAGTTGTGCGCCAGCAGCCTGCCCGACGACCCTTTCTACGCGCGGGTGCTGACCATGTACTTCCCGGGCGTGTTGGGCGAGCGCTATGCCGATGCCATCGCAGCCCACCCGCTCAAACGCGAGATCGTCGCCACCTTCATGACCAACACCGTGGTCAACCGCGTGGGCGCCACCTTCGTCAATTTCCTGGCCAACGAGGCGTCGTGCACCGCTGCCGAGGTGGTCAGCGCCTACACCCTGGCGCGCGAGGTGTTCGGGCTCGAACCCCTCTGGGACCAGATCGACGCACTCGACAACAAGGTCACCACCGAGCTGCAACTGGGTCTGCTCACACAACTCGCTGCGGTGGCCCAGCGTGCCAGCCGCTGGATGTTGCGCCACCGTGGTCAGGGCGATCTGCCGACCCTGATCGCCAAGTACCGGCCCGCGGCTCAGACCCTGCGCCAGCACGTGGCGCAGTGGCTGCCGGCCACCGCGCTGGAGCAGTGGAAGGCCGCCAGCGCGCGCCTGGCAGCGGCGGGTGTGGATGCCCGCCTGGCCGACGATCTGACCGTGCTCGACCACCTGTACCCGGTGCTCGATCTGGTGGACGTGGCGGACAAGGCTGGCAGCAGCCTGGAGCAGGCCGCGCGCACTTACTTCACCGTTGAAAACGCGTTGGGCCTCGACCGCTGGCGTTTGCAGATCGGCCAATTGCCGACCGACACCCTGTGGCAGACCCAGGCCCGCGCCAGCGCACGCGACGATGTCTATTCGATTGCTGGCCAGGTGGTGTTGTCGCTGCTGAGCACACAACAAGCCCCGGCCCAATGGCAGGAGCGCCACGCCAAGGCCATCGAACGGATTGCGGCCATGTACGACAGCATGGCGGGGCAGGCGCCCGATCTGGCACCGGTGTCGGTCGCGCTGAGGGAACTGCGCCAGCTGGCCTGATCAGACGTTGAACTGCAGCGCCGCCAGTCCGGCGTACAGCCCGCCGTGTGCCACCAGTTCGGCGTGGCTGCCGTGTTCCACTACCCGGCCGTGGTCCATCACCACAATCACATCGGCCTTTTGCACGGTGGCCAGGCGGTGGGCGATGACGATGGTGGTGCGGCCCAGCATGGCCGTTTCCAGCGCGGCCTGCACCGCTTGTTCGCTGTGCGCGTCCAGCGCACTGGTGGCCTCGTCCAGCAGCAGCAAGGGCGCGTTCTTCAGCATGGCACGGGCAATCGCCAGGCGCTGGCGTTGACCGCCGGAAAGGCGCACGCCACGTTCGCCCAGAAAGGTGTCGTAGCCCTGCGGCAACTCGCGCAGAAAGCCGTCGGCGTGCGCCGCCTGCGCTGCGGCCACCACCTCGGCGTCGCTGGCCAGTGGGCGGCCGTAGCGGATGTTGTCCATGGCGCTGGCCGAAAAAATCACCGGCTCCTGGGGCACGATGGCGATGCGCTCGCGCAGCGCCGACAGCGACAGCTCGTGGATGGGCACCCCATCGAGCAGAATGCGCCCGGCCTGCGGGTCGTAGAAGCGCAGCAGCAGCGACAAAACGGTCGTCTTGCCGGCACCGCTGGGGCCCACCAGCGCCACCGTCTGGCCCGCCTGCACACGCAGGTCGAGCCCGCGCAACGAGGGGTGCTGTGGGCGCGAGGGGTAGTGGAAGTCCACCGCCTCAAAAGCCACGGTGCTGCCGCTGACCACCAGCGGCAGCGTGCGCGGCTGAGGCGGCGACTGCACCGGCGAGCGCTGGTGCAGCAACTCCATCAAGCGCTCGGTGGCGCCTGCCGCGCGCAGCCAGTCGCCATAGACCTCGCCCAGTACGGCAACGGCACCGGCCAGCAGAATCACATACACCACCGCCTGGCCCAGCTCGCCAGCGCTCAGGTCGCCCGCGATCACCGCCTGTGTGCCTTGGTGCAGCCCCCACAGCAGCAGCCCGGCGTTGGCGATGATGATGAAGGCCACCAGTGCCGCGCGCGCACGGCTGCGCTTGACGGCACTGTCGAACGAACGCTGGTTGGCCGCCGCGAACCGGTCGGCCTCGCGCTGTTCGGCCACGTGGCTTTGCACCACCGGCATGGCGTTGAGCACCTCGGCGGCGATGGCGCTGGAGTCGGCCATGCGGTCCTGACTGGCGCGCGAGAGGCGACGCACCCGCCGCCCAAACCACAGCGTGGGCAACACCACGCCCACCACCACCGCCACCACCTGCAACATCACATAGGGGTGGGACCACACCAGCATGATCAGTGCACCGCCGCCCATGACCAGGTTGCGCAGCCCCATGGACAAGGACGAGCCCACCAGGGTCTGCACCAGTGTGGTGTCGGTGCCCAGGCGCGACAACACCTCCCCCGTCTGCGTGGTTTCAAAAAATGCCGGGCTCTGCCGCAGCACATGAGCGTACACGGCCTGGCGCAGATCGGTCATCACGCGTTCGCCGAGCCAGCTCACCATGTAGAAGCGCAAGGCGGAGAACAGGCCCAGCGCCACCGCGATGCCAAACAGCGCCACAAAATGCTGGCCCAACAAGGCCTGACCCAGCGCGTTTTTGTCGCCTGAGAGCCCGCCATCGATCAGCTGGCGCAGCGCGACGGGAAAAAGCAAGGTGGTGGCTGCGGCCGCCACGAGAAAAACGCCCGCCCAGGCCATGCGTGCCCGGTAGGGTTTCATGAATGGCCACAGGCCGGACAGGCCCTTGGGCGGCGCAGCGGTTGGGTGGGGGTTGGCGTGCATGGATTTCAGTATCGCTCAGCGCGTTGCCACACCCTGCCTGCTGCACAAACGAAACTGGCCCATCCAAGTGGGCCAGTTGGTGGGGTTGGGGCGGCTCAGGGTTTTTTGGCCGCTGGTTCTTCGGGCTTGACCGCAACAGCAGCCGGCTTGTTGCTGGATTTGGCCGCCACCGGCGTGGTGGCTGTGTAGGTTTGGCCGTTGATGGTCAGTCCGTTGTCCGACAGTTTGGCTGCGCTGCCGGGACCAATACCGCGCACCCGCGCCACAAAGTCGGCCCAATCCTTGAAGGGGCCGGCCTTGCGGGCTTCTACGATGCGGCTGGACGTGCTCGGCCCAATGCCTTTGACGCTGTCGAGATCGGCCACGTTGGCGGTGTTGGCCTCCACCGCGGCCGCAGCCAGCACACTCCACAGGCCCCAAGCGCCGAGCAACAAACACTGGATGATGCGTTTCATGTTGAACTTCCTCCCTGCGAATGGCGCGCCACGCGCGCCTGGCGGGCAAAATCGCCCACAACCACTGTACGGCGGCGTTTGCACGCTGTGCCACCGCACAAAACGCGAAAATTGTTTCCTCGCCGGCGGCGCTCGCCACCGCGAGGGCTCTGAGCAACCCAGTTGGATTCCCCATGGCCGTGTCCATTGATCCCCGTGCCGTGCCGGTGGCCGGCACCGATGCCCACCTGTTGGCCGTGCCCGCCACGCAACTCACCGCCGAGGCATTGCGCGCTCGCTTTGCCCAGCCGCCCGTGTGGGAGCCCGAAATCTGGCGTGAACGCAAGTTCGGTGAACGTGCACCGGCCGATGCGGCGGTGCTGCTGCCCGTGGTGTTGCGCCAACGGCCCACCTTGTTGTTGACGCAGCGCACGGCGCACTTGTCTACCCACTCTGGGCAGGTCGCGTTTCCGGGCGGGCGTGTGGACGAGGAAGACACCGACGCGGTGGCCGCAGCCCTGCGCGAGGCCCATGAGGAGGTGGGCCTGTTGCCCGAGTTTGTGGAGGTGCTGGGCACCTTGCCCACCTACACCACCGGCACCGCCTTTGTGGTCACGCCGGTGGTGGCGCTGGTGCGTCCGGGCTTTGTGCTCCAGCCCAACCCGCACGAGGTGGCCGATGCCTTTGAGGTGCCGCTGGACTTCCTGATGAACCCCGCCCACCACCGCCGCCATGTGGCCGAGTGGGAAGGGGTGCGGCGGGAATGGTTCTCCATGCCTTACGACGACGCGGGGCGCGAGCGCTACATCTGGGGCGCCACCGCCGGCATGCTGCGCAATTTCTACCGCCTGTTGATCGCTTGACGCCATGCGCCGGTGGGCGCCGAGCACCGCTATCATGCCGCCATGACATTTTTCGCGATTCTTCTCGCCCTGCTGGTCGAGCAGGCGCGCCCACTGGGGTTTGACAACCCCGTGCACGCCGGGTTGCGCGGCTGGGCCCGGTGGGCGCGGCGCAGTCTGGACACCGGCCAAGCCCGTCAAGGGGCCATCGCCTGGGTCGTGGCCGTGCTGGCGCCCGCTGCGCTGGCCGCCCTGGTGTACTGGCTGCTGTGGCAGCTCAGCGTGCTGCTGGCCTTTGTGTGGACGGTGGTGGTGCTGTACCACACGGTGGGGTTTCGCCAGTTCAGCCACCACTTCACTGAAATCCGCGACGCGCTGGAGGCGGGCGACGAGGTGGCAGCACGCCAGGCGCTGGCGCGTTGGCAGCGGGTGGAGGTGAGCCAGATCGCCCGCGACGAGTTGTTGCGCCATGCCATCGAACATTCGGTGCTGGCCGCCCACCGCCATGTGTTCGGTGTGCTGGTGTGGTTTCTGGTGCTGGCTTTGCTGGGCCTGGGGCCGGCTGGAGCGGTGTTGTACCGCCTGGCCGAATACCTCTCGCGCAACTGGCAGGCGCGGCCCGATGGCACGCCCAGCGCACACCTGCAACGCGCGGCCGCCGTTGCCTGGCAATGGGTGGACCATGTGCCGGTGCGTGTGACCGCGTTGGCCTTTGCGGTGGTGGGCAATTTCGAGGATGCCGTGGCCAGTTGGCGCCAGGACGCGGCGCGTTTTCCCAATCCCAACGACGGCGTGGTGTTGGCTGCCACCGCCGGTGCCATCAACGTGCGACTGGGTGGGCGTGCTCTGGGTGAGCCGCTGCCCTTGCCCGGTCCGGGTGTCTCAACGGCCACACCGCCCGAACCTGCCGCTGCGGTGTCCACCGACGGCCGTGAGCCGCAGCTGGCCCACCTGGGCAGCGTGGTGGGCCTGGTGTGGCGCAGTGTGGTGATGTGGATGCTGCTGTTGGCGCTGCTCACGCTGGCGCGCCTGCCTTGAACAACACATTCGCCGCCGGGCCGCCCCAAGGCGAATCGGCCCCCTTGGGGGGCAGCGACCCGTGTAACGACGGAGCGTGGGGGGCCGTGCTCAGTAGCGGGTGGCCGAGAGTTCTTCGAACAAGCCTTGGTAGATCGCGTAGCGCTGTGGCGTGATGCGCGGTGCCTCCGGGCGGTTCAGTGCCTCGCGCACGGCGCAGCCCGGCTCGTGCAAGTGGGTGCAGTTGTAAAAGCGGCAGCCGCCCAGCAGCGGCGCGAAATCGCGCATCAAGGCCGGCAGCCGGGTGGCGTCGATGTGGTGCAGCCCAAATTCCTGGAAACCCGGCGAATCGATCAGCGCGGTCTGACGGCTCACATCCACCCAGTACCAGGTGGTGCTGGTGGTGGTGTGTTTGCCCGAGTTCAGGGCGCGTGAGACTTCGCCAGTCTGTGCCCCGGCTGTGGGCACCAGCCGGTTGATGAGCGTGCTTTTGCCCGCGCCTGAAGGGCCCAGCACCAGCGTGGTTTTGCCCGCCAGGCGGGCTTGCAGATCGGCCAGCGAGTCGTCGGGCGCGGCGCCGCCCTTGAGGCCTAGTTGCAGCACCGTGTGGCCCATGTCGCGGTAGGGCGCGAGGCGCGCCCAGGCGCGTGCGTAAGCCTCGCCCAGATCCATCTTGTTGAGCACCACCAGCGGCTCGATGCCTTCGGCCTCGGCGGCGATGAGGGCGCGGCTGAGCTGGCTCTCCGAAAACTCGGGGTCGGCGGCCAGCAGCACCAGCACCTGGTCGAGGTTGGCGGCGAAGGACTTGGTGCGGATTTCGTCCTGGCGGTAGAAGAGGTTGCGCCGGGCATCCACTTTTTCTACCGTGCCCTCGTCCTGGCTGGCCAGCCAGCGCACGCGGTCACCCACCACCACCTGGCTTTTTTTGCCACGCGGGTGGCAGATGAGCCGGCTGCCGTCGGGCGATTCCACCAGGCAGTGCCGGCCGTGGGCGGCCACCACCAGGCCGGGGAGCAGGGCGGGCGCGTTCAAGCCGGGCCCATCACAGCGGCGCCGGCCACGGTGCCCAGCCTCGCCAGGCGTTCGCTGGCAGGGGGGTGCGAGTAGTAAAAGCGCGCAAACACCGGGTCGGGCGTCAAGGTGCTGGCGTTGTCCTTGTACAGCTTGAGCAGCGCGCTGCCCAGGTCTGCGCCGCTGGTCTGCGCCACCGCGTAGGCGTCCGCTTCAAACTCGTGTTGGCGCGAGAGCTGCGCCGCCAGGGGCGACAGGAAATAGCTCAGCAGCGGCACGGCCAGCATGAACAGCAACAGGGCCAGCGCGTCATTGGGGGCGTCCATGGCGGGCACCACGCCCAGCCCGAAGTAAAACCAGACCTGCTGGCTGACCCAACCCAAGGCGGCAAAACCGAGCAGACTGAAGCCGAACAAGGCCACGATGCGTTTGACGATGTGGCGGTGCTTGAAGTGGCCCAGCTCGTGCGCCAGCACGGCGTCCACTTCGGCGGGGTTCAGCTGTTGCAGCAGGGTGTCGAAAAACACCACCCGCTTGGCCGCGCCAAAACCGGTGAAGTAGGCGTTCGCGTGGGCGCTGCGTCGGCTGCCGTCCATCACGAACAACCCCTTCGCCGCGAAACCGCAGCGTTGCATCAGCGCGGTCACGCGGGCTTTCAGGGTTTCGTCTTCCAGCGGTTTGAATTGGTTGAAAAGTGGTGCGATCACGGTGGGGTAGAGCACCAGCATCAGCAGGTTGAAACCCATCCACACGCCCCATGCCCACAGCCACCACACCGAACCCGCAGAGGCCATCAGCCACAGCACCAATGCCGCAATGGGCAGGCCAATGGCCGCGCCCAGCAGCGTGGACTTGACCAGGTCACTCAGCCACAGCGCCGGGGTGTTTTTGTTGAAGCCAAAACGCTGCTCCAGCCGGAAGGTGCTGTACCAGGACAGGGGCAGTTCAATCAAGCCGCCGATCAACACAAACGTGGCCAGCAGCGCCAGCTGTTGCCACATGCCCGGGCCCATCCACGACAGCAGGGTTTGGTTGAGCAGGTTCAGTCCACCCAGCAGCGTCCAGCCCAGTGTCACCGCGGCGCTCAGAGCCACATCAATGAGGCCAAGGCGTGCCTTGGCAATGGTGTAGTCGGCCGCTTTCTGGTGAGCGCTCAGGGGCACCTGATGGACAAAGGCGGCGGGCACGGCGTTGCGGTGCTGGGCAACGTGGCGCACCTGGCGGGCGGCCAGCCAGAAACGCACGGCCACCTGCAACAGCAGCAGGGCGCAAAACACCAGCGAAAAAACAAGGGCGGAAGAGGGCATGGGGTCCGAGTCTATCGAAATGGGGTGGGCAGGCGCCACATCGGCGAAAATCCCTCCCATGAACACGCAATCCCCCGAGGCGGCCAACAGCGCCCCAGCCCTTGATGCCGCGCCCACGCTGGCGCGAAGCGACCAGAACCTGGTCTGGATCGACTGTGAGATGACCGGGCTGGACCCGGAGGTTGAGCGCCTGATCGAAATCGCCGTGGTCGTGACCGGCCCCAACCTGACGCCGCGCATCGAAGGCCCGGTGATTGTCATCCACCAAAGTGATGCCGTGCTCGACGCCATGGACGCCTGGAACAAGGGCACACACGGGCGCAGTGGCCTGATCGACAAGGTCAAGGCCAGCACCGTGACCGAGGCCGAGGCCGAGGCCGAGCTCATCGCATTCATTTCGCAATACGTGCCCAAGGGCAAGTCGCCCATGTGTGGCAACACCATCGGGCAGGACCGCCGCTTCCTGGTCAAGTACATGCCCAAGCTGGAAGACTTTTTGCACTACCGCAACCTGGACGTGAGCACCTTGAAGGAACTCGCCAAACGCTGGCGGCCCGAGGCCTATGCCAGTTTCAAGAAGCGGCAGTTGCACACCGCGCTGGCCGACGTGCACGAGTCCATCGACGAACTCGAACATTACCGCGAGCATTTGCTGAAATAAAAAACGGGGCCACCAAGGCCCCGTTTTGTATGGCACGCGTGATGGCTTCTCAGAACAACGTGAAGCTGATCCAGTAGGCCACGGCCGCCACAAAGGCTGATGCGGGGATGGTCAGCACCCAGGCCCACACGATGTTACCGGCCACACCCCAGCGCACGGCACTGGCGCGCTGCACCGAACCCACGCCCACGATGGCGCCGGTGATGGTGTGGGTGGTGGACACAGGCACACCCAGCAGGGTGGCCAGGAACAGGGTCATGGCGCCGCCGGTTTCGGCGCAAAAACCGCCCACCGGCTTGAGCTTGGTGATCTTCTGGCCCATGGTCTTGACGATGCGCCAGCCGCCAAACATGGTGCCCAACGCGATGGCCGCGTAACACGCGATGATGACCCAGGTGGGTGGTGCGGAATCGCCCTGGGCCGCGTAGCCGGTCGCGATCAGCAACATCCAGATGATGCCAATCGTCTTTTGTGCATCGTTGCCCCCGTGGCCCAGGCTGTAGGCACCTGCTGACACCAGCTGCAGGCGGCGGAACCAGCCATCCACATTGGAGGGGCGGGTGCGCCGGAACAGCCAGGCCACCGCCACCATCATCAGCGAGCCCAGCGTGAAGCCCAGAAAGGGCGACACGAAGATGAAGGCCACCGTGCGCATGATGCCACTGGCCACCAGCGCACCGGCGCCGGCCTTGGCGATCACCGCGCCCACGATGCCGCCGATCAGCGCGTGCGAGGAGCTGCTGGGGATGCCGTAGTACCAGGTGATCACGTTCCAGGTGATGGCGCCGATCAGCGCGCCAAACACCACGTGCACGTCGATCACGCTCGGGTCGGCGATGCCTTTGCCCACCGTGGCCGCCACGCTGAGGTGGAACACAAAGATGGCCACAAAATTGAAGAAGGCCGCAAACACCACCGCCTGGCCCGGCTTGAGCACGCCGGTGGAGACCACCGTTGCAATCGAGTTGGCCGCGTCGTGAAAGCCGTTCATGAAGTCGAACACCAGGGCCAGGGCCACCAGCATCACCACGACCCACAGGGCCGCCTGAACCGTTGTCATGGTCGAGGCTCCGGTATCAGGCGTTTTCGAGGACGATGCCCTCGATCTCGTTGGCCACGTCTTCGCACTTGTCGGTGATGGTCTCCAGCAGCTCGTAAATGGCCTTGAGCTTGATGACCTCGCGCACGTCGGGCTCTTCGCGGAACAGCTTGCTCATGGCGGTGCGCATCACGCGGTCGGCGTCCGATTCGAGCTTGTCGATTTCCTCGCAGGTCTTGAGCGCCGCTTCGGCGGTTTTCTGGTCGCCGATCTTGCCCAGCATGCCCACCACGTCCTTGAGACGTTCACAGCATTTGACGCTTAGTTCGGTCAGGCGGGTGATCTCGACCGTCATGTGGCGCACGTCGTACAAGGCCATGGTTTCGGCCGAGTCCTGGATCAGGTCGGCCACGTCGTCCATGGTGTTGATCAGCGAGTGGATTTGCTCGCGGTCGATGGGCGTGATGAAGGTGGTGTGGATCAGGCGGTTGACCTCGGCCGTCACACGGTCGGCGGCGCGCTCGGCGGTGTCCACTTCCTGGTTGTACTTTTCGCGCAGCTCCAGGTCGGCGTAGTTCGCCACCAGTTGGGCAAACGCCTGCGCGGCCTCAACGATGTGCGTCGCATGCTGGTTGAACATCTCGAAAAAATTGCCCTCTCGGGGCAACAACTTGCCAAACAGCATGGCGACTCCATCCGGATGAATTTTGAAAATGCCGTGACAAAACAACGGCAGAAACGTGAATTTTACCCGCCGATGGCCCGGGTCTTGGTGCTTGTTTGCACAGGCTATTGTGGGAAACCCGAAGCCGTGCAATAATCGATGGCTGTCTTGTATTGAGCAAGACAGATGTGTACATCTCCTTCATGCACCTGGCCCAAGCACTGCCACGGGTGTCGTTCACGAAAAGTTGAACGGCCCAGCAGCGCAACACAAAGGCCCCACGCATACCTGCAGCTGCAGTGGCTGGTCTGTTTGACCAACACCGATGAAGTTGCCGGCGCGTTGACCGTTTGATGGTTGATGTTTTGTAACCACGAACGGATCAAGCGCCCCAGCGCCGCCTTTTTTTGGGCGGGCGCCATGCGTCTTGTTTCGATCAATTGCGCCTGATGCGCAAGGACGAACATGAGCGACTTTGAAGTCCGCGGCGAAACCGCGACCGACACCCTTTCCAGCAACTCCGTCGAGCAGATGCTCGACACCTCCAACGCCGCGTTTGACGTGGTCGCCGAGCCGATTGCCGAACCCAATGGCTTCGAGCTCCTGGGCCTGGCCCCAGAGCTCGTGCGAGCTGTGGCCGACCTGGGCTATGTGCAGCCCACGGCCGTGCAGAACGCCGTCATTCCCGACGCCATGAACCCTGGTCTGGCCGGCGGCCGCTACACCGACCTGATGGTTTCCAGCCAGACCGGCAGCGGCAAAACCGCCGCCTTCCTGTTGCCCGTGTTGCACACCCTGCTGCAGCAACAGGCCGAAGCCGAAGCCGCCGAGCGCGCCGAATTCGAACGCCTCACCGCCGAAGCCGCTGCCCGTGGCGAAGCCGCACCCAAGCGCCCCAAGCGCAAGAGCCCCCTGGACCCGCGCCATTTCAAGGCCGCCACGCCCGGCGCCCTGATCGTGTGCCCGACGCGTGAACTGGCCCAGCAGGTGGCGCACGACGCCATTGAACTGGTGGCCCATTGCCGTGGCCTGCGCGTGGCCAACGTGGTGGGCGGTATGCCCTACCAGTTGCAAATCGCCAAGCTGCAGAACGCCGATCTGGTGGTGGCCACCCCGGGCCGCCTGCTGGACCTGCAGCGCTCGATGCAGATCAAGCTCGACAAGGTGCAGTTCCTGGTGGTGGACGAAGCCGACCGCATGCTGGACCTGGGTTTCTCCGACGACCTGGCCGAAATCAACCAGCTGACCAGCGACCGCCGCCAGACCATGATGTTCAGCGCCACCTTTGCGCCGCGCATCCAGCAGCTGGCCATGCGTGTGATGCACGACGGCGGCAAACACGTCAAGCGTGTGCAGATCGACACCCCGCAGGAAAAACACGCCAACATCAAGCAGGTGCTGTTCTGGGCCGACAACGCCCAGCACAAGCGCGCGCTGCTCGACCACTGGCTGCGCGATGCCAGCATCAACCAGGCCATTGTGTTCGCCAGCACCCAGGTGGAGTGCGACGGCCTGGCCGGCGACCTGCAGCAAGCCGGTTTTGATGCCGTGGCCCTGCACGGTGCCCTGAGCCAGGGCCTGCGCAACCGCCGTCTGATGGCGCTGCGCGACGGCCGTGTGCAAATTCTGGTGGCCACCGATGTGGCGGCCCGTGGCATCGACGTGCCCACCATCACCCACGTGTTCAACTTCGGCCTGCCCATGAAGGCCGAGGACTACACCCACCGCATTGGCCGCACCGGCCGCGCCGGCCGCGATGGCCTGGCCGTGACCTTTGCCGAGTTCCGTGACCGCCGCCGCATCGGCGACATCGAGGCCTACAGCCAGCAGCGTTTCAAGGCCGAGGTGATCCCCGGCATGGAACCCAAGGAGCGTCCGCCGGCACCGGCCCGCGCCGAGCGTGGTGGCCGCCCGGGTGGTGATCGGGGTGGCCGCTTTGGTGGTCGCAACGAAGGCCGTGGTTTTGGCTCGTTTGGCCGTGCCGACAAGGGCCGTTTTGAAGGTGGTCGCCCTGAAGGCCGCTTTGAAGGTGCCCGTCCGGAAGGCCGTTTCGACAACCGCCCGGCGGGTCGTTTCGATGCGCGTCCCGACAACCGCCCTGACAACCGCTCCGACAACCGTTTTGACCCGCGTGGCGCCGCACCTTCGCCGTTTGAGCGGGGTGCCCGCCCGGCCGAGCGCGGCTTTGATCGCGGTCAAGACCGTTTTGCCGATCGCGCTGCACCGCGTTTTGACGACCGCTCACCCCGTGCCGGTGCACCGCGCCACCACGCGCCCGGTGCCCACCGAGGCGCTGAGCGCAGCGGTGCACCGGCCGGCAATGGCGGCTTTGGTGGCCGTCCTCAGGCCCGTCGCACGCCGCGCTGAAGTCTGCTGACTTTGGCCCTGTGAAAAAGCCGCTTTCGAGCGGCTTTTTTTACGCCTGTGTCTGTTGGGCTTGTTGGGCCATGTGTTCGCGCACCCAGGCCTCGAACGGCGCTGCCGCCATGGGGCGGCCCACGTGGTAGCCCTGGATTTCGTTGCAGCCCTGTTCGCGCAGCATGGCCATCTGGGCTTCGGTTTCCACGCCCTCGGCGATGGTCTTGAGCCCCAGGCTCTGGGCGAGGTTGATGATGGCGCTGACGATGGACGCATCCTCGGGGTCGGCGCACATGTCGCGCACAAAGGACATGTCGATCTTGAGCTTGTAGACGCGAAACCGCTTGAGGTAGCTCAAGCTGGAATACCCGGTGCCAAAGTCGTCCACCGACATCAGGATGCCCCTGTCGTGCAGCCGGTTCATGGTGGCAATGGCGCCTTGGGGGTCGTGCATGGCCACACTTTCGGTCAGCTCCAGCTCCAGGCATTCGGGGGGCAGCTGAGCCTCATCCAGCAAGGCCATCACCATTTCCGGCAAGTGCGGCAGGCGGAACTGCACGGCCGACAGGTTGACCGCCAGCACCATGTCGGGCAGACCGGCATCGCGCCAGGCCTTGAGTTGTTGGCATGCGGTGCGCAGCACCCATTCACCAATCTGGATGATCTGGCCGCTGCTTTCGGCCACGGGCACAAACTCGCCCGGCGTCACCGGGCCCCAATCGGGGTGGTTCCAGCGTAGCAGGGCCTCCACACCCACGATGTCGCCCGTGTCGAGCGACACCTGCGGCTGGTAGTGCAGGCTGAGCTGGTCGCGTTCCAGCGCGCGGCGCAGCGCGTTGTCCAGTTGCAGTGTGCGGATGGAGCTGGCCTGCATTTCGGCGGTGAAGAAACTGAAGCCGTTGCGCCCTTCTTGCTTGGCACGGTACATCGCCGTGTCGGCGCAGCGGTACAGCGTCTGGTAGTCGGCGCCGTCTTCCGGGTACAGCGCCATGCCGATGGACGGTGTGATGGTCAACTCGTGTTGCTCCAGCTGGTAGGGCTGCGAAATCCGATCCAGCAGGCGGCGCGCGACGTGGGTGGCTTCCTGGGCATTGGTGCCGGGCAGCACGGCCACAAATTCGTCGCCACCCAGGCGCGCCACGGTGTCCTGTTCGCGCACCACGGCGCTGATGCGCCGGCCCACCTCCACCAGCAACAAATCGCCGATGTGGTGGCCCAGCGAGTCGTTGATGTTCTTGAAGTGGTCCAGGTCCAGGAACATCAACGTCAGCGGCTGGTGCTGTCGTTTGGCCTGGCTGAGGTCGTGGTCCACCCGGTCCTTGAGCAGCGTCCGGTTGGCCAGGCCGGTCAGGGGGTCAAAGTGGGCCAGCGCGCGGATTTGTGCTTCGTGCGCTTTGCGCTGGCTGGTGTCGCTGAAGATGGCGATGTAGTGGCGCGGTTGGCCTTCGTGGTCCATCACGCGGGTGATGGACAACCACTCGGGGTAGACCTGCCCGTCCTTGCGCCGGTTCCAGACCTCGCCCTGCCACTGGCCGGTGGTGTGGAGCTCGTGCCACATGTTGGCGTAGAACTCGCGGTTCTGGTGTCCCGAGGCCAGGTGGCGGGGCGTCTTGCCCAGTATGTCCTGCACGCCATACCCGGTGATGCGGGTGAAGGCGGGGTTGACCTTGACGATGCGCTGCTGTGCATCGGTCACCAGAAAGCCTTCGCTGCTGTTTTCGAACACGGCGGCGGAGAGCTGCAGTTCCGATTCGGCCTGTTTGCGCTCGATGGCCAGCGCCACAAAACGGGCCGCCATTTCGAGCAACTGGGCGTCGTCCGCGTGGGGCTCCAGCACGGTGCGGTGGTAGACGGCAAACGTGCCCGCCACTTGGCCGTCGCGCAACAACACGGGTTGCGACCAGCAGGCCGCGAGCCCCGCCGCTTGGGCGATCTCTCTGAACGGCGCCCAGTTCGGGTGGGAGGCGATGTCTGCGACGTACACCGGCTGGCCACTGTGGGCCGACGCACCACACGAACCCACGTTGGGGCCGATGGCCACACCGTTGAAGGCATGCAGAAAACTGGCCGGCATGCTGTGGCCAAAGCCCTGCTGGATGTGTTTGTGTTCGTCGTCCAACAGCAGGATGGTGCACAGGCTGCCGGGCATCGAGGTTTCCAGCTGCGCCACCGTCTGCTCCAGCAGCTCCGGCAGGCTGAGGTCCTGGGCCAGGAGGTTGAGCAAAAAACTGCGCACCGTCTCACGGCGCTGCGCCTTGCGGATGTGGGTCAGGTCTTGGTGGGTACCCGAGACGCGCACCGGTCGGCCCTCGGCGTCGTAGTTGATCCGGGAGCGCACCAGCACCGGGATGCTGTGGCCGTCCCGGTGCAGGAGGCGAAATTCAAAGCTGTAGTGGGTTTGCTGCGCGGCGACCGCGTCGCGGAACACTTTGATGCCGATGTGTGCGTCGTCCGGATGGATGTAATTCTGGCGGAAATGGTCGTCGTTGTGGATGGTGCCGAGATCGGCTTCGCCCACCATGCGCCACCACTGCGCCGACATGTACAGCTCGTTGGTCTGCGGGTTCCAGTCCCAGGGCGCGTCGTTCGAGGCCTCGAAGGCCAGCATCAGGCGTTCCTGCAAACTGCTCTGCGCGAGCTCCGCACGTTTGCGCTCGGAAATGTCGCGCGCGAGCAGGATGTATCGGGTGGGCGCGCCGGGCTGGGTGGGCTTGATCGCCACAGACAGCTCGAACCATGCACCTTCACGCGCCTGGGGCACGGCCAGTCGGTACTGTTTGCCGGTGGAGCGGCCCCGCTCTTGGGCTTCGCTCATGGCCGCACGCACCACCTCCAGCACATCGGGTGGCAACAAACTGCCCATTTGGCGGCCCACCACTTCGTTCGCCGGCATCATCAACAGTTCGGGGTGCTGGGTGTGCACCAGGTACACATGCAGCTCATCGTCCACCTCGAACAGCAGGTCCGGCAAGGCGTCCAATGTGGCCGCCAGCTGCGTCTGGGTGGCAGCGATGTCTGCGGTGCGCTCTGCCACGGTGCGCTCCAGCCGCGCACGGTGGTGCGCCAGCGCGATCCACAGGCGCGCCACATAGGCCAGCAAGGCGCTCAGCAGCAGGCCAGCCAGCGCGCCCGTGGCCAGGCGCGGCAGGCTGTGCCAACCGTGTATGGGGGCCACGCTCAGCGTCCACTGCGCATTGGGCACGCGCAGCTGTTTGTTCACCGGGTCGTTCAGCGGCCCCGGTGCCGACGCCACGATGACCTGGCGCTGACCGCTGTCCGGGTGGGTGCGCCACAGCTCATGGTGGTAGCCCAATTCGCGCAAGGAGTGCAGGCCGGTGGCATCGAGCGCGCCAGGAAAGCGGATGGTCACATTCACCAATCCCCAAAAGGTGCGCACACCCTGGTCGTTGTTGACGAACACCGGCAACCTGCCCACCACCCCCAGACCACCTTGCACCAGATTCAGTGGCCCGGCCAAGGTGAGCTGGCCGGTGTCGCGGGCACGCAGTGCTTCCACGTTTTGCCGTGGGTCTTCAAACTGGTTGAAACCCAGCAAGCCCCGGTTGGGTTCCAGCGGCACCACATGGCGCACCACACCACCGGGCGAGACCGACAAGGCCGTGATGCCTGGGTAGAAGGGCAGAATTTCTTGTGCCAGGGTGTCAAAGTCGATCACCTTTCCCTTGTCCTTGCGCAGTGCGGCGGCCACCAGGTAGGTGGACGACAGCAGCCGGTCGATGCGGCTTTCAATGGCTTTGGCCTGGTCGGTCGCCAAGCTCAGCAGCACTGTGCGTTCGGCTTCGACCCGTTGTTGCTCCACCCGCCACACGAGGACCGAGGACAGCAGCACCCCCACCAAAAAGACCAGCAGTGGCAGGTGTCGGTGCGCCCACCAGCGTGTGGTGTCGCGGCTCATGTCATCCCGTTGCGCTGCGCCAGCGCCACAAACAGGCCGGCGTGGTCGAGGTCGCTCAAGCCGTCCTGCACGGCCTGGGCGTAGAGCGATTCGAACAAGGCGGTGATGGGGGCTTCAAACCCCATGGCCTGCGCCGTGGCCATGGCGTTGCGCATGTCCTTGAGCTGCACCGTCATGGCCGCGCGTTTGGCAAAGTCGCGCTCCACCATGCGCTGGCCGTGCAACTGCATGATGCGGCTGTCGGCAAAACCGCCCATCAGCGCCTGGCGCACCTGGGCCATGTCGGCGCCGCCCTTGGCCGCCAGCAGCAAGGCCTCTGCCACCGCGCCAATCGTGATGCCCACGATCATCTGGTTGGCCAGTTTGGCCAACTGCCCTGAGCCATGTGGCCCCACCGGGGTGCAACGGCCCAGCACGCTCAGCACCGGCTGGGCGGCGGCCACGTCCTCGGCATCGCCGCCGGCCATGATGGCCAGCGTGCCTTGCTCGGCCCCCACCGTTCCACCCGATACCGGTGCGTCAATGTGCCGCACCCCGACCGTGTCCAACTGGTGTGCGTGTGCGCGCGCTTCGTCGGGTTTGATGGAGGACATGTCGATCACCAGTGCGCCCGGTCGGTAGGCCGCCAGCGTGTCGGATGCCAACAACACCGCACCCACGGCAGGGCCATCGGTCAACAGGGTGATCACCACGTCGGCCCCGCGCACGGCCTCGGCCGGGCTGTTGGCCACCTGGGCGCCAAAAGGCAACAGGCGCTCGGCCTTCTCGCGCGAGCGGTTCCAGGCGGTCACGGTGTGGCCGGCCTCGCACAGGCGGCGCGCCATCGGAAAACCCATCAGGCCAATGCCCAGAACGGCGATGTGCTGGGGTTTGCCAGGTGGGGCAGCGTGGGTGTCGGTGGTAGAAATGTGAGTCACTGGGTCATTCTATTGACAATGTGAAACGGAACGCAAAGCACACCATGCAACACATCACCACCGTTCCTGCCGCTGCTCGCGCCTGGGCTGGACTGGGGGGCTTTGCCTGCGCCGATAGACCCTGAAACTGCTCAACCGAAGGGACAAACCATGGCCTCTCTGTTCCGCGACGGCACCGCCTTGATGGTGCAGTACGCCCACTACCACCGCGACCGCCGCAACATCGCCACCCACTTCGTGGGTATTCCCATGATCGTGTTCGCCATCGGCGTGCTGCTCAACCGGCCGCTGTGGGAGCTGGGCAGTGGCTTGTATGCCACTCCCGGCATGGTGCTGTGGTTGCTGAGCACCGCCTGGTACCTCACGCGTGGGTTGGGCCTGGTGGGGCTGGCCACCAGTGTGGTCAACCTGTGGCTGATCTGGGCGGCCCACCTGCTGATGAGCGCGCCCACCGCCACCTGGCTGGCCTGGGGTGTGGGCGCGTTTGTGCTGGGCTGGGTGTTCCAGTTTGTGGGCCACCACTGGGAAGGCCGCAAGCCCGCGTTTGCCGACGACCTGGTGGGCCTGCTGGTGGGGCCGGCCTTTGTGGTTGGGGAGGCACTGTTTGCCGCAGGCTTGTGCAAACCCATGGCCGCCACCATTGAGCGCGAGGCTGGGCCGCTGCGCAGCGGCCCAACAGCGGTCACATGAAGAGGTGTTCGCCGGCGTTGTCGCCGCCCAGGATCACGTAGTTCACCTTGCGCACGTCCATCAGCTTGGTGCCGCCGGCATAGCTGATGGAGCTCTGCACGTCCTGCTCCATTTCCACCAGCGTTTCCGCCAGCTTGCCCTTGATGGGCTCCAGGATGCGTTTGCCTTCGACGTGTTTGTACTCGCCCTTGTTGAAGTCGCTGGCCGAGCCGTAGTACTCCTTGAACAGTTCGCCATCGACTTCCACGGTCTTGCCCGGCGACTCTTCGTGGCCGGCGAACAGCGAGCCGATCATCACCATGGTGGCACCAAAGCGCACACTCTTGGCGATGTCGCCATGGCTGCGGATGCCGCCGTCGGCAATGATGGGTTTGGTGGCCACCCGCGCGCACCACTTGAGCGCGCTGAGCTGCCAGCCGCCGGTGCCAAAACCGGTTTTCAGTTTGGTGATGCAGACTTTGCCCGGGCCCACGCCCACCTTGGTGGCGTCGGCGCCCCAGTTTTCCAGGTCGATCACCGCCTCGGGTGTGGCCACGTTGCCCGCGATCACGAAGCTGCTCGGCAGCTTGCCCTTGATGTAGCCAATCATGTCGCGCACGCTGTCGGCGTGGCCGTGGGCGATGTCGATGGTGATGTACTCGGGCACCAGGCCCTCGCTGGCCAACGTGTCCACGGTGGCGCGGTCGGGGGCCTTCACGCCCAGCGAGATGGAGGCGAACACGCCGGCCGCGCGCATGTCGCGCACAAACTGCACGTTGTCCAGGTCAAAGCGGTGCATCACGTAGAAATAACCGTTCTGGGCCATCCAGAGGCAGATGTTTTCGTCCACCACGGTTTTCATGTTGGCCGGAACCACCGGCAGTTTGAAGCGGCGGCCTCCCAGCTCCACGCTGGTGTCGCACTCCGAGCGGCTTTCCACGCGGCATTTGCGTGGCAGCAGCAGGATGTTGTCGTAGTCAAAAATTTCCATAGCGCTCAAGCTCCAGAGGTGTGAAGAAGAGGGCGCTTGGCTTGGCTGCCGGTGCTTTTGTGCCGCTGGCCGGAAGGCCGGGCAAAAAAAACCGGGCGCCAAAAAACTTGGGCCCGGTGATTGATTCTACTCGGGCACGGGGAAACAGGGTCATACGGGAAATCCGATGTGCTTCATATAAAACGAAGCATGTCGCTGGGCTTCCTAAAATCGGGTCATGACTTTGCTCCATGACGCCGCCGAGACCACCTCGCCCCTGCTCCACCACCTCAACCCCGAGCAGCTCCAGGCGGTGACGCTGCCGGCCGAACACGCCCTCATCCTGGCCGGGGCCGGTTCGGGCAAAACCCGCGTGCTCACCACGCGCATCGCCTGGCTGCTGCAAACCGGGCAGGTGTCGCCGGGCGGCCTGCTGGCCGTGACCTTCACCAACAAGGCCGCCAAGGAAATGATGACCCGGCTGAGCGCCATGCTGCCGGTGAACGTACGGGGCATGTGGATCGGCACCTTCCACGGCCTGTGCAACCGCCTGCTGCGCGCCCACTGGAAAGCCGCCAACCTGCCACAAAGCTTTCAGATTCTGGACACGCAGGACCAGCTCAGCGCGGTCAAGCGTCTGTGCAAACAATTCGGTGTGGACGAGGACCGCTTTCCGCCCAAACAGCTGCAGTGGTTCATTGCCGGTTGCAAGGAAGACGGCCAGCGCCCGCGCGACGTGGTGGTGCGCGATGAGGAAACGCGCAAGAAGGTTGAGCTGTACCAGCTGTACGAAGAACAGTGCCAGCGCGAAGGGGTGGTGGATTTTGGCGAGCTGATGCTGCGCAGCTACGAGCTGCTGCGCGACAACGACCCGCTGCGCGAACACTACCAACGGCGCTTCCGCCACATCCTGGTGGACGAGTTCCAGGACACCAACCGCCTGCAGTACGCGTGGCTCAAACAGCTGGCCGGGCACGAGGAGAACGGCCGGTTCGTGAGCGGTGGCAACGCCGTGCTGGCGGTGGGCGACGACGATCAGAGCATCTACGCCTTTCGCGGCGCGCGCGTGGGCAACATGCGCGACTACGTGCGTGAGTTCAACGTCCAGCACCAGATCAAGCTGGAGGAAAACTACCGCAGCCACAGCAACATCCTCGACTCGGCCAACGCCCTCATCAGCCACAACAGCGAGCGCCTGGGCAAGAACCTGCGCACTTCGCAAGGGCCGGGCGAGCCGGTGCGTGTGATGGAAACCGCCACCGATTTCGAAGAGGCGCAGTGGCTGGTGGAAGAGATGCGCCAGCTCATCCGCAACGACGGCTATGAGCGCACCGAAATCGCTGTGCTTTACCGCAGCAATGCGCAGAGCCGGGTGATTGAAACTGCGCTGTTCAACGCGGGCGTGCCTTACCGCGTCTACGGCGGATTGCGTTTCTTTGAGCGCGCCGAAATCAAGCACGCGCTGGCCTACCTGCGCCTGTTGGAGAACCCGTTTGATGACACCAGCTTCATGCGCGTGGTCAATTTCCCGCCGCGTGGCATTGGCGGGCGCAGCGTGGAGATGCTGCAGGACGCGGCGCGGGCGGCGGGCGTGTCGCTGCACGCGGGTGTGGACAGGCTGGAAGGCGCGGCACGCACCAAGTTCAACGGTTTCATTGCCAAGATGGCGGTGTTGCGCGAAGCCACCGAAGGCAAGACGCTGCGCGAGATCGTGGAGCTGGTGCTGGACCACAGCGGCCTGATCGAACACTACCGCGCCGACCGCGACGGTGCCGACCGGGTGGAGAACCTGGAAGAACTGGTCAACGCCGCCGAGAGTTTTGTGACCCAGGAAGGCTTTGGCCGTGATGCTGTGGCCTTGCCGGTGGACGAAACCGGTGCGGTGCTCACCCAAAGCCCGGCCAGCCAGGGGCTCGATCCTTCGTTGCCTGAACTCACGGGTTTGCAGATCGACGGCATCACCCCGGATGGCGAAACGCTGAGCCCGCTGGCGGCCTTCCTCACGCACGCCGCGCTCGAATCGGGCGACAACCAGGCCCAGGCCGGCCAGGACGCGGTGCAGCTCATGACGGTGCACGCCGCCAAGGGCCTGGAGTTCGACGCGGTGTTCATCACCGGCATGGAGGAGGGCTTGTTCCCGCACGAGAACTCGCTGTCCGACCGTGCCGGGCTGGAGGAGGAGCGCCGCCTGATGTACGTGGCCATCACCCGCGCGCGCAAGCGCTTGTACCTGAGCCATTCACAAACGCGCATGCTGCACGGGCAGACGCGCTACCACCTCAAGAGCCGCTTCTTCGACGAACTGCCGGAGGAGAACCTCAAGTGGATCGCGCCACGCCCACCTGCCACCGGCAGCATGGCCGGATCACTCAAGGGTGCGCGCTGGGGCTGGAACGACCAGGCCTCACCGCGTGGCGCCTATGGCGGAGCGGGCGCGGTGGCACCTTGGGCCGAAGCGGCGGCCGCCCCCGTGCCACCCCGCAAGGACGACGGCAACGCGGTGCGCGCCGGCATGAAGGTCTTCCACAACAAGTTCGGCGAAGGCAAGGTGCTGACCGTGGAAGGCAGCGGCGCCGATGCGCGAGCCCAGATCAACTTCCCGCGCCACGGCACCAAGTGGCTGGCGCTGAGCGTGGCCAAGCTCACCCCCGTCGAGTGAACCACCAGGCAAACAGTCGGAGCGCGTGCCCCAACCCAGGACACCGCCGGGCCGGCTCTGCCGGACGGCTGGTGTCGCCCCCCTTGGGGGGTGACGCGCCCTTAGGCGCGGCGCGGGGGGTTACTCTGCGAAACTGTCGCGAAAGGTGAAGTAAAACGAGGTGAAAAACATGGCCGCCATCAACAGCGCGGCCGGGTACAGCACGACCTGCATGACCGCACCGCCCATCAGCCCGGCGATCAGGCTCACCACCACGCCACCGAGCACAAACACGCCCAACCAGCCCAGCAGGTAGACCAGCATGGCCCACTTGTTTTGCCAGCAGGCCATGAAGCTGAAGAACAGGCTTTTGATGGGCGACACGCCGTGCCAATGCACCAGCGCGGGCGCGTGCCAGAACAACAACGCCAGCGGCAGGTACAGCGTCATGCCCACCAGCATCGCGGTCTGGAAGTCGTCGCTCTGGATGGTTTCGGCGGTGACATTGCCGCCGCCCAGGTACATCTGGGCAAACTGGCCTCCGTCGAACAAAGCCGAGATGCCCATCACCAGCAAAAAACCGGCTGCGTAATAAGCGCCCAGCTGCAACATGGCGGTCAGGCGCTCCTTGCCGGCCCGGAAGGCGCTGGCCAGCACCGTGGGCATGGGAAATTTGCCCGCCGAGGCTTCACGCGCAGCGGCCATCAGGCCCAGGGTGGCGGCCGGCAGCAGGGCCAGGGCGAGGGCGGTGCCAATGAGTGGCAGCACCGAAATCACCGACACCACCGCCATGAAGAGAAAAAACAGGCCCGACATGGCCAGCGGTTGGCGCCAGAACGTCTTGATGCCTTCGCGCACCCACAGCAGGCCGGTGCGGGCGCTCACAGGATGCAGTTTCATGCGGCGACGGGCTCCAGGGCAACAACGGGCACCGGCCGTTCGACCCGCTCGCGCAGCACACGCTCAAAGTGGGTGGGATCGTGTGGCTTGAGCATGCTGGCTTCGCGCGGCAGGTGGAAGTCCCACAGACGCGACACCCAGAAGCGCAGGGCACCCGCGCGCAACATGGCGGGCAGCAGTTGGCGCTCGGCCGCTTCCAGCGGACGCACGCTCTGGTACGCGGCCACAAAAGCCTGGGCACGTTCGCCATCGTGGGCGCCGGTGGGCAGGTCGATGCACCAGTCGTTGAGGCAGACCGCCAAGTCAAACAGCCAGGTGTCCACGCCTGCGAAGTAGAAGTCGAAAAAGCCGCTGAGCTGGCCGTTGTCGAACATCACGTTGTCGCGGAACAGGTCGGCGTGCACCGGGCCTCGCGGCAGGGCGGCGTAGGCGGCGCTGGCGGCCACGTGGTTTTGGTAGGCCAGTTCGTTGCGCAGCAACTGGGCTTGTTCGGCGTCCATGTAAGGCAGCACCACGGGCACGGTTTCGTTCCACCAGGGCAGGCCGCGCAGGTTGGGCTGGTGGCGCGGGTAGTCGCGCCCAGCCAGGTGCATGCGCGCCAACATGGCACCCACTTGGGCGCAGTGGTCGGTGGTGGGGGCCAGCTCGCTGTGGCCGCTCAGGCGGTTGACCAGCGCGGCGGGTTTGCCCTTCACCTTGAGCAGGATCTCGCCCTGGGGTGTAGCCACCGGGTTCGGCACCGGGATGCCGTGTGCCGCCAGGTGTTGCATCAGGTGCAGGTAAAAGGGCAGTTGCTCGAAGCTCAGGCGCTCGAACAAGGTGAGCACGTGCCGACGCTGCGTGCCGCCCTGCGCGGACGTGAGGAAGTAGTTGGTGTTCTCTATGCCGCCGCTGATGCCTTTGAGTTCCACCAGTTCACCCAATTCCAGGGTCGTGAGCAGGGCGGTGGCATCAAGGGGGGTGACTTCGGTGAAGACGGCCATGGCGCGGGGCTCGTGGTCGGTTGAATCGCGCGGGCGCGATCAGAAGTTGAACATTCGCCAGCTGGTCTTGCCACCGCTGCCGGTGCGCTGGCCGCCCGAGGCGGGCGCCTCGTTGGCGCTGGGCGGCGTCACCTGGTAGGCGGGCACGTCGGTCTGGGTGGTGACGTCGATGCGGCGGGTTTCGCCGCCCACGCGCAATTCGTCGATCTGGCTGCCCGCATCCTTGTGCTGGATGCGCTCGGTGCGCTGCTCCACCACCTTGGGCGGCGTGGCGGTTTGGGCGAAGGCGGCGCTGCCCAGGCTGAGCAGCAGGAGGGTGGGGGCGAGGCAGGAAATTCGGCGCATGCCGGATTGTAGGTCGCGGGGCCGCCCGGCGATTGCCGCGACAATGGTGCGATGAACGAGAACAAGCCCACCCTGGTCCTGATCGACGGCTCCAGCTACCTCTACCGCGCCTTTTTTGCCGGTGGTGAAACCATGTCCACCACCCTGCCCGACGGCACGGTGCAGAAGACCGGCGCCATCCGCATCCTGATCAACATGGTGCAGGCGCTGCGCAAGCAGTACCCGGCGAACTACATCGCCTGTGTGTTCGATGCCAAGGGGCCGACCTTCCGCGACGCCATTTACCCCGAATACAAGGCCCACCGCGACCCCATGCCGGACGACCTGCGCAGCCAGATCGCGCCCATCCACGAGGTGGTGCGGCACCTGGGCTGGACGGTGCTGGACGTGCCCGGTGTGGAGGCCGACGACGTGATCGGCACGCTGGCCGTGACGGCGGCGCGCCAGGGCGTGGAGGTGATCATCTCCAGCGGTGACAAGGACCTGGCCCAGCTCGTCAACGAACACATCACCATCATCGACACCATGTCGGGCAAGACGCGCGATCTGGCCGGTGTGGAAGCCGAATTCGGCGTGCCGGCGCACCTGATGCTGGACTACCAGACCCTGGTGGGCGACGCCGTGGACAACGTGCCCGGTGTGCCCAAGGTGGGGCCCAAGACGGCGGTGAAGCTGCTCAAGGAGTACGGTTCGCTGCAGGGCGTGGTGGACAACGCGGCGAACATCAAGGGCGTGGTGGGCGAGAACCTGCGCAACACCTTGGGCTGGCTGCCCACCGGCCGCCAGCTGCTGACCATCAAGACCGATTGCGACCTGAGCGGTTGGGTGGACGGTCTGCCGGCGCTGGATGCGCTGGTCGGGCGGCCGGGCGACGTCGGGCCGCTGCGCGAGTTCTACCTGAAGTACGGCTTCAAGGGGTTGGCCAAGGCCTTGGGCGAGGGGGACGCGGCCCCCGCCCCGGCTTCGTCGCCCCGGGCATCGTCCGCCACCCCCGGCCTGTTCGATGAACCCGCCGAGGCGGCATCCGCGCCCGCCAAGCCAGCCAGCCAGCTGGCGTACGACACCGTCCTGACCTGGGACGCCTTCGACGCCTGGCTGGCCAAGCTGCAGGCCGCCGATCTGGTGGCACTGGACACCGAGACGACTTCGCTCGACGAGATGGTGGCCGAGATCGTGGGCATCTCCTTCAGCGTGGCGCCCGGTTCGGCCGCCTATGTTCCGCTCACGCACCGCTACCCCGACGCGCCCGAGCAACTGCCGCGCGACGAGGTGCTGGCGCGGCTCAAGCCCTGGCTGGAAAACCCACAGGCCAAGAAGCTCGGCCAACACATCAAGTACGACCGCCATGTGTTTGCCAACCACGGCATCGAGGTGCGGGGCTACGCACACGACACCATGCTGCAGAGCTACGTGCTCGAGGCCCACATGCCCCATGGACTGGAGAGCCTGGCGCAGCGCCACCTGGGCCGCAGCGGCATCAGCTACGAGGACCTGTGTGGCAAGGGCGCCAACCAGATCACTTTTGACCAGGTGGACATCGCGCGCGCGGCGGAATACTCGTGCGAGGACTCTGACCAGACCCTGGACGTGCACCTGGCGCTGTGGCCCCAGATCGAGGCCATTGAGAAGCTGCGCTTCATCTACGAACTCGAAATCGCCAGCAGCGAGACCCTCTACCGCGTCGAGCGCAACGGCGTGCTGATCGATGCGCCCACGCTGGCGAAGCAGAGCCACGAGCTGGGCCAGCGCATCCTGCAGTTGGAGGCCGAGGCCTACGAGATCGCCGGCCAGCCCTTCAACCTGGCCAGCCCCAAGCAGCTGGGCGAGATCTTCTTCGACAAGCTGGGCATGCCGGTGGTGAAAAAGACGGCCACCGGCGCCCGCAGCACCGACGAGGAGGTGCTGGAAAAACTCGCGGCGGACTACCCGCTGCCGGCCAAGCTGCTGGAGCACCGCAGCCTCTCCAAGCTCAAGGGCACCTACACCGACAAGCTGGCCCAACTCGCGCTGCCACGCACCGGCCGCGTGCACACGCATTACGCGCAGGCGGTGGCCGTGACCGGGCGCCTGTCCAGCAACGACCCCAACCTGCAGAACATCCCCATCCGCACGCCCGAGGGCCGGCGCGTGCGCGAGGCCTTTGTCGCCGCGCCTGGCCATGTGATCGCCAGCGCCGACTACAGCCAGATCGAGCTGCGCATCATGGCCCACATCAGCAACGACGCGGCCCTGCTCAAGGCCTTCCACGACGGCCTGGACGTGCACCGCGCCACTGCCGCCGAGGTGTTTGGTGTACCGCTTGATCAGGTCAGCAGCGAACAGCGCCGCTACGCCAAGGTCATCAACTTCGGCCTGATCTACGGCATGAGCGCCTTTGGCCTGGCGCGCAATCTGGGCATAGACAACACGGCCGCCAAAAACTACATCACGCGCTACTTCGAGCGCTACCCAGGGGTGAAGGTGTACATGGAGTCCACGCGCGAGACGGCGAAACAGCAGGGTTACGTGGAGACCGTTTTTGGCCGACGCCTACAGCTTGCTGGCATCCAGACGGCCAAGGGCGCGCAGCTTGCCGGCCTGGAGCGCGCCGCCATCAACGCCCCCATGCAGGGCACGGCGGCCGATCTCATCAAGATGAGCATGAACGCGGTGCAGGCGGTGCTGGATGCCGAGAAACCGGCCATCAAGATGGTCATGCAGGTGCACGACGAACTGGTGTTCGAGGTGCCCGAGGGCGATGTGGACTGGCTCAAGGCCGAGGTGCCGCGCCTGATGGCCGGTGTGGCCCAGCTGCGCGTGCCGCTGCTGGCCGAGGTGGGGGTGGGCGCCAACTGGGATCAGGCCCACTGATGTGTGGGCGCGTGCCCTGTGGTTCAGGGCGCTGGTGGCGCAGCGGGGTCAGAAGCTGAAGGCGTCCACGGGCGGGGCGGCAATGGCCAGTCGCGCGGTTTGAACCTCGTACCAGTCGGGCTTCAAGACCAGGGCTTGCAGGTGGCCGTTCACCGAATCGGCGCCCCTAAGCCAAATCCGGTAGAGGCCGTCAAAGCTGGTGTCGCACAGATTGACCTGTTTGTGGGCCTGGGCGATCCAGGCCGATTGCGCCAGCGATTCGGCGTCTTTTTTTACCGCTTGAACCCATTGCCAGACGGCGGCTTCGCCTGCGGGTGTCAGTTTGACAAACATCTTGTTGTTCTGGGGCGTGGCACACAGAACACCCGGCAGACGCAACCCGTTGCGCCCCGTATCCCATGCAAGCAGCCCACTCGCCTCCCTGGCTGCCCATTCTAGGTTTCATCTAATCGCCTGTGAAGCATTCGGCCACGCACACGCGGGCGAGGCGTGGCGGAATGCTCAGTGTGCCGGGCTCACTTGGTGCGCTGCAGGAAGTCCACCGCCAGCGCGGCCAGGCTGCGCGCGCCCACCGGCAGCTGGTCCTCGTCGATGTCGAACTGCGGTGAGTGGTTGGGCGGCGCCTTGGTGAAGTCCTTGCCCTTGGGCGGCGCGCCCAGGAAGTAGAAGAAGCCGGGCACCACTTTCTGGAACTCCGAGAAATCCTCGGAGCCGCTGACCTTGGGGATCACCATGGCTTTGCCGCCCATGGCGAGCTTGAGTGCGGGCAGCGAGGCTTCGGTGAGTGCCGCCGGGTTGGTGGTCACGGGGTAGGCCACCGGGCCAAACCGCACCTTGGCCTTGGCGCCGCTGGCGGCCGCAATCGACTCTGCGGTCGTGGTGATGCGCTTGAGGGCATCCTGGCGCATGTCTTCGTCGAAGGTGCGCAGCGTGCCCATCATCTCGACGTTGTCGGGAATGATGTTGTAGCGGGTTCCCCCCTGGATCTGGCCGATGGTGATGACGGCGGGCTCCTTGCTGATGTTGAGCTGGCGGCTCACCACCGTCTGCAGGCCCAGCACCACCTGGCTGGCGGCCACGATGGGGTCCACCGCCGACCAGGGCGATGAGCCGTGGCCGCCCTTGCCCTCCACATGGATGTGGATGTTGTCTGACCCCGCCATCAGCGGGCCGCTGCGGTAGCCCGCCATGCCACTGGGCAGGTTGGCGGTGATGTGCAGGCCGTAGATGGCCTGAACGTCTATCAGCACGCCGGCCTCCACCATGGCTTTGGCGCCAAAGCTGGGCACCTTGCCGTTGGCTTCGGGCTCCACCGGCGCACCTTCTTCGGCCGGCTGGAAGATGAACTTCACCGTGCCCGGCAACGTGGCTTTCATGCCGGCCAGTGCCTCCGCCGCGCCCATGAGCATGGCCACGTGGGCGTCGTGTCCACACGAATGGGTGACGGGTACCTCCTTGCCCAGGTAGGTGGACTTGGCTTTGGAGGCGAACGGCAGGCCGGTGTTTTCGGGCATGGGCAGGGCGTCCATGTCGGCGCGCAGCGCCACCACCTTGCCGGGCAGGCCGCCCTTGAGCGTGCCCACCACGCCGGTGCCACCCACGCCGGTTTGCACCTCCATGCCCAGGCGGCGCAGGTGCTCGGCCACCAACTGGGCGGTCCGCACTTCCTGGCCCGATAGCTCGGGGTGTTCATGGATGTCGCGGCGCCAGGCCACGATCTTGGGGGCGAGTGCCTGGATGGCGGTGTCCAGCTTGTGCAGGCCGGCGGCGTCCAGGGTTTGGGCATGGGCACCGGGCAGGGCGCACAGGGTCGCCGCCAACAGGCTGGCAGCGGGCAGGGGTTTCAGTGAAGCAAACATGGGCAGGCAGGGGTTGGGGTGGAACACCCGGCCATGCTAGGGGTGCGTGGGTTTCAAAGAAAAGGCAAAATCGCCAACAAACAAGCTGAAATCGCCATCACCACCATGCCGCCACCTCGCCTGTTGGGGATCGACTTTCCGGTGTTACCTACCACCGCCATGGGCCATGTGTTGCACGCGATCGAATTGCTGCGTGCCGCCAACCTGATCGCGCGGCTGCGTGTGGGGCGCACCGCGCCACGTTTGGGTTGGCGTTTGTGTGATGCACAGGGACAGCCGATGCCCGTGACGCATGGCCCCTGCCAGCCCATGTTGAGCGAAGGGGTGTTCGAGGGCCCGCCACAGGCACAGTGGGTGCTCAGCCAACACACCGCCGACGTGCCCACGTTGCGCCAGACCGTGGCGCGGCACGGCCCGCTGCGTCGGCATCTGGCGGTGGCCATTGACCAAGGCCAGCGGGTGTTGACCCTGGGCAACGGTGCCTGGTGGGCGGCAGGCAGCGGGCGTTTGAGCGGACACCGTGTGGCTTTGCCCTGGTACTGGGCGGCGGCTTTTCACCGCGATCACCCCGACGTGGTGATCGCCGCAGGCACCGAGGTGTGTGTGGACGGGCCGTGGTTCAGCGCCGCCTTGCCCCAGGACACGGGCGAGCTGGTGTTGGCCCTGGTGGCGCAGTGCTGGGACCACGACTTGCATGCCGCGTTGGCCTCCGTGTTGCGGCCCGATGCCGCGCGCCAGAAGGCGGCGCAGGAGGCTTTGCAGGCCCAGCCCCTGCCCACCACCCGCGACAGCGCGCTGGCGCGTGCCATTGAACACCTGGAAAAACAGGTGGACCAGCCTTACGCCTTGGCCGCCGTCGCGCGTGCAGCGGCGGTGAGCCCACGCACCCTGCTGCGTCACTTTCAGGAGGCACTGGGCCATTCGCCGCTGGACCACCTGCTCCGCCTGCGCTGCGAGCGCGCGCGCCTGCTGCTGGAGATCACGCTGGAGGGCATCCCGGCGATCGCGCAGGCCTGCGGTTACGCCGACCCGGCCGCGTTTCGCCGCATCTTCACCCGCCATGTGGGCCTCACGCCCCAGGCCTATCGCGAGCGCCACACGCTGCGCGCGCCCCGCCAACGTTGGCGGGTGCCGGTGTGAGGCACGCCATGTGCCGTGTGCACTCAGTCGTTTTCGCGCGGCCGTCCGCGCTGGCGTTTGATCTGCCCACGTGCCGCCTTGTGCAACAGCCGGCGTTGTTTGGACGCGTGGGTGGGTCGGGTGGCGTGGCGGGTGGGCGCCTCGTACAGCGCGCCCTCGATCAGCGTGTGCAGCCGGTGCAGGGCTTCGGCGCGGTTGCGGCCCTGGCTGCGGTGGGTCTGGGCCTTGATCACGACCACACCCGCGTCGTTGATGCGCTGGTCCGCGCAGGCCAGCAGCTTGGCCTTGACCTCACCGGGCAACGACGAGGCGCGGATGTCGAAGCGCAGGTGCACCGCGCTGGACACCTTGTTCACGTTCTGCCCGCCCGCACCTTGCGCGCGCACAGCGGTGAATTCGATTTCGTCTTCTCGCAGGCTGAAGTGGGGAGGGCTCATGCTGCGGCATGATAGGCGCTCAGATGGTCGAGGAGACTGACGATGCGATCTCTGGTGTGGGCCGGCCTGTGCGTGTGGATGGGGTCGGCGGTGGCCGGCGAAGTGGGTGGGCCGCCCACTGTTTGGGTCAACAGCCTGGGCATGCGCTTTGTGTGGGTGCCTGCGGGTGCGTTCCAGATGGGCCACGCCGAGCCCGCCGAACGCTGGCAACGCGATTACCCGTCCTACCCGTCCGAGCGGTTTGGCCTGCTGGGCGACGAGGCACCGGTGCACCGTGTGCGCATCACACGCGATTTTTGGCTTGGCCAACACGAGGTCACGGTGGGGCAGTTTCGGCGTTTTCTGGAGCGATCGGGCCATGTGCCCGAGTCCGTGCGCGACGGCACCGGCGGCTACGGCCACAACCCGGCCTACGACCCCGCCACCACGGCCCGTGGCGACGCGTTCGAGGGCCGCGATCCGCGCTATGCCTGGAGCCACCCAGGCTTTGCCCAGACCGACGAGCACCCAGTGCTCAACGTCACCTGGAACGATGCTGTGGCCCTCGCCGCCTGGCTCAGCCGCACCGAGGGCCGGCGCTACCGCCTGCCCACCGAGGCCGAGTGGGAATACGCTTGCCGCGCCGGCAGCAGCACCCGATACCCCAACGGCGACGACCCGCAGCGCTTGCTTGAGATCGCCAACACCTTTGATGCCGATGCCGCTGTGCACTGGCCGCGCTGGTCCGGTTTTGCCCTGCGCGGCAGCGACGGTTTTCCCTTCACCGCGCCGGTGGGCCGCTTCGCACCCAACGCCTGGGGTCTGCACGACATGCTGGGCAACGCCTGGGAGTGGGTGTCGGATTGGCACGCCGACGATTACTACGCCCAAGCGCCCACCAACGATCCGCAAGGGCCGGCGACCGGCGACGTGCGCGTGCGCCGGGGCGGCTCGTGGCACACCTGGAGCCTGTACGCACGCTGTGCTTACCGCAACTGGAACGCTCCCAGCACGCGCTACACCCTGGTGGGCATGCGGCTGCTGCTGGAGGTGGATTGATTCGCCGCCGGGCCGCCCCAAGGCGAATCCGCCCCCTTGGGGGCAGCGACCCGCAGGGCGGCGGAGCGTGGGGGTTAGCAGCCTGTCAACCGGCGATCCGACCCGAGGTTTGCACCAACGCCCACGCATCCTCCACCCAATCGCACAGGATGGCGCGGGTCTCGCGTGGGTCGATGATGTCCATGATCCCGAACTTCTCTGCCGTGCGGAAGGGTGAGGTCATGTTCAGGTAGAAGGCCTCCAGTTCGGCACGTTTGGCCGCTGGGTCGGGCGCGCTCTCGATCTCTGCCTTGTGTGCGGCCATCACCCCGCCTTCGATAGGGATGGAGCCCCAGCGGGCCGACGGCCAGGCGTAGCGCAGGTTGAGCGCTTCGCCGTACTTGGGGCCGTGCAGGGCGCCGGCCATGCCGAAGCAACGCCGCATGAGGATGGACACCCAGGGGGAGGCGCAGTCGTGCAGGGCCTCACCCACGCGGGTGGCGCCCAGCAAGGTGCCGGCCACCTCGGCTTCCAGGCCGGTCTGGTTGCCCGGCTGGTCCACAAAGTTGACCACCGGCAGACCGAACTGGCTGCACAACTTCACATGCCGCTCCATCTTGTAGGCGGCTTGCAGCGTCATGGCGCCGCCCTGCACCTTGGGGTCGTTGGCGATCACGCCCACCGGCACACCGTTCAGTCGGGCCAGCGCGGTGATGACCGAGCCACCTTGGTAGCGGCCTATCTCGAACACCGAGCCCTGGTCCATCACGCTGGCCAGGATCTTGCGCGGGTCGTAGATCTTGCGCCGGTCGCGTGGGATGGCGTTCTTGAGCCAGTCGTCGGCCCGTTGCGGGTCGTCGCTGGGTGGGGTGACGGGGGCCAGGTGGAACACGCTGCGCGGCAGGTAGCTCAGAAACCGTTGCACCTGGGCCAGCGCATCGGCTTCGTCTTCGGCCTCGTTGTGCACCAGCGCGCTCTTGCGGTGCACCATGTGGCCACCGAGGTCGTTCTTGTCCACGTCCTGTGCGTAGGCTTGGCGCACCACGTGGGGGCCGGCGGCCATCACCTGCGCCTGCTCGCGCACCATCACCGAGAAGTGCGACGACAACACCTTGATCGCGCCCTGACCCGCGCAGGCACCCAAGGCCACGCCCACCACGGGCACGGTCTTGAGCAGCTCGTTCGCAGGCCAGCTCGGGTACTCGGGGATCTTGGTGCCGCCGATTTGCATGAGCAGCTTCACGCTGCCCCCGGCCGAATCGACCAGGCGGATCAGTGGCAGGTGCAACTGGTGCGCCAAACGCTCGATGTAAATCCACTTGTCGGCGATGGTGGCCTCGGACGAGCCGGCGCGGATGGTGAAGTCGTCGGCGTGCAGCGCCACCTTGCGCCCCTGGATGCGGCCGGTGCCGACGATGGCATTGGTCGGGTCCAGCCGCTCAAACTGGCCTTCGCGGCTGTAGTGGCCCTTGCCGGCCAGCGCGCCCACCTCGCGAAAGCTGCCCGCGTCGATCAACTGGGCGATGCGCTCGCGCGCGTTCATGCGACCGCTGGCCTTGAACTTGGCCAGGGCCTCGGGGCCGCCCATGGCCAGCGCATGGGCGCGGCGTTGCTGCAGCTCGGCGAGTTCGGTGGCCCACTCACCCTCGGGCACCAAGTTGGGCTGGCTCATGGTGTGCCCATGCCAAGCGACGCCACCAACGCGCGCGACCCGTTCAGTTCAGCCTCCAGGTAGCGGTGCGAATCGACGTAGCCTTTGAACACCGGGCGGTTGCCCGACTTCTCCACCATGGCGCGCCACTCGGGTGATTGCGACACTTGGCGCAGCGCGTTTTCCCAGTAGCGGATTTGCTCCGCGTCCACACCACCCGGCAACAGCACGCCGTTGTAGCTGGCGTAGTCGGTAGCGATGCCCAGCTCGCGCCAGGTGGGCACCTCGGTCAGCGGGCCGCTGCCGCGTTGCGCGGCGCAGCTGACCAGCATGCGCACCTTGCTGGCTTGCGCCAGTGGCACCACGGTGGGGCCGGTGGCGGCCACGAGGTCCACATGGCCACCCAGCAATGCGGCCATCGAGTCCGCCGAGGAACGGAAAGGCACGACGGTGAGTTTGGCCACGTCCACGCCGGCCAGCTTGAGTGGCTTGGCCAGGGCCAGGTGCAGGTTGAGCCCGCGTGCCGGCGCCACCGCCAGCTTGAGGCTGGCCGGGTCGCGCTTGAGCGCTTGCAGCACGTCTTGGGCGGTTTTGAGTGGTGAATCGGCGCCCACGGCGAACAGTGTGGTTTCCTCCACCAGCATGGCCACCGGCACAAATTCGCGCAGGTCGGCCTTGAGCATGCCGCTGGCCTGCCCGGCCACGGCGCCGGTGTGGAAGGTGGAGAGGTGGTGTGCGTTGCCCCGGTTGCGCTGCAGTTGCTGCAAGGCCAGCAGGCCGGCGGCACCGGGTTTGTTCTCGGCGATCACGGTTTGCCCGTTCACCAGCTTGAGGCTGTCCAGCGCCTGTTTGATGCCACGCGCGTACAGGTCCACCGAACCGCCGGGCGCCACGCCAATCACGTAGTTGATGTTCTGGCTGGGCAACCAGCCAGTGGCGGCCTGGCCCATAGCGGGCAGGCCGCCGAGCAGGCTGGCGCCGGCCAGCAGGCACTGGCGGCGGGTGGGGTTGTGCATGGGGGTCATGGGTGTCTCCTCAGGTTGTGCTGGGCACCTTGACGGCACCGCTCTGGATCAAGGCCTGCTGGCGTGCTTCGCTCAGCTGGAGTTCATCGCTCAGGATGTCGGCACCGTCGGCCCCCAGGTCGGGGCCGCTGCGGTGCACCGCACCCGGCGTGCCCGACAGGCGTGGCACCACACCCATCTGGGTGGTGTGGCCCAGCGTGGGGTGGGGCACCTGTTGCAGCATGTGGCGGGCCGCAAAGTGGGGGTCGGCGTAGATGTCGGCAATGGTGTAGACGCGGGAGGTCGGCACCTCGGCCGCGCGCAGCATGTGCTCCAGCGTGTTGCCGTCGAAGCCGCGTGTCCAGTCGGCAATGATCTGATCGATGGCCTTCATGTTCTCCGGCCGGCCGCGCGCCTGTATGGTCTCGAACCGCGGGTCGGTCAACAGCTCGGGCATTTGCATCAAGGCCACCAGACGGCGCCAGGTGGGTTGGCTGTTGGCTGCGATCAGCACGAAGCCGCCGTCGGCCGTGGGGTAGGAGCTGTTGGGCGCCATCGAGGGCAGGTTGGAGCCCTCGCGCTGCGGCACCACGCCCAGCTTGTCGTGTGCGGGCACGATGGGCTCCATCTGGGTGAAGGCCGCCTCGTACAAGGCCACGTCCACCACCTGGCCCTTGCCGGTGGCCTGGCGCGCGTGGATGGCGGCCATGGCGCCGAAGGCGGCGTACACCGACGACAGGTAATCGGTGGTGGCCAGGGCCACGCGGGCCGGTGGGCGATCGGGGTCGCCGGTCATGTGGCGCACGCCGCCCACGGCCTCGCAGATGGCGCCGTAGCCGGGGCGTTCGCTGTAAGGGCCGTCTTGCCCGTAGCCGCTGATGCGCACCATCACCAGGCCGGGGTTGCGAGCCGACATCGCCTCATAGCCCAGGCCCAGCCGCTCCATCACGCCCGGGCGGTTGTTCTCCACCACGATGTCGGCGCGGGCGATCAGCTCGGCCGCCAGCTCGCGGCCTTCGGCGGTCTTGAGGTCGAGCGCGATGGAGCGCTTGTTGCGCAGGATGGAGGCGGCGTAGAGCGACACGTCGCCCAGGTGCTGGCCCATCTGGCGCACGGGGTCGCCTTCGGGCGGTTCGATTTTGATCACGTCGGCGCCAAAGTCGGCCAGCAGGCGGGTGCAGGCCGGGCCGGCGATGGTGGAGCAGATCTCGATGACCTTGAGGTCTTGCAGCGGGCCGCTGCGCGTGTTGGCATTCATGGCCGGCTCCGGGGTGCGCTGGCGGCCAGCAGGCGCACGGCCTCGGCGGCGGATTCATCGATGCGCTGGCGGGTGAGGGACACCAGGCGTTCCACGTCGCCGGTTTCCAGCGCTTCGGTGGCTTGTGCCCACAAGACGGCCGAGCGCTGGCGGCGTTCGATGGATGCCAAACCCAGCTTGCTGTAACGCAAGGTTTGCAGCGACAAGGCGGTCAGCATGCGTTGCAGACGGCGGTTGCCGGTCATGCGCGCGCACAAAATGAGCAGGCGGTAAGTGGTTTCGGCGTAGGCGTCGCCGGCCTCGGGGTGGGGCGCCAGGGTTTGCAGGCGCGCCACACCGGCACGCAGCATGGGCAGCAGTTCCGGGTGCTGCGAAGCGGCCAGCTTGCGCACCACCACCTCAAACAGCCCGGCGCGGATGTCCAGCAGCTCGCTCAGCTCGGTCGCGGACAGCTCGGTGACGATGGCGCCGCGCCGCGCCAGGATGGTGACCAGACCCTCGCGCTCCAGGATGCGCAGGGCTTCACGGATGGGGCCGCGGCTGACGCTGAATTCGTCCGCCAGCTCCTGCTCGCCAATCCTTTCGCCGGGCGCCATCTGACCGCCCAGGATGCGGTCGCCCAGGCGGGCGGCGATCTGCTCGGGCACGGTGAGGGTGGGGATGTCCTGGTCGGCGAACAGCCGGAAGGCCACCGCGCCTTCCCAGGTGCTGAACAGGTCGTCTTGCAGGGCAGCCAGGTCTTTGGGGTGCATGGCTTCAGTCCAGACGCACCAGCCATTGGCCGTCGGCCACGGCATCACCCTCGGCCACCAGCAGCTCGGTCACGGTGCCGCTGCTGGGGCTTTCCACCGGGATTTCCATCTTCATCGATTCGACGATCAGCAGCGTGTCACCCGCCTGCACCGATTGGCCCACCGCCACTTCCAGCTTCCAGACGCTGCCGCTGACTTCGGACAGAATTTTTTTCATGTTGTGTTCCTTTTGTGAATCATCAGATTGTTAACAATCTGAGACCAAAAATCACCCGGGTTTTCCCGGGTGGTTTGGCTGACTCAGCGGTCGGTCGGCGCCGGGGCGCGTGGCGCGCGGCCCTTGCGGGCGGCTTCCTTGGCGGCCTTGTCCGCCGCCCTTTGGGCTTCTGCGGCGTCGGCGGCGGTTTTCCACGCCATGAATGCCTCAGGCGTTTCCAGCGTCACACGGCCCAGCTGACCGCCACGGAACTCGGTCAGCACGATTTCGGCGGCCTTTTGCAGGTCCACCCGGCCTTTGCCTTGCAGGCAACCGCGCCGCGCGCCGATGGCCGAGAGCAGGGCCTCATCGTTGCCCACGTCCAGGCTGGGCAGCTTGTAGCGGGCGATGAGGCCGGCGGCGTATTGCTCGCGCAGGTAGCCCAGCAGGGCCATGGCCACGTCGCGTTCGTCGTAGGCGTTGCGGCCCACGGCGCCACTGGCGGCCAGGCGGTAACCGCTCTCGGGCACGGTGATCTTGGGCCACAACATGCCCGGCGTATCAAACAGGTAGAAGTCGTCCGCCAGCACCACGCGCTGTTCGCGCCGGGTGATGCCGGCTTCGTCACCCGTGTGGGCGGCGCGTTTTTTCACCAGGCTGTTGATGAGGGTGGACTTGCCCACGTTGGGGATGCCACAGATCAGCACCCGCATGGGCTTGACCATGCCACCGCGCTCGGGGTCCAGTTCGAAGCAGGCCTTGATCAGCTTCTGGGCAGGCGCGATTTCACTCGCGTCCAACAGCACCGCTCGGGTTTGAGGCTGCGCGTTGTAGTGGGCCAGCCAGAGGGTGTTGCGCTCGGGGTCGGCCAGGTCTTGTTTGTTCAGCACCTTGAGCGTGGGCTTGGCGCCGATGAGCGAGGCCAGCAGCGGGTTGGCGCTGGAGCCCGGCAGGCGCGCGTCCAGCAGCTCAATCACCACATCGGTGTCGTCCAGGCGCTCGGTGATGGCCTTGCGCGTGAGGTGCATGTGGCCGGGAAACCACTGGATGGACATGGGGGATGGTCTCGCTCAAAGTTTGTCAAAGTCGGCATTGTGCCGGGGCGCCGGGCTTGTGGTGCCTGTTGGTGCTGCCTACACTGTCCGCTTTCAAACTGGGGGCGCCAAGATGCAGGCACAACACAACGCGGTCGGTTGGTTTGAACTCTACGTGGACGACATGGCGCGCGCCAAAGCTTTTTACCAGGCCGTCTTTCAGCGCGACATGCTGGATCTGCCCGCTATGGGTGAGGACATGGCGATGTGCGCGTTCCAGTGGCTGGACAATGCCCCTGGCGCGGCAGGGGCGCTGGTCAAAAGTCCCCACATGCAGCCCGGTGGGGGTGGCACCATGGTGTATTTTTCCTGCGCTGACTGCGCGGTGGAAGCCGGCCGGGTGACCCAGAACGGCGGGGAGGTGTTGCAGCCCAAGTTCGCCATCGGCGAGTATGGTTTTGCCGCCGTTGTGCGCGACCCCGACGGCAACACCATCGGCCTGCACTCGATGCAGTGAACCTGATGCGGCGGCCACCCGCTCAGGCGGCCTGGGTTCTGGGCTTACCCAGGCGCTCGGCCGAGGTGTAGCGCTGCAGGTAGATGTCAAACGGTAGGCTGTCACTGGCCTCGATCTTTTTTTGCGCTTCGACCGATGCCGCCGCCATGGCCTGGAAGCGGGCCTGTTGGGTATCGCTCCAAGGGAGCGCCAGCAGGTGGTCTTGCGTGAGGTGCGAACGCTCGCGCACAAACGACACGAAGGCGTTGTTGTGTTCGCCGGTGATGGCCTGCAACACCCGGGCCGAGGGCAGCTCGTCTGGCCGGGCCAGTTTGTGCCGGGCATCGTCCACGGCGCGGCTGTAGGCGTCGGTGCCGTGGGCGGCGTCCAGCGCCTGGGCAATGGGCACACATTGCGCCACGATCTCCGCACCCCAGGCCGTCAGCGCCACCTCCTCACCGTGGCGGCGCAGCGTCAGGCCCGGCTCGCGCCCGCGCGCGGCGGTCAGGTGCTGGTTGTGCTTGAGCTCGTCGATTTCTAGCGGCGTGTCGGGCGGGCTGTCGGTTTGCAGACAGTGCAACAGGAACACGTCCAAAAATCGCAGCGTCTGGGCGTTGATACCCACAGGCTCGAACGGGTCCAGGTCCATCAAGCGCACTTCCACGTACTCCACGCCACGCTCGCGCAGCGCGTGCAGCGGGCGTTCGCCGGGATAAATCACCCGCTTGGGGCGGATGGTGCCGTAGAACTCGTTTTCGATCTGCAACAGCGTGGTGGCCAGCTGGTTGTAGTCGCCGCCGGGGTTGCGTATGCCGACCTGTTCGTAGGCCGGGTAGGGGCGGGTCAGGGCGTCGTGCAGTGAGGCGGCGTAGCCCTCCAGGCTGTTGTAGCTCACCGCCAACGTGGCTTGTGCGTCGCTCTGGTAGCCCAGGCGGCCCATGCGCAGCGAGGTGCCGTGGGGCATGTACATGCTGCCTTCGCCCAGTGGCAGCAGCTCGTGCTGGCGGCCTTCGACGAAGGTTTTGCACAGGGCGGGCGACGCGCCGAACAGCGTCAGCAGCAAAAAAGCGTGGCGGCGGAAGTTGCGGATCAGGCCGAAATAGCCCTCGCTGTCCACCCCAGGCAGCGACCAGTTGTAGTGGATGCCCGAGATGGTCTGCATGCGCCGGCCATAGCGGTGGCCGAGGCCCATGCGGTAGACGCTTTTGGCGCGGCCGACATTGGAAGAACCATAGCGCCCCAGCGGAATGGTCTCATCGGTGGGCAGGCCACAGGGCATGCTGGACACCCACAACATCTCGTCGCCCAGCTCGCGCATGGCGCGGTAGGTGAACTGGTGGATCTCGGTCAGTTCGGCCAGGCAGGCGTCCACCCCGGCGTGCACGCCGGTGATCAGTTCCAGCTGGGATTCGCTGTAGTCGGTGGTGATGTGCGGATGGGTGAGGGCGGAACCCAGCGCTGCGGGGTGCGGTGTGAGCGCCAAAGCGCCACTGGGCAAGGCGCGCAGGCTTTCTTTTTCGATGCCACGGCGAATGCCGCGCAGCGTGTCGGCCGACAGTGTGGCCCGTCCATCCATCCCGCCTGTCGTGTTCATAGGCTTTTGTACAAATTCTTTTGAAGGGCAGGGAACATACCACGAGCCGTGGCCGGCTGTCGGCGTCGGCCGGCGAGACGGACGTGCCCATGCGGGCATCGCGGTGCCGGCAGGCGAAAATGGTTTTTTTGTGCTGATTTGCACCACCGGAGGCCCCATGTCCCGCTTGACACCCTTGCCCGCCGACCACTCGCCGGAGTTGGCGGACCACTTCAATTTTTTCCTGGGCACGTTGGGCTTTACCCCCAACAGCGTGTTGACCATGCAGCGCAAGCCAGGCCTGGTGCGGGCGTTTGCACAGTTGAACGCGGCCGTCATGGACCCGTCCGGCGAGGTGGACCTGGGCCTGCGCCGCCTGATCGGGCACGTGGCGAGCAAGGCCAGCGGCTGCCTCTACTGCCAGGCGCACACGCTCTTGGGCGCGTCCAACTTTGGTGTCCCTGCCGACAAACTGGCCGCCGTGTGGCACCACGCGCACAGCCCGCTGTTCAGCCCAGCCGAACGGGTGGCGCTGGATTTCGCGCTGGCCGCTGCCAGCCAGCCCAACGCCGTCACGGACGAACTGTTTGAGGCCCTGCGCGCGCACTGGAGCGAGGCCCAGATTGTGGAGATCCTGGGTGTGGTCGCCATGTTCGGGTTTCTCAACCGCTGGAACGACAGCATGGCCACGCCGCTGGAGGCGGTGCCCGCTGCAGTGGCGCAGCGGGCGGCGGACACAGCCGGCCAAGCGTGGTCGGCAGGCAAACACGAACGCTGAAGCTTTGACCACCCCCGTCGTGCGTCCCGTTGCGTCGGGCGAACCACCACACCGCTTGCGGGTGTGCTTGTGGCCGGGTGAACCCGAAGTGGAGGTGCCGGTGCCGCCCGGCCAGACCCTGCTGCTGGCCATGCTGGCGCAGGGGGTGGCGTGGCCCCGGTCTTGCCGCAATGGCACCTGCCGCACCTGCCTGGGGCGGCTGGCCGAAGGCAGCGTGCGCCACACCGTGGACTGGCCCGGCCTCAGCGCGGAGGAAAAGGCCGAGGGCTGCATCCTGCCCTGTGTGGCCGTGCCACTGAGCGACGTGACGCTGCTGCCGCCCTAGCTCAGGTGGGTCTTGAAAAAGTCCAACGTGCGGCCCCAGGCGAGTTGTGCGGCCGCCGCGTCAAAACGGGGGGTGGTGTCGTTGTTGAAGCCGTGCTGTGTGCCGGGGTAGGTGTGCGCGGTGTAGCGCACGTTGGCGGCTTTCAGCTCTTTTTCGTAGGCTGGCCAGGCGGCGTTGATACGTTCGTCCACCGCGGCAAAGTGGATCAGCAGCGGCGACTTGACCCAGGCCGCGTCCTCGGCCGGTGGGTGGTTGCCGTAGAAGGGCACGGCCGCCGCCAGGTCGGGCACTTGGGTGGACAGCATGTGGGCGATGCCCCCGCCGTAACAAAAACCCACCACGCCCACCTTGCCGCTGCTCTCGGGCCGGGCTTTGAGCACGCTGTATGCAGCCAGGAAGTCCTCGCGGCACTTGGCCTGGTCGAGCTGCGCAAACAGCGCGCGCGCCTTGTCTTCGTCGCCGGGGTAGCCGCCCAGGGGCGTGAGCATGTCGGGCGCAAAGGCGAGGTAGCCGTCCAGCGCCATGCGGCGGGTGATGTCTTCGATGTGGGGATTCAGGCCCCGGTTTTCGTGCACCACCAACACGCTGGGCAATTTGCCGCCGGCGCTGGCCGGGCGCGCCAGATAAGCCTTGACCGTGCCGTGCCCCTTGGGTGAGGCGTAGTCGATGCGGCTGGTCACCAGGCGCGCGTCGTCCGGCTTGACCACTTGCGCTTCAGCGAACTTGGGGCTGAGCGCCGCGAGCAAACCCGCCGCTGTGAGGCCGCCCACCGCAAACTTGCGCGCGCGGTCCAGAAAGGTGCGGCGGTCGATGTCGCCATGGACATAGGCGTCAAACAGGATCAGCAGTTCCTGGTCGAAATCGGCGGCGGTTTGTTGTGGCATGGGTGTCTCCGTGGCGGTGAAGCGGCCAATTTAGGGGCAGCGTGTGGTGCTTGCCAAGTGCCGTGGCTTTACTTGGGCAGGGCCGGGGGTTACTCTGGTGCCCCACCCCACCGGAGATATCTCATGCGCCCGTTCACTTTCACCCTGTGTGTGTTGCCGTTTGTGCTGGGCGGCTGCGCCGGACACCATGAACACCACCGCCAGATGATGGGCGCTGGTATGGGGGGTGGCATGGGCGGACATGCCGGCCACGCCGTCGCAACCCCCCCGGCCCGCACCGACTCCAGCCTGGCCATGCTGCCCTCGGGCTACAAGAAGGTGGTCGCGCCGGCCGGTTCCAGGGTGTATTTCATCGACCTCAAGAACGGCGACACGGTGGCCAGCCCGCTGACGGTTCATTTTGGGCTGCAAGGTATGGGCGTGGCCCCAGCCGGCATGGAAAAAGAGGGCACCGGCCACCACCACCTGCTGGTGGATGTGGATGCCTTTGATGTGAACGCCCCCTTGCCAGCCGATGCGCGACACCGCCACTTTGGCGCCGGGCAAACCGAGGTGTCACTCACACTCACGCCAGGCACCCACACGCTGCAACTGGTGCTGGCCGATCAGAACCACATTCCCCACCACCCGCCGGTGATGAGCGAACGCATCACCGTGACGGTGAAGTGAGCAGCGCAGCGCCGACCGCCGCGCCGGGCCGCCCCGAGCAAGGACGCACGCCTTCTGGGGGCTGCGACCCATGGCAGCGGTGGCGCGTGGGGGCCAGGCTCAGTTGACCAACACCAGTTTGCCCTTGACGGAGCGCGAGCCCATCACCGCGTAGGCTGTCTTGAGCTCGCTCATGGGCAGGGTGCGGTCGATCACCGGTTTGACCTTGCCCGTGGCATACCACTGCGCCAGGGTGGCCATGTCGGCCGCGTTGGCCTTGGGTTCGCGTCTGGCGTAGTCGCCCCAGAACACGCCCACGATGGACGCGCCTTTGAGCAGCGCCAGATTGAGCGGCAAGCTGGGAATGGGGCCGCTGGCAAAACCCACCACCAGGTAGCGCCCGCGCCAGGCGATGGAGCGGAAGGCCGGCTCGGCGAAGTCGCCGCCCACGGGGTCGTAAATCACGTCGGGCCCTTTGCCGCCGGTCTGGCGCTTGATCTCGTCGCGCAGGCCGCCGGTCGGGGTGTGCACGCTGTAATTGATGACCTCGGCGGCACCTTCGGCTTTGCACAACGCGCACTTCTCCTCGGTGGAGGCGGCGGCGATCACACGCGCGCCTGCCGCTTTCGCGATCTGGATGGCCGCCGTGCCCACACCGCCGGCCGCGCCCAGGATGAGCACCGTTTCACCCGCCTTCAGCGCAGCCCGATCGATCAGTGCGTGGTAGGACGTGGCGTAGATCATGATGAAGGCCGCCGCGTCCACATGGCCAAAACCGTCGGGCAGCGGAAAACACAGGGCGGCGGGTGCCAGTGTGTGGGTGCCAAAGCCACCGGTGCCGCTGAGGCAGGCCACGTTCTGGCCCACTTTCAGGTGTGTGACACCTTCGCCCACCGCTTCGACCACCCCCGCGTACTCAGACCCCGGCACAAAAGGCAGCGGGGGCTTCATCTGGTACTTGTTCTGCACGATGAGCAGATCGGGGAAGTTCAGGCTGGCGGCCTTGATGGCGATGCGCACCTGACCGGCCTGGGGTTCCGGCGTGGGCAGCTCTTTCCAGGTCAGGGCGTCCACGCCCACGGGGTTTTCGCAAAGCCAGGCTTGCATGCTCGTCTCCGGTGGTGTCACACAAAACGGGCATCATAGGCACGCGGTTTCTGCTTGGGCAGCGCCGCTTGTCTCTGGTGCGACGCATAGAATTCCTGACAATGAAAATCCTCCTGTCCAACGACGACGGTTACCAGGCGCCCGGCATCGTCGCCCTCTACGAGGCCTTGTTGCCACTGGGTGAGGTTGAGGTGGTGGCGCCCGAGCACAACAACAGCGCCAAATCCAATGCCCTCACGCTGCATTCGCCGCTCTATGTGCACCGTGCTTCCAACGGCTTTCGTTATGTCAACGGCACGCCGGCCGACTGTGTGCACATCGCACTGACCGGCCTGCTGGGCTACAAGCCCGACCTGGTGGTATCTGGCATCAACAACGGCGCCAACATGGGCGACGACACCATTTATTCGGGCACCGTGGGCGCGGCCATGGAGGGTTTTCTGTTTGGCATTCCCGCGGTGGCTTTTTCGCAGACGGAGAAGGGCTGGAAACACCTGGACACCGCTGCCGCCAAAGCGCATGAGCTGGTGAAACACCTGATCGCCTCGTTGCCGCCCAGCGGCACGGCGCACGCCGACCCCTGGCTGCTCAACGTCAACATGCCCTGTGTGCCGGCCGATCAGATGAAGGGCTTCAAGGTCGCTCGACTGGGCCGGCGCCACGCGGCTGAGCCCGTCATCACCCAGACCAGCCCACGCGGTGAAACCATGTACTGGATTGGTGGTGCCGGTGCCGCCAAGGACGATGCCGAGGGCACCGATTTTCATGCCACTGCGCAGGGCTACGCCACCATCACGCCGCTGCATGTGGATCTGACCGACCACCAGCGCCTGCCGTACTGGGTGCAGACTGCGGCGGCCTTGTCGCACCTGCGCTGAGATGAACGCGCCCAAACCCCGGCCTGGATTCCCCGCGCGCCTGCCGTTGGGGCCCGCAGCGCCCACGCCAGCGCGCGTCAGGCCCTTGGCACCACCCGGACCGCCCGCCAGCAGCGGTGTGGGCCTGGATTCGCACGCGGTACGCCAAGCCATGGTTCGCAAACTCAGTGCCCAGGGCATTGGCCACCCACAGGTGCTGGCCGCCATGGGCACGGTGGAGCGGCACCGCTTTGTGGATTCGGCGCTGGTCAACCAGGCCTACGAAGACACCAGCCTGCCCATCGGGCTGGGCCAGACCATTTCCAAACCCAACGTGGTGGCCCGCATGCTGGAGTTGCTGTGCCATGGCCGCAGCCTGCCCCTGGGGCGGGTGTTGGAAGTGGGCACGGGTTGTGGCTACCAGGCCGCCGTGATGAGCCTGCTGGCCAAAGAGGTCTACAGCATCGAGCGCCTGCGCGGCCTGCATGACAAGGCGCGAGAGAACCTGCGCCCGTTGCGCCTGCCCAACCTGCACCTGTTGCTGGGCGATGGCATGTTGGGATTTGCCGCCGGGGCGCCTTACGCCGGCATCGTGGCGGCGGCCGGTGGGGAGGCCATTCCCGGCGCATGGACCGACCAGCTGGCGGTGGGCGGGCGTTTGGTGGCGCCTGCCGCCTTGCAGCCTGGGCGGCAGCACCTCGTGGTGATCGACAAGACACTTAACGGTCTGCAACAAACTGTGCTCGAGCCGGTGCACTTCGTGCCCCTAAAATCCGGGGTTGTTTGACCACCGCCGCGCCGCCCCAGGGCGACCCGTGGCACAGGCGAGGAAATTTGCATGAAAACAGGAACAACGCGGCTTGCGCTGCTGGCCGCGGCGCTGGTGTTGGCGGGTTGCACCACACAGCGGCTGGGCCAGAAGGCGCCGGTGGTGGACCGCAGCACCACACGCGCACCGGCCGCCGCCGACAGTGGCACCACTGGCAGCGCTGGCGTGGCGCCCGCTTTGCCCGGTGCTGAAAACGCGGGCAAACCCGGCTATTTCACCGTGCGCCCGGGCGATACGCTGATCCGCATCGGCTTGGAAACGGGCCAGAACTGGCGCGACATCCAGGCTTGGAACCAACTGGCCAACCCCAACCTCATCGAGGTCGGGCAGGTGTTGCGGGTTGCGCCTCCCGGCGTTGATCCCTCGCAGCCGGCCGCCGCGCCGGTGAGTTCGGGCACGGTGGCGGCACGTCCCTTGCCAGCCCCTGGCACCAGCGCACCGCCAGCGACCAGCCCCGCGGCTCCGGCCACCGTGCCCGCCGCAGCAGCGTCTGCGGATGCGGTGGCTTTCGTCTGGCCGGTGGCTGGCTCCGTGATCGAGACCTTCGATGAAGTCAAGAACAAGGGCGTTGACATTGCGGGCAAGCTCGGCGAGCCCGTGCTGGCCGCCGCCGATGGCCGCGTGGTGTACGCCGGTGCCGGCCTGCGTGGCTACGGCAACCTCATCATCCTCAAACACAACAACACCTACCTCACCGCCTACGCCCACAACCAGAGTTTGCTGGTGCGCGAAGACCAGGCGGTCAAGCAGGGCCAGAAGATCGCCGAGATGGGCAGCAGCGACGCCGACCGTGTGAAGCTGCACTTTGAAGTGCGCCGCCAGGGCAAGCCGGTCGATCCGCTCAAATACCTGCCGGGGCGTTGAGGGCCCCAGGCTGGCGAGGGCGCCGGCCTGAGACAATCGGGGGCATGAGTCATCTGCCCCTTCCCGAAACCGACACCCCTACCGAAGCCGCGCCCAGCGGCCTGCCCGCTGGCTGGCTGCGCATCGACGCGCTGGACATCGAAGCCCAGGGCGTCGCCCGCCGCGATGACGGCAAGGTCATCTTCATCGAAGGCGCGTTGCCGGGCGAGCTGGTCAGCGCCAGCACCCACCGCAAAAAGAACAACTGGGAACAGGCCACGCTGACGGCGCTGCACACCACCTCGTCGCAGCGTGTCACGCCCGGTTGCCCCCACTTTGGTTTGCACGCCGGGGCTTGCGGCGGTTGCAAGATGCAGCACCTGCACGTGGGTGCCCAGGTCGCCATCAAGCAGCGCGTGTTGGAGGACAACCTCTGGCACCTGGGCAAGGTCAAGGCCGAGATGGTGCTGCGGCCCATCGAAGGTCCGGCCTGGGGTTACCGCTGGCGCGCCCGGCTGTCGGTGCGCCACGTGGTCAAAAAGGGCACCGTGCTGGTGGGCTTTCACGAGCGCAAGAGCCGCTACGTGGCCGACATGAGCGAATGCCATGTGCTGCCGCCGCACGTGAGCGCCATGTTGCCCCGGCTGCGCGAACTGATCGGCGCCATGGATGCCCGTGACACCTGTCCTCAAATTGAGCTTGCTTGCGGCGACCACACCACCGCCCTGGTGCTGCGCCACCTGGAGCCGCTGAGTGACGGCGATGTGCAGAAGCTGCGCGACTTTGCCACCGCCCACGCCGAACGCGGCCTGCAGTGGTGGCTGCAACCCAAGGGGCCCGACACCGTGCACCTGCTGGACCCGGCGCCCGAAGGCCGGCAGCTGTCGTACGCCTTGCCTGAATTTGGCGTGGTCATGCCTTTCAAACCCACCGACTTCACCCAGGTGAACCCCCACATCAACCGCGTGCTGGTGGGCCGCGCGTTGCGTCTGCTGGGCGTGCAGCGCCAAGAGCGCGTGATCGACTGGTTCTGTGGCTTGGGCAACTTCACCCTGCCGCTGGCCACCCAGGCGGGCGAGGTGCTGGGCATCGAAGGCAGCGACACCCTGGTGCAGCGTGCCACCGACAACGCCGCCCGCAACCGCGCCGCTTCACCGCAGCAGCTTTGGGCGCCCACACGTTTTGTGGCGCGCAACCTGTTCGAGATGACCCCGGCCATGCTGGTGGCCGACGGCGCGGCCGACAAGTGGCTGGTGGACCCGCCACGCGAAGGCGCTTTTGCCCTGGTCAAGGCCTTGGCCGATCTGCACCAGCAGTCACTGGGGCTGGCCGAGCCAGGCACGGAGGTGGATTTGGCCGGCTGGACGCCGCCCCAGCGCATCGTCTACGTGAGTTGCAACCCTGCCACGCTGGCGCGCGACGCCGGTTTGCTGGTGCACCAGGCCGGCTACCGCTGCACGGCTGCGGGGGCGGTCAACATGTTCCCGCACACCGCGCACGTGGAAAGCGTGGCGGTGTTTGAGCGAGCTGCCTGAAAACGCTCAGTTGCTGCGTTGAGCCGGCGTGGTGGTGGGGCGCGTGCTGCCCGCACTGCCTGCGCTGCCGTTGGCCGGTCGCGTGGGTGTGGACACCGCGCCTGGCGCCGGCAACACCGGACGGATGGACGGGATGGTGCCTGCCGAGGTGGGGCGCACGGCAGAGGTTGTAGCGCTGCTGCCAGCGCGGGCGTTCTGTGTGCCGCCTTTACCGACCGGTTCACCGTCGGCTGTTTCGTCGATCATGGTTGGCTTGGGTTTGGGCGGCATGGACGCGATCTTGTTCTCGCGCATGTACTCGTCCATCTCGCGCCAGCCCGCAAACACCGCCGCCTTGTTGGCGCGGGTGTTGTTCTGGTAACACTCCTCGATGCTGCGCTCGGCATGCCGGCATCCGCTGCCAATGGCCTTGCCCTCGGCTTCCTTCTGCGCGGCGATCTGGGCGGCGGTTTCGATGCCCAGGATGCCCATGACGTCGCAACCACCCAGTGCCAGCACCAGGGGCAAAACGGCCCAGCGCAGGCGAAAGAATGGACGCGAAATGGTGCTCATGGCTTTATTGTCGGCCGACTGGGTGCAAAACTTAAAGATGTTTAAAACGAAAAAGGAGCCCGCAGGCTCCTTTTTGGGTTGGGTTTGCGCCAAATCAGGTGAATCAGTCGCGCTCGCCGCCGAAGATGCCCAGCAAGGCCAGCAGGCTCTGGAAGATGTTGAACACGCTCAGGTACAGGCCCAGGGTGGCACTGATGTAGTTGGTTTCACCACCGTCCACGATGCGCTTGAGATCGTACAGCAGGAAGCCGCTGAAGACGATGATGGCCATCACGCTCAGGACGGCCATGCCGATGGGGCTGCCCACAAACACGTTGATGATGCCGCCGATCAGGATGCCGATGGCACCGATGAACAGCCACTTGCCCATGCCCGACAGATCCTTTTTGATCACCGTGGACAGGCTGGCCATGACCAGGAAGATACCGGCCGTGCCGCCAAAGGCGGTCATGATCAGTTCGCTGCCATTCTTAAAGCCCAGCACCTGCGCCAGCAGGCGCGAGAGCATCAGGCCCATGAAGAAGGTGAAGGCCAGCAGCACCGGTACACCGGCGGCCGAGTTCTTGGTTTTTTCGATCGCGAACATGAAGCCGAACGCGCCGCCCAGGAACACGATCAGCCCCATGAAACCGGTCAGGCCGGCGGTGATGCCGGTGGACACACCCACCCAGGCACCCAACACCGTGGGCAGCATGGACAAGGCCAGCAGCCAGTAGGTGTTGCGCATGACGCGGTTGCGCTGTTCGGCACTGGCCACGCCGCCAAAGCCGTCGTAAGTTTGTGTGTTGAGGTTCATGGTGTCGCTCCTTGGGTTCATGTGGGGCGGCTGCCCGAAAAAACAAGTTCAACCTGGCTGTAGCAAGTTGGGCGCATTGTAGGGCGCTCAGAGGTCATGGGTGAATTGACCTCAATCGCCGGAATGGCTCCCCAAGCTGCTGTGGGCTGCGGTTAAGCTTGCTGCCTTCCAAAGACACCCTTCCGCAGGAAAAGTTCATGAAAAACAAAGCTGTACTCGAATTGGCCGATGTCAAGGCCGTGGCCGCCGCCGCTGAAGCCGAAGCGCTCAAGAACAACTGGGCTGTGACCATCGCCATCGTCGACGACGGTGGCCACCTGCTGTGGCTGCAGCGCCTGGACGGTGCGCCCGCCATTTCGGCCCACATCGCGCCCGCCAAAGCCCACACCGCCGCGTTGGGCCGCCGCGAAAGCAAGGTCTACGAAGACGTGATCAACCAGGGCCGCACCTCCTTCCTGAGCGCTCCCACGGTGGCCGGCATGCTCGAAGGCGGCGTGCCCGTGATGAAGGACGGCCAGTGCATTGGCGCTGTGGGCGTGAGCGGCGTCAAGTCCAACGAAGACGCGCAGATCGCACGCGCAGGCATCGCGGCCATCGGTCTCTGATTCGCCCCTTCGCAGATGTGAAAAAGCCGCCCGGCAGCGATGCCGGGCGGCTTTGTTTTGGGCGGGCCTGCGGGGCTCAGTCCAGCGTGATTTTCTGTGCCTTGATGAGCTGGTGCCAGCGCACGGTTTCGGTCTTGATCAGGTCGGCGTACAGGGCGGGCGTGCTGCCCACGGGCTCGATGCCGAAGTCGATCAGCTTTTGTTTCACGGCGGGCTGGTTGATGGCGGTGGCAATCTGTTTCTGAAGCGCGTTCACCACATCGGCCGGGGTGCCGGCCGGGGCCACCACACCCACCTGGGCCGAGGCCTCGACCTTGGCCAGGCCCAGCTCGGCAAAGGTGGGCACCTCCGGCAGTTGGGGCAGGCGCGTGGGGTTGGCCACGGCCAGCGGGCGGATTTTGCCGCCCTTGATGAAGCCGGCGCCAGCGGCCATGTCCACCATCATGGCCGGGATCTGGCCACCGGCCAGGTCGGCCAGTGCGGGCGCGGCGCCCCGGTAGGGGATGTGCACCATGTGCAGGCCCGCGTTGACCTTGAGCAACTCCATGGCCAGGTGGTGTGGGCTGCCGGCGCCTGCCGAGCCAAAGCTCACACTGCCCGGGCGGGCCTTGGCCTTGGCGATGAAGTCTTTGGCGTCCTTGGCGTCCGAACCGGGGCCGGTCACCAGGATCATGGGGAACTTGCCCATCAGGGTGACGGGCACCAGATCCTTCTCAGGGTTGTAGCTCAGCTTGCTGTAGAGCGCGGTGTTGAACACCATGGTGCCGTTGTCGGCCGAGAGAATGGTGTAGCCGTCGGCGGCCGAGCGGGCCACGTCCGAGGCGGCGATGGCGGTGTTGCCACCCGGCTTGTTGTCGACGATCACCGTCTGACCGATCTGGCTGGCCAGCTGTTGGCCGATGGTGCGGGCCAGGAAGTCGGAACCGCCACCAGCGGGGTAGGGCACCACCCAGCGAACGGACTTGTTCGGATAGGCTTGGGCCTGCGCGGCACCGGTGGCGCCCAGCAGGGCCAGGGCAGCCAGGGCGGTGGCGGCGTGACGTCGGTTCAGCATCTGTGTCTCCTTTGGTCAGAAAACGTCAATTATGCAATGATGTTACGCATTGCGTAAGTATTTCCTTTTTTCGTCACTCCCACCATGTCCGATACCACCGCCAACCGCCGCCAGCGTGTGCAATCCGCCGAAACCGGCATGTCCGTGCTCAAAGCGCTGGCCCGGTTGGGCGGCGATGCCAGCCTGACCGCCATCGCCGCCGAGGTGGACGAAAACGCCGCCAAGGTGCACCGCTACTTGCTCAGTCTGGTGCAGGAAGGCATGGTGGCGCAGAACATAGCCACCCAGCACTACCACCTGGGGCCTGAGTCGGTGCGCATCGGCCTGGCCGCCCTGCGCCAGTGCGACCCGGTGCGCATGGGTGAGATCGCCTTGTTGCGCCTGCGCGAGTCGCTGCAGGTGACCTGTTTCATCGCCGTCATGGGCAACCTGGGCCCCACGGTGCTGCGCATCGAAGAGCCCTCGTTGCCGGTGACGGTGAACATGCGCGCCGGGTCGGTGTTGCCCTGGTTGTGGTCGGCCTCCGGCCAGGCGTTTCTGGCGTTTTCGGACGACGCCGACATCCGCGCCAAGGCGCAGGCCGAATTCGATGCTGGCAACGAGGAGCAGCGTTCCATGTTGGCCGGCCCCGACCCCGTGGCGCGCCTGTGCCGGCAGGTGAAGGAGCAGGGCTGCGCCATTGTCATTGACACCTTGTTGCGAGGCATCAGCGCGGTGGCCGCGCCCATTTTTGATGCCCGAGGCCGGGTCGTGGCGGTGTTGACCGCGCTGGGCGCGAGCAACGGTTTTGATGCCCGCCCTGGCGGCAAGGTCTGCCCCCAGGTGATGCACGAGGCCGCCGCCATCAGCCACGCCATGGGCTTTGGCCCAGGGTGAGGGGCCCAGGTTGGGGTGTGGGTGTTGTGAAATTACGCATTGCGTAATAACATTACGATAGTTTCAATCCGTCTCATTTGCCATGACCTCTCCCGCTCCGCTTGCCGCTTCCCGCTGCCCCATTGACCACACCACGTTGGCCCAGCCGCGCGACCCGAACGGTTGCCCGGTGAGTGCCCGCGCCGCGGCATTCAACCCTTTCGAGCCGGCTTACATGCAGGCCCCCGGCGACTACCTGCGCTGGGCACGTGAGCAGGAACCGGTGTTCTGGAGCCCCCAACTGGGTTACTGGATCGTGACCCGCTACGAGGATGTGAAGGCGGTTTTCCGCGACAACCTCCTGTTCTCGCCTGCGGTGGCGCTGGAGAAAATCACCCCGGCCACGCCGGAGGTGATGGGCATCCTGCAGTCCTACGGTTTTGCCATGAACCGCACCATGGTCAACGAGGACGAGCCCGACCACATGGCGCGCCGCCGCCTGTTGATGGACGCCTTTCTGCCCGAGCGCCTGGCCACACTGGAGCCCATGATCCGCGCGCTGGCCCGCGAGTACATGGACCGTTTCATCGACAAAGGGCGCGCCGATCTCGTGGCTGAAATGTTCTACGAGATCCCGCTCAACATCGCGCTCAAATTCTTGGGGGTGCCCGATGAGGGGGCAGAGCAGCTGCGCCAGTTTGCCGTGGCGCACACGCTCAACACCTGGGGTCGCCCCACCGCGCAGGAGCAACTGGACATTGCCCACAACGTGGGGCGCTTCTGGCAGACGGCGCAGAACATCCTGGACGGGATGCGTGCCCAGCCCGATGGCGAGGGGTGGATGTATGAAACCATCCGCCAGCACCTCAAGCACCCCGACGTGGTGCCCGAGTCTTACCTGCGCTCGATGATGATGGCCATCCTGGCCGCCGCACATGAGACCACGTCCAACGCCACCGCCAACGCCTTCCACACGCTGCTGACGCACCGCCAATCGTGGGACGACATCTGCGCCAACCCGGCCTTGATTCCGAACGCGGTGGAGGAATGCCTGCGCGTGGCCGGCTCCATCATCGCCTGGCGCCGTCAGGCCACCGCAGACACGCAAGTGGGTGGCGTGGCCATCCCCAAGGGCGCACGTTTGTTGCTGGTCCAGGCCTCGGCCAACTTCGATCCGCGACACTTCGAGAACCCGGACGACATCGACGTGTACCGCGAGAGTGCGGTGGAACACCTCACCTTTGGCTACGGCGCCCACCAGTGCATGGGCAAGAACATCGGCCGCATGCAGATGCGCATCTTCCTGGAGGAGTTTGTGCGGCGCCTGCCCCACATGCGCCTGGTGCCGGGGCAGGCCATGAGCTACCTGTCCAACACGTCCTTCCGTGGGCCAGATGCGCTGTGGGTGGTGTGGGAGCCGGCGTTGAACCCGGAGCGCAGCGGGTCCAGGCAGTTGCCCCCGCCCGGTGCGTTTTTCATTGGCCCGCCGCCCAAGGCCTCCATCGCGCGCAGCGTGGTGCTGCGCGAAAAACACGCGGAGGGCGAGGGCCTGTTCCGCCTGGTGCTGGCCGACCCCCAAGGCGGTGTCTTGCCCGCCTGGTCGGCCGGCGCCCACGTGGACCTGATCGCCGGCGGCTTCCGCCGCAAATACTCCTTGTGTGGTGAGGCCAACGACCGCTCGACGTTGCAGGTGGTGGTGCAGCGCGAAGCCGATGGGCGCGGTGGCTCGCGCCACTTCTGCGACCAGCTTGAGGTCGGCACGGTGCTGCAGCTTTCAGGCCCCAAGAATCTGTTCAAGCTTGACGAGTCGGCGCGGCACTTCGTGCTGTTTGCGGGTGGCATCGGCATCACACCGGTGATGGCCATGGCGGACCGCCTCAAGCACCTGGGCAAGTCCTACGAGATCCATTACGCCGGGCGCTCGCGCACGCAGATGGCCTTGCTGGCGCGGCTGGAGCGTGACCACGCGGCCCACCTGCACCTGTACGTGAAGTCGCAAGGTCAGCGCTTGTCGCTGCCCGCCGTGTTGGCCGATGTGACCGCCGACACCCGCGTCTACGCCTGTGGCCCCGACCGCCTCATCAGCGAGCTGGAAAGCCTGAGCGAGCGCTGGCCGGCCGGTGTGCTGCACTTCGAGCACTTCAACGCCGAAGGCACGGCACTTGACCCCTCGAAAGAACACGCTTTTGTGGCCCAGCTCAAGGACTCCAACGTGGAGATTGCGGTGGCGGCCGATCAGACCTTGCTGCAGGCCCTGCAGAGCGCCGGTTTTGACGTGCCCTGCGACTGCAACGAAGGCCTGTGTGGCACCTGTGAGGTGGCGGTGGTCGAAGGCGATGTGGACCACCGCGACAAGGTGTTGACCAAGGGTGAGCGCCAGACCAACCGGCGTTTGATGGCCTGCTGCTCGCGCGCAGCAGGCCAGCGTATCGTGTTGGCGCTCTGAGCCGGTTCTATTTGGTGAGAATCAGCTTGCCCTGGCGCGTGGCCTGCAGGCGGTAGCGCTGGCCTTCGTGGTCGATCTCGATCACCCGCTGGCCGCGCAACAGCTCGCTGCTGGGGATGGGCGCAGGGGTGCCCGCCACCTGGCCAGCGCCGCTGGGCGGTATGTTCACCGGGGCCGGAGCGGGTGCCGGTGTCACGGGCTGGGCTCGGTGATGAAGCCGATCTTGCGCACACCCGCGCGCTGTGCCGCTGCCATGGCCTGGGCCACGCGCTCATAGCGCACGGCCTTGTCGCCCCGGATGTGCAGCTCGGGCTGCGGGTCTTGTGCGCCGGCCAGGGCCAGGCGGTTGAACACCTCGGTGTCGTCCAGTTTTTCGGCGTTCCAGTAGTAGGCGCCGTCAGCATCGACGCTCAGTCGGATGGTTTCTGGCTTGTCCTGGCTGCGCTCGTTGCTGGCGCGCGGCAGGTCGATGTTGACCGCGTGTTTCATCACCGGCACGGTGATGATGAAGACGATCAGCAGCACCAGCATCACGTCGATCAACGGGATCATGTTGATCTCGCTGAGCATCTCGTCGTTGTCGTTCTCAAAAGAAGAAAAGGCCATCGTTGTTCCTCGTTTAGGACTCGGCGCGCGTGCCTTGCCGGGGACACCGCCGGGCTGGCTTTGCCAGACGGCTGGTGTCGCCCCCTGGGGGGTGACGCGAAGCGGCGCGGGGGGAGCTCATTCAGGCTTTTTTCATGGGCACGACTTTGCCTTCGCCGCCGGCACTCACGCGGGCGCCGGTGACGAAATAGGCGTGCAGGTCGTGGCCAAAGCGGTTGAGCTTGTGCAGCACGCCCTTGTTGCCGCGCACCAGGGCGTTGTAGCCCAGCACCGCAGGGATCGCCACGGCCAAACCCAGCGCCGTCATGATCAGCGCCTCGCCGATGGGGCCGGCCACTTTGTCGATGGTGGCCTGGCCGGCGGCGCCAATGCCCAAGAGCGCGTGGTAGATGCCCCACACGGTGCCGAACAAGCCCACAAACGGCGCGGTGGAACCCACCGATGCGAGCACCGCCAGGCCGCCTTGCAGCCGCGCGGTGAAATCGTCGATCGTGTTGCGCAGCGCGCGCGTGACCCAGTCGCTCACGTCCAGCGAGTCGTGCAGCTGGGGCTTGTTCTGGCCGTCCTGGTGCAACACGTGGCGGGTGGCTTCACGACCCTGCAGCGCCAGTTGGCGGAAGGGGTTGCCTTCGTCTTCGCCGAGCTTGTTCAGGCCATCGGCAAAGTCGTTGCTGTGCCAGAAGCTTTCCACCTGCTGCGCTTGCGCACGGTGGCGGCGCAGATCCAGCGCCTTGACGATGATGACCATCCAACTCGCCAGCGACATGCCCAGCAACAGCAGCGCCACCGTGCGGGTGACCCAGTCGCCCTCGTTCCACACGTGGGCCAGACCCATAGAGGTTTCCATGACTATTTACTCCAGTACAAAGTTGATTGGTACGTTGAACCACATGGCCTCGGGCACGCCTGCGCGTTTGCCCGGCACATAGCGCCAGCGGCGCACGGTGTCGAGCGCGGTCTGGTCCAGCCGGTCGAAGCCGCTGGACTGCGCAATTTCGGCCTTGGAGGCGCTGCCGTCGGTTTCGATGAACACCCGAACCACCACCTTGCCCTGTTCGCCCAGCCGCTTGCTCAGCGGCGGGTAGGCAGGGCGCGGGTTGTTGAGGTAGTCGGCGTTGCTTGACGGCAGTTCGATGCGGGGTGGCGCGGGCGGCGCTGCAGGGGCCGGCGCCGGTGGCGCAGGCGCCACCGCCACGGTGATGGGCGGCGCGGGTGGTTGGGGCAGCGTCGTGCCCGTGGGGGCGTTGGGCGCAGGCTTGGGATCGGCGATGGCCACCGGTACCGGGGCGGGCGGCAGGGGCGCGGGTTTGACGGGCGCTTTTTGCACCGGCTGCGGTTTGGGCTGGGGCGCGGGCGGTGGTGGCGTGACGATGGGCTTGGCCGGTTCGATGAACTCCACCAGCACCTCGGCCGGCACCACCATTTCCACCGCGCGCCGCAGCAAACCGCTTTGCAGCGCCCACAAACCACCCACGTGCAGGGCCACCACGCCCAAGGCGATGGCGGTGTTGCGGGGGAGCAGGGGCGTGCGGGGCATGGAACTCGGCGCGGCCGCACCCGCAGCGGCGGGGGCGAAGGAAGTCGTGAGCGGGTTCATAGTGTAGGAAAAGCCGTGGCTGGGCGCTTTGGTGTCACGGGCGCAGCACCCAATGGGCCGCGAGCAACACCAACACCAGTCCAAGCGTCAGAAACATGTTTGCATTCTAAATGAGAATTGGTTGCATTCGCGAAAATGCCGACATCAATCGGGCAAATTCAGCAATTCTTTGCTCACGTTCGCCAAAGTGCGGCAGCCACACAAGGCCATGGCCACTTCCAGTTCGTCGCGCAACAGGCGCAGCACGTGGGCGACGCCCAAGGCTCCGGCATTGGCCAGGCCGTGCAGCACGGGGCGGCCCAGCATCACCGCGTCGGCCCCCAGGGCGATGGCCTTGAGCACGTCGGTGCCGCGCCGCAGGCCGCCGTCCACGATCAGAGGCACGCGCCCGTTGATGGTGTGGGCCATGGCCGGCAGCAGTTGCGCCGTCGCGGGCACGGTGTCCAGGGTGCGGCCACCGTGGTTGGACAAGACCACCCCATCGGCCCCCAGGTCGATGGCCAATTGCGCGTCGGCGGGGTGGGTGACGCCTTTGAGCAGCAGGGGCAGGTGGGTCTGGCTGCGCAGCCAGGCGACGTCGTCCCAGTCGGGGGCCAGGGGCAGCAGCTGATCGAAGATGCGGCTGTGGCCAGCCAAGGGTGTGGCGGCAGCGGGGGGCGGCGCCAGGTGCACGGCGTGTGTACCAGGTGGCAGGCGAAAGCCTTGGCGGCGCTCGGTGTCGCGCACACCGTTGACGGGCGCGTCCACGCTCAGCACCAGGGCTTCGAAGCCACAGGCCTCGGCGCGCCGCACCAGGGCCAACGTGGTGTCGCGTGGGGCCTGCCAGTACAGCTGAAACCACAAGGGGCCACGCCCGGCCTCGTTCAACACCAGGGGTACCACCTCTTCCATGGGCGTGTTGGACTGCGTGCTCAGCACAAAGCCTGTGCCCTGCGCCGCCGCAGCCAGGGCGGTGGCGGCTTCGCCATGGGGGTGCAGCAGCTTCTGGTGCGCCATGGGGGCCACGATGAGGGGGCTGGGCCATTCGCGCCCGAGCAGTGTGGTGCGGGTGTGGCCGCCGTCCAGGCGGCGCAGCACACGCGGGTGCAGCGGCAGGTGCTGCCAGGCGGCGGTGTTGGCCGCCAGCGTGTGTTCGTTGGCGGCGCCGCCTTGCACGTAGGCCCAGGTGGCGGGCGCCACATGCTGCTGCGCCCAGGCCTCGTGGTCGGCCAGCGAAACGATGTCACTGGGGATGCCGTGGGCGGATGGGTTCACGTCTGGCCCCACATGCGCAGCAGGTTGTGGTACGTGCCTGTGAGTGCGGTGGTTTCGGGGCTTTCGCCGTGTTGGGTGCGCAGGCGCAGCAGGTTCATGTCCATGTCGAACAGCAGACGGCGCTGTTCGTCGCTGCGCACCAGGCTTTGGACCCAGAAAAAGCTCGCCCAGCGCACGCCACGCGTGACTGGGCGGACTTCATGCAGGCTGGTGCCGGGGTAGAGCACGGCGTGGCCGGCGGGCAGCTTGACCGTGTGTTGGCCGTAGGTGTCGTGCACCACCAGTTCGCCACCGTCGTAGTCGTGGGGCTCGTTCAGGAACACGGTGCAAGACACGTCGGTGCGGATGTGCTGGCCATCGGCCAGCAGGCGCACCGCGTTGTCAATGTGGGGGCCGTAATGCTGGTCCTGTCCTTGCCCTCGTGCCTCGTAGCGGTTGATGTGGGGCGGGAACAGTTTGTTGGGCAGGGCGGCCGACAAAAACAATGCGCTGGTGTTCAAGCGCTGCAATACCAAGGCCCGGATGTGCACCGCCGCTTCGCAGTCGCGTGGCAACTGTTCGTTGTTTTTCACCTGCCGAGCTTGCGCACCCGCGCTCAAGCGGCCATCGCTCCAGGGCGCGTTGCGCAGCAGGTGTTGTGCGGAGGCGATGTCGTCGGCGCTGAGCAGTTGGGGCAGTTCAATGAGCATCGGTGGGGCTTTCAGCAAAAAAGCCGCCCCATCGCTGGGGCGGCATCAAATACCTTGGAGAAAAGCGGTGTCAGTGCATCAGAACTTGAAGCTCGCGGTGACCTGCAGCATGCGGCCCGCGCCGGGGATGTAGTGCGCGGGGTAGAGCTGGTCGGCGTAAAGCTTGTTGGTGATGTTGCTCAGATTGGCCTTGAGGACGATCTTGTCGAAGTCGAACTTGTACTCAGCCATTAGGTCGGCGGTGACGTAGCTGGGCACGTTGAAGGCCGCGCGGGTGGGCGCCTGCTTGCCACGGAAGTTCAGGCCGCCGCCCACACGCAGCTTGGGCGTGAGCTGGTAGGTGGTCCACACCGTGCCACTGTGCACCGGGGTGAGCGAGGGGCGGTCGCCCACGCGGTCGCCGATGGTCGCTTGCGAGCAACCGCCGGTGGTGGGGCAGGGCGCTGCACGGTCCACCTTGGCCACGGGCAGCCACATGTAGGAGCCGAACACCTCCCATTTGGGTGTCAGGCGGCCGCTGATGTCGGCCTCGAAACCGGCCACGTGGCGTTTGCCGCTCAAGGTGACGATGGGCAGGTCGGGGTCGGTGTTGCGCTCGTTGAGTTTGGTGGAGCGGAACAAGGCCAGGCGGGTGGTAAAGCGCTTGTCGGCCGAGTCCAGTTTGGCACCAAGTTCGATGTTGATGCTCTTTTCCGGCGGCGTGTCCACGTTGGAGGCGCCCAGCGAATAAGCGTCGCCCGAGGTGTTGAACGACGTGCCGGCCGAGAAGTGGAACGAGTGCAGCTCGTTGGGCTGGAACAGCACGCCGGCGCGCTGGCTCAGCTCAGACACTTTCATGCGGTAGCTGCTGGTGGTGATGGGGCCTGGTGCGTTGGTGGGAATGCCGTGGCTGTCGTAGTCACCCTGGAGGTTATCGTAGCGCAGGCCACCGACCAGCTTCCAGTGCGGCGCGACTTGCACCACGTCTTGCACGTAGGCGCCAAAACCCGTGGCCACGTATTCGTTGCCCACACCAAAGACGCGGGTGCTTTCGTCCACCCAGGCGCCGTCGTTGGGGGTGCCGGCGGTGGTGGTGGGTTTGGTGATGTTGACACCACCTTGTGCCGCATTCCGCGCGGCATAAACGACTTTTCGCTCCCGCGAATAGTCCACGCCCGCCATCAGCTGGTGCTTGACGCCCAGGGCCTCAAACTTGTTGCTGAAATCGCTCTGCAGGTGCACGTTTTTCATGTCCTGCACCTTGAGGTGGGTGCCACGCGTGAACACGGTGCCCGGCCCGAAGTTCTCCAGGGTGGCCGCCACACCGCCGGGTTGCTGGGCCGCGCCGGCCAGGCGGATGGCGCCCGAGCGTTGGTCGCGGTTGAAGTCGCCATAGCGGAACTGGGTTTTCAGCTCGCTCTCATGGCCGAAGCGGTGGGTGTGGGCGAAGCCCAGGATGGTGCCGCCGCTGTTGTTGTAGTCGCTGGCCGCGCCATAGTAGTTGGCCGGGTCCAGCGGCAGCAGGCGGCGGTCGGTGGCGGGGGCACCGGTGTAGGGCGCGATGAAGGGGATGCCGTAGTTGATGCCGTTGTTGTTGTCCAGGTGGAACAGGCTGGCCTGGAACTCGTCACGTTCGCCAATGCCCCAGCGGTAGGTGGCGGCCACGCCTTTTTTGTCGAGGCTGCGGCCGGTGCCATCGTTTTTGGCGGTGGTGGCCATGGCGTTGAGGCGCAGCGCGGCGCTGTCACCGGTCTTGAGGTTGAAGTCGCCGGTCACGCGGCGGTAGGCGTGGCTGCCCACCGTCACATCCACCTGGTGCTCGTCGATCAGGCGTGGCGTCTTGCTCACCTGATTCACAGCGCCGCCCGTGGAGCCACGCCCGAACAGCATGGACGCCGAACCGCGCAGAAGCTCCATGCGGTCCATGTTGAAGGTGTCGCGGTCGTAAATGGCCGGATCGCGCATGCCGTCGATGAACAGGTCGCCCGTGGCCTGCAGCGCAAAGCCGCGCAGGCGGATGTCTTCCTCGCCGCCTTCTGCGGCAAGGAAGCTGATGCCGGCGGTGTTTTTCAGCGCTTCTTTGACCGTGTCCAGGTTGCGGTCGTCGATCAGGCGCTCGGTGACCACGGTCACCGATTGGGGAATGTCGCGCAGCTGCTGGTTGCCTTTGCCGATGGTGCTTTGGGTGGCGCGCACCGCGTCTTTGCCTTCGGGGGCTTCGGCTTGTTCTTTCACGGTCACGGTGGACAGCGTGGCCGCGTTTTGCTGGGCGGGTGCGGTCTGCGCCATGGCACCCATGGAGCCGGCCAACAACATCGCGCCCAGGGGCAGCAACACGGGGGACGGTGACAGGGTGGAGGCAGGGCGGGAGGTCGCGGCGAGGGCGCTGCGGCGGGTCTTTTTGCGGGACATGCGAAGTCATTCGGCTGAGGTTGTCGGCTGGCTGGCTTCGGGTATGACTCCGCTTGCGTGGCTGGCTGGAAAGTGAAGTATAAACCAAATGCGAACTATTCGTAATAGCATGTAAAGTTGCTGCGTTGCACAACAAAAGCTATCGGGTTCATACCCACTATCAATAGCGGGCTGTCATAGAACAACCCTATACTTCAACCCATGGCGGAAACGCCTATCGACTTTCATCAACCCATAGGAGCTGACTCATGTCCATCATCAACGCCCTGTCCATCATCAACACCCCGGTGCAGCCGTTCAAGACCACGGCTTTCGTCAACCGCAGCGGCAAGGGTGAGTTCATCGAAGTGACCGAGAAAGACCTGCACGGCAAGTGGTCCGTCCTGATCTTCATGCCGGCCGCTTTCACCTTCAACTGCCCGACCGAAATCGAAGACGCGGCCGACAACTACGACGAGTTCCAGAAGGCTGGCGCCGAGGTCTACATCGTCACCACCGACACCCACTTCTCGCACAAGGTGTGGCATGAGACCAGCCCTGCCGTGGGCAAGGCCAAGTTCCCCCTGGTCGGCGACCCGACGCACCAGCTGACCCGCGCCTTTGGCGTGCACATCGAAGAAGAAGGTCTGGCCCTGCGCGGCACCTTCGTGATCAGCCCCGAAGGCGTGATCAAGACCATGGAAGTGCACTCCAACGAAATCGCCCGCGATGTGAAAGAAACCGTGCGCAAGCTCAAGGCCGCCCAGTACACCGCAGCCAACCCCGGCCAGGTGTGCCCCGCCAAGTGGAACGAAGGCGCCAAGACCCTGGCTCCCTCGCTGGACCTGGTCGGCAAGATCTGATTCGGCTCCCCCCTGCGCCGCGCCTAAAGGCGCGTCATCCCTCAGGGGGGACAACGCCAGCGGACCGGCAAAGCCGGCTCCGCGGCGTTCACGGAGGGGCTCCCCCTCCCACCCCGTTTTTTGGCAGTACCGCTGCCTCATGGGCTCAATCGGCCCATGCACCAGCGGCATTGGAAAAGTGCGCCCGTTTTTTGATTTTTCTAGGAGCCTGACATGCTTGACGACACCCTCAAATCGCAGTTGCAGCAGTACCTGGGCATGTTGCGCCAGCCCATTCAGCTGATCGCTTCGCTGGACGACAGCGCCACCGGCGTGGAGATGCGCGCGCTGCTGGAGACCATCGTCAGCCTGTCGGACAAAGTGACGCTGGACACCTCGGGCGTTGATGCCCGCAAGCCTTCGTTTGTGGTGGCACGCGCCGGTGAAACCCAGGGCGTGCGTTTTGCGGGCCTGCCGCTGGGCCACGAGTTCACCTCGCTGGTGCTTGCTTTGCTGTGGACCGGCGGTCACCCGCCCAAGGTCGAGCAAGACGTCATCGACAGCATCAAGGCCTTGGACGGCAACTTCAACTTTGAGGTCTACATGTCCCTGAGCTGCCACAACTGCCCGGACGTGGTGCAGGCGCTGTCCTTGATGGCCATCCTCAACCCCAAGGTCAAGACCGTGGTGATCGAAGGCGGCGCCTTCCAGCAAGAGGTGACCGAGCGCGAGATCATGGCCGTGCCCATGGTTTTCCTCAACGGCCAGGTGTTCGGTTCGGGCCGCATGGACGTGGCCGAGATCGTGGCCAAGCTCGACGTCAACGCCGCCCAGCGCGACGCCGCCAAGCTGCAAGCCAAGGACCCCTTCGACGTGCTCATCGTCGGTGGTGGCCCGGCCGGTGCGGCCGCAGCGGTGTACGCTGCCCGCAAGGGCATCCGCGTGGGCGTGGCGGCCGAGCGTTTTGGTGGCCAGGTCAACGACACCATGGCGATCGAGAATTACATCTCGGTGTTGGAAACCGACGGCCCCAAATTTGCCGCCGCGCTCGAGGCCCAGGTGCGCCACTACGAGGTGGACATCATGAACCTGCAGCGTGCCGACAAGCTGATTCCGGCGGCCCAGCCGGGTGGCCTGGTGGGCGTGCAAATGGCCAACGGTGCCACGCTGCAGGCACGCAGCGTCATCCTGTCCACCGGCGCGCGCTGGCGCAACGTCAACGTGCCGGGCGAGCAGGAGTACAAGAACAAAGGCGTGGCCTACTGCCCGCACTGCGATGGTCCCCTGTTCAAGGGCAAGCGTGTGGCGGTGATTGGCGGTGGCAACTCGGGCGTCGAGGCCGCGATCGACCTGGCGGGCATCGTGCAGCACGTCACCTTGATCGAATTTGCCGACCAGCTCAAGGCCGACGCGGTGCTGGTGAGCAAGCTCAAGAGCCTGCCCAACGTGACCATCCACGTGAACGCGCAGACGACCGAGATCACCGGTGCCGATGGCAAGGTCAACGGCTTGAAGTACAAGGACCGTGTGAGCGGCCAGGAGCACTTGGTGCCCCTGGAGGGCGTGTTCGTGCAGATTGGCCTGGTGCCCAACACCGAGTTCCTCAAGGGCACGGTTGAACTGAGCCGCTTTGGCGAAATTGTGGTGGACGCCAAAGGCCACACCAACGTGGAAGGGGTGTTCGCGGCCGGCGATTGCACCACCGTGCCCTACAAGCAGATCGTGATCGCCGCTGGCGAAGGCGCCAAGGCCGCCCTCAGTGCGTTTGACCACCTGATCCGCCTGCCCGTGGCGGACCCGGTCGCGGCTTGACAGCGTCGGGCCGACCGGCCCGTCAAGGGGCGGCGTGGGCCGCCGCCCCCTGTGCCTGCGCTTCTTGTGCCTGCAGTTCGCGCCACATCACCTTGCCGCTGCCACTTTTGGGCAGGGCGTCCACAAAGGTCACCAGGCGCGGGGCTTTGTAGACCGCCATGTGCTCGTGGGCCCAGGCCATCAGGTCTTCGGCGCTCAGCACGTGCCCGGGGCGCAGCACCACCACCGCTTTGACGGTCTCACCGCGTTTGCCATCGGGGGCGCCAATCACGCAGGCCTCCTGGATGGCGGGGTGGTGGTAGAGCAGCGCTTCCACCTCCGCCGGCCACACCTTGTAGCCCGACGCGTTGATCATGCGCTTGAGCCGGTCGGTCATGAAAAAGTAGCCGTCTTCGTCGATGCGGCCCATGTCGCCGGTGCGCAGAAAACGTTTGCCGTCCAGTTCAATGAAGGCCGCCGCTGTGCCGGCCTCGTCATTCCAGTAGCCCAACATCACTTGCGGGCCGTGCACCACGATCTCGCCCGAATCGCCTTGGGGGAGCTCTTCGAGCGTCATCGGGTCCACCACCCGCGCGTCCACGTCGTACACCGGTATGCCCAGGCACTGGGGCTTGGGGCTGTGCGGCGGGTTGATGTGGGTGGCGGCCATGGTCTCCGACATGCCGTAGCCTTCCACGTAGTCCAGCCCGGTGAGCTGCTTCAGGCGCAGCGCCACGGCCTCGGGCATGGCCGCGCCGCCGCCGCGTATGCCACTCAGGCTGGAGAGGTCGTATTCGCCCAGGCGCGGGTTGGCCAGAAAGTCCACCGCCATGGTGGTGATGCACTGCCACACCGTGATGCGGTATCGCTGCATGCAGGTGGCGGCGGTGTCGCGGTCCCAGCGGGGCAGGATGACGATGGTGGCGCCGATGTACAGGGGGCCGTTGAGACTGCCCGAGAGTCCGGTGACGTGGAAGAAGGGCAACACCGACAGGTACACCGCGTCCTGCGTGCGGCCAAACCAATGCACGCCCCCCACCAGCGTGCTCATCACGCTGCGGTGGGTGTGTTTGCAGCCTTTGGGCCGGCCAGTGGTGCCCGAGGTGTAGGGCATCACGCACAGGTCGTCGGGGCCGGTGGTGTGGGGGCCGGGCGCGCGCTGAGCGGTCAGCACATCGGCCCACGCGTGGGTGTTGGGGTGGGTGAGGGGCAGGGCCGGTGCGCGCACAAAGTCGGGCACGGGCAGATCGGTGGGCTGCAACAGGTAGTCGCTGTAGGTGGCCACCACCAGGTGTTGCAGCGGTGTGTCGGCGTCGTCCAGCACCGGCAGCAGGTGGGGCAGCAGTTCCTGCGCCACAAAGGCGGCGCGGGCGCCGCTGTCCTGCGCCGCATGCCGCAGCTCGTCGGTGCGGTTCATGGGATTCACCGGCACGGCCACCGCGTTGGCCCGCAAGATGGCGTAGAAGGCCAATGCCCACTGGGGGCTGTTCTGCATGTCGATGAGCACCCGGTCGCCGGCTTGCACACCACACACCTGCTGCAGGTGCCCGGCCAGGTGTTCGACCTCGCGTTTGAAGCGCGCGAAGCTGATCTGGGTGTCGTAGAAAACGATGAAGGGTTTGTCGGGGAAACGCGCGGCCGAGACCTCCAGGTTGTAGACCAGGCTGGTCTGCGGCAGCGTCAGGTGGTGGGGCAGGCCGGGCGGCCAGTGGGCCAGGTGGGCGGTGTTCAACACGGCGTGGTCTCCTTCGCCCGCATTGTCGGGGGCGCCGGGGTGGCTGGCGTTACCATGCGCGACACCATGGCCGCCTCGTCCCCGAACACCCGCCTCGTCTATTCCACCGACACCGGTCGCATCTGCCCCGACTGTGGCCAGCCCCAGGCCGCGTGTGTGTGCAAACAGCGTGTGGCGGCGGTGCCTGCGGGTGATGGGGTGGTGCGTGTGTTGCGCGAAACCAAAGGGCGCGGTGGCAAGGCCGTGACCGTGGTGCGCGGTGTGGTGCTGCCACCCGATGCGCTGGCCGCTCTGGGCAAACGCTTGCGCACCGCGTGTGGTTCTGGAGGGACGGCCAAGGACGGCGTGCTTGAAATCCAGGGCGACCACGTTGAGCGCGTGATGGCCTTGCTGACGGCCGATGGGCACCGGGTCAAACGAGCGGGCGGCTGAGTAGGCGTGGTTTTCAGCGGGCCAGCCAGAGCCGCAGACGCAGACCCCAACCGCTGCTCAGACCCACCGTGGGCCAGCGCAGTTGGCCCTGCGGCGTGATGACCGCAAACGTCGGCACCGCCCCAAAACCCAGCCCGCCCGAAACCTGCGCGCGTGGGTCCACCAACGTGTGCCAGGCCAGCCCGCGTCCGCGCAGGTAGCGGCCCACCGCCTCGGGTGGGCCCGACTGCATGGCCACGGTGAGCACCGGGTGGTCTTGTGCGATGCCGTCCACCGTGCCCTGGATGGTTTTGCAGATGGGGCACCACTCGGCCCACACGTACAGGCCCACATTGCGCCCTGGGTGGCGGGCTTGCAAGGCGGCCAGTTCGGCGCCCACGGTGCTCTGGTGTGGGCTGCCATCGGGGCGGATCACCGTCAGGGCGGTGGCCAGCACCGCGTCGGGCAGCGGGCCACCGGCCACGTGGCGGGTTTGCCAGGTCTGCACCGCCCACACCACGGCCACCAGCATGGTCACCGTGATCAGGTGGCTTTTCCAGTCCAGTGCCCAGGCCCATACCCGCTGGCGCAGGCCCTTGCTGAAGGTGTTCACGGCGCGCGGAACAGTTCCAGCAGGCGGTCCAGGCCGCCTTCGTTGATGGCCACCATGGCCTGCTCGCGCACCTTCGGCTTCGCGTGGTAGGCCACCGACAGGCCGGCCGCGCCCATCATGGGCAGGTCGTTGGCACCGTCGCCCATGGCAATACATTGGCTGGGGGCGATGTTGAGCAGTGAAGCCACCTCCAGCAGCGTGCGGCGTTTTTCGGCGCCGTCGCAGATGTCGCCCCAGCTCTGGGTGACCAACTCGCCCGTGAGCGCACCGCCCTCGGTGGCGAGGATGTTGGAGCGGCTGAAATCGATGCCCAGGCGTTCGCACACGCGTTGTGCGAAGAAGGTGAAACCACCCGAGACCAGCAGCACCTTCATGCCCACGGCTTTGCAGGCCTGAATGAGCTCGGCGGCACCCGGGTTGATGCGCAGGCGTTCTAGGTAGACACGCTCCATGTCGGCCAGGGTCACGCCCTTGAGCAAGGCCACGCGGCGGCGCAGGCTGTCCTTGAAGTCGGTGATCTCGCCGCGCATCGCGGCCTCGGTGATGGCCGCCACCTCGGCCTTGCGGCCCACGGCGTCGGCGATTTCGTCCACACACTCGATGTTGATGAGGGTCGAGTCCATGTCGAACGCGATCAGCTTGTAGTCGCGCAGGTTCAGGGGCGGCGTGAGGCCTTGGATCACGAGGCCGGGGGCAAATTCGGTGGGGGTGGTCATGGGTGGGAGAGGAGACGGGTCAGTCGTACCAGTTTTCTACGCGCAGGCCAGGCACACGGGCGAATTCCCGCGTGTTACGGGTCACCAGCGTGAGCTGGTGGGCCAGTGCGATGCCCGCGATCAGGGTGTCGGTGTTGCCGATGGGCGTGCCATGTTGCTCCAGATGGGCGCGTGCCATGGCCGCGTGGTCGGCGGCTGCTTCGTCCAGCACTTCCATGCGAAAACGCTGTCGCACGGCGTTGAGCTTGAGCAGCTGGCTTTGTGGACGTTCGGATTTGTAAGCACCGGTCAGCAACTCCCACAGCACCGGCGTACACAGGCGGATGTCGTCGTCTTTTTGTTGGCTCACGTGGGCGCGTACCGCACCCTGGTTCTTAAAAAAATAAATCAGGATGTTGGAGTCGAGCAAAAACGCCATGGCGGAACTCAAAGCGCCTCGCGCGGCAGATCAGGCACTTCATGGGCGCGAATCGATTCCAGCGTCGGAAAATCGTCGTCTCCGTCGGCCTGCAACGCGTCCAGTTCGGCAAAAAAAGCGTTCCAACTTTGGCTGCGGCGGCGCTGCTCGGCCGCAGCAAATTGGGCAAACCACTGGCTCAGTGACATATGCGCCCGCGCAGCCGCCTGCCGGGCGGCCTCCAGCGCGCTGTCTTCGACGTAGATGGTTACCTGTGCCATGGCCGGGCTCCTGTGCAAAATCGAATGAAAATTATAAGTGGGTAGCACTTATATGTGTGCCACCTGTGGATTTTCACTGACCCGATCTGGGAACGACCCGGCTCAACGCACCGATCTGTTTGCGCAAGTCATCGCCCACCAGTTCGGCCACCGACTGCTGCTCGCTGGTCACCGTGAGCCCTGCCGCTGACAGCTTGGCCCTCACCTCATCGGCGCTGGTGCCCGCCACCTGGGCCAATACGCTGATGGGCGCTTGCGCCAGGGCACGCACGGGCGGCGCAAATCCCGGCTCGCTTTTGGCACCGCCAGCGGGGATGAAGCTGAGCGCCAACACCAGCGCAAACACCCCCATCACCACCCGCGCCGTGGTTTGGGTGAAGTAGCGCTTGAAGGCATTCATGTTGAGCAACAAATGCAGCAGCACACCGATCACCATGGCCCAGCTGAGCCACTCGTGGGCGGTTTTGTTGAGCCCCGAATCCAGGTGGAAAAACATCAGCACGCCGGTGACGGCCGACAGGCCAAAAGCGCCGATCACGAGTGGGGTGATCCAGGGGCGGTGGGGGTTGAGGTTCATGGCTTCCCTTTCAATCTTCAATGGGTGGGCGCCCATCTTGGTGCCCTGGATTGAAGTTTCGTGGCCTGCGCATGAACGCCAGGTGAACGTGGGCCGGGCGGTGCCCAACAAGCGATGTGGGCTTGATCTGCGTCAAGCCGCCGCGACGGCTTTGACCGGCTGCCCCAAACTGCGCAACACATCCCGCACCATCTGCGCCCGGTCCTTGGGTTCCTTGAGTTCGCGTTCGATGCGCAACTTGTCGTTGCCCGCCAGCTTGATGTGTTTGTTCTTCTGGATGAGTTCGATGATGCGCATCGGCTCCACCGGCGGGTTGGGCCTGAAGTGGATGCTGATGACACCGGGCGCCGCATCGACCTTGACCACACCGTAGGGTGTGCTGAGCACGCGCAGGCGGTGCACGTCGATGAGCGTCTGCGTCTGCGCGGGCGGCTTGCCGAAGCGGTCCACGATTTCCTCCAGCAGCGCGTCGATCTGCTCGGTGGTTTTGGCGGTGGCCAGCTTTTTATAAAAGCTCAGGCGCAGGTGCACGTCGCCGCAGTAGTCGTCGGGCAACAGGGCGGGGGCGTGCAGGTTGATGTCGGTGGTCACGCTCAGCGGGCTGAGCAGATCGGGCTCGCGCCCGGCCTTGAGCGAGGCGACGGCCTCGCTGAGCATTTCGTTGTAGAGCTGGAAGCCCACTTCCAGCATGTTGCCGCTCTGGTTTTCGCCCAGCACCTCGCCGGCACCGCGGATTTCCAGGTCATGCATCGCCAGGTAGAAGCCGCTGCCCAGTTCTTCCATCTGCTGGATGGCGTCCAGGCGCTGCGCGGCCTGTTTGGTCAGGCCCTCGATGTCGGGCACCATGAGGTAGGCATAGGCTTGGTGGTGGCTGCGGCCCACGCGACCACGCAGCTGGTGCAGCTGCGCCAGGCCGAACTTGTCGGCGCGGCTTATCACGATGGTGTTGGCCGTGGGCACGTCGATGCCCGTCTCGATGATGGTGGAGCACAGCAGCAGGTTGTAGCGCTGCGCCACAAAGTCGCGCATCACGCGTTCCAGCTCGCGCTCGGGCATCTGGCCATGGGCCACGGCGATGCGCGCCTCGGGCAGGATTTCTTCCAGCTTCTGGCGCCGGTTTTCAATGGTCTCCACCTCGTTGTGCAGGAAGTAGACCTGCCCGCCGCGCTTGAGCTCGCGCAGCACCGCTTCGCGGATCACGCCGGTGCCCTCGTTGCGCACAAAGGTCTTGATGGCCAGGCGGCGCTGCGGCGCGGTGGCAATCACGCTGAGGTCGCGCAAGCCTTCCAGCGCCATGCCCAGGGTGCGCGGGATGGGCGTGGCGGTGAGGGTGAGCACATCCACCTCGGCACGCAGTTGTTTCATCTGCTCTTTGTGGCGCACGCCAAAGCGGTGTTCCTCGTCGATGATGAGCAGGCCGAGGTTCTTGAACTGCGTCTTTTCGCTCAGCAGCTTGTGGGTGCCGACCACGATGTCCACGCTGCCGTCCGACACGCCCTTGAGCGCGGCGTTGATTTCTTTGGCCGAACGGAAGCGGCTCATCTCCGCCACCTTCACCGGCCATTTGCTGAAGCGGTCCACCAGCGTCTGGTAGTGCTGCTCGGCCAACAAGGTGGTGGGGGCCAGAAAGGCCACCTGTTTGCCACCGGTCACCGCCACGAAGGCCGCGCGCAGGGCGACCTCGGTTTTGCCAAAGCCCACGTCGCCGCACACCAGCCGGTCCATGGGGCGGGGCGAAATCATGTCCTGGATGACGGCATGAATGGCCGCACGCTGGTCGGCGGTTTCCTCGAAGCCGAAATCGGTGGCGAACTGCTCGTAGTCCTGTGGGCTGTAGCGGAAGGCGTGGCCCTCGCGTGCGGCGCGCCGCGCGTAGATGTTGAGCAGCTCGGCGGCGGCGTCGCGCACCTGCTCGGCCGCGCGCCGCTTGGCTTTTTCCCACTGGCCGCTGCCCAGCTTGTGCAGCGGGGCTTCGTCGGCGCTCACGCCGGTGTAGCGGCTGATCTGGTGCAACTGGCTCACCGGCACGTACAGCGTGGCCTTGTCGGCGTACTCCAGGTGCAGGAACTCGGTGTTGCCGGCCCCGAGGTCCATGTTGATGAGCCCGTGGTAGCGGCCGATGCCGTGCTGCGCGTGCACCACCGGGTCGCCCACGTTGAGTTCGCTCAGGTCCTTGATCAGCGCGTCCACATCGCTGACCTGTTCCTGCTTCTTGCGCCGGCGTGTGGTGGGGCCAGCGGCAAACAGTTCGGTTTCGGTGACGAAGTCCAGCCCGCCTTCGAGCCAGCAGAAACCCACGGCCAAGGCCGAGGTGGCGATGCCCACTTTCTCGTCCGACTGTTCGAACTCGGCCAGGCTGTCGAAGGCCGGCGGGCTCAGTTGCGAGGCGCGCAGGAAGTCCAGCAGGCTTTCACGTCGGCCGTCGCTTTCGGCCAGGATGAGCACGCGTTGCTGGGTGTTGCGGATGTGGGCTTGCAGCCGAGCCAACGGCTCTTCGGCGCCGCGCACCACGGCCAGCTCGCCCAGTTTCTGGAAGTGGGCGGAGTCATCGACGTCGGCCACGCCGGGGCGCAGCGACAGCTGGGCGTGGGCGTTGGCACCGGCGTAGAACTGCTCGGTGCTCAGGAACAAGGCCTCGGGCGGCAGGGCAGGGCGCTCGGGGTCGCCTTGCACCAGTCGGAAGCGCTCCTTGGTGTCTTGCCAGAAGTGCTGGAAGGCCGGCTCCAGGTCGCCGTGCAACACCACCGTGGCCTGCTCGCCCAGGTAGTCGAACACCGTGGCCGTTTCCTCAAAGAACAGCGGCAGGTAGTACTCGATGCCGGCGGTGGCCACGCCGTTGCCCATGTCTTTGTAGATGCGGCTTTTGGTCGGGTCGCCTTCGAGCAGCTCGCGCCAGCGGCTGCGAAAACGCGCGCGCGCCGCTTCGTCCATGGGGAATTCGCGCCCAGGCAGCAGGCGCACCTGGGGCACGGGGTAGAGGCTGCGCTGGCTGTCGGGGTCGAAGGTGCGGATGCTGTCGATCTCGTCGTCGAACAGGTCCACGCGGTAGGGCACGGGCGAGCCCATGGGGAAGAGGTCGATCAGGCCGCCGCGCACCGCGTATTCGCCTGGGCTGACCACCTGGGTCACGTGGTTGTAGCCGGCCAGGGTGAGCTGGCCTTTGAGCTTGGCCTCGTCCAGCTTTTGCTTGACCTTGAATTCGAAGGTGTAGCCCGCCAGAAACGACGGCGGCGCCAGCCGGTACAGCGCGGTGGTGGCCGGCACCAGCACCACATCGGCGCCGTTGTCCTTGTTGCGCTGCTGGATGCGCCACAGTGTGGCCAGGCGCTCGGAGATCAGGTCCTGGTGCGGCGAAAAGCTGTCGTAGGGCAGGGTTTCCCAGTCGGGGAACAGGGCGCAGCGCAGCTCGGGCGCGAAGAAGCTGATTTCGTCCAGCAGGCGCTGGGCGTCGGTGGCGTCGGCGGTGACGATGGCCGTGGGCCGGCCCGCCGCTTTTTCGCGCTGGCCCAGCTGCGCCAGCAGCAAGGCGTCGGCAGAGCCAACAGGGCGGGGCAGGGCAAAACGTTTGCCAGGGCTGAGTTTGGGCAGGTCCATGGGGCGTGGCTCGACAACACCAATACAAAACACCCCAAACCGTCGGGAGTGGGGTGTGCTGCCGCGATTTTAGAATGGCGCACCCTTATGAACCTGCCCCTGCCCGAATTGCCCCCCGCCCGTGCCGGGCGTGCCCGCCTGTTGGCGCTGTTGCCTTGCGCGGGCCTGGGCAGCCGCGCCGGCACAGCCGGCCCCAAGCAATACCACCCGCTGGCCGGCCAACCTATGGTGGCGCACACCTTGTTGGCCTTGTCGCAAGTGGGTTTTGACGCGGCCTTGCTGGTGCTGGCGCCGGGTGACACCGGTGTGGGCGTGCCCTTGCCGTCGGCCTTCTTTCTGCAGGACTGCGGTGGCGCCACCCGCGCCGACAGCGTGCTCAATGGCCTGGAAGCCTTGGCCCTGGCCGGTGCCGATGCCAACGACTGGGTGCTGGTGCACGACGCGGCCCGCTGCCTCATTGACGCTGAGGACGTGAAGCGCCTGATCCGCACCTGCGAACACGACGCCGTGGGCGGCCTGCTGGCCCTGCCATTGGCCGACACCCTCAAGGCCGCCGAGACCGACGGCACGGGCGCCGCGCGCAGCAGCGCCACCTTGGCGCGTGGTGGCAAATGGCTGGCGCAGACGCCGCAGATGTTCCGTCTCGGCCTGCTGTCCGACGCGCTGCACACCGCGCGCGACAAGGGTTTCGAGCACATCACCGACGAGGCCAGCGCCATCGAGGCCCTGGGCCTCTTGCCCCGCCTGGTGCCCGGCAACCCCATGAACTTCAAGCTCACCTTTCCGGCCGACTTTGCGCTGGCCGAGGTGCTGCTGCAACACCGAAAGAACGTGTCATGAAACTGCGTGTGGGTGAAGGCTGGGATGTGCACGCCCTTGTGCCGGGGCGTCGGCTGGTGCTGGGTGGCATCGAGATTCCGCACAGCGCTGGTTTGCTGGGGCATTCGGATGCCGACGCCTTGTTGCACGCCATCACCGACGCGCTGCTGGGCGCGGCCGGCCTGGGCGACATCGGCAGCCACTTCCCCGACACCGACCCGAAGTTCAAAGGCGCCGATTCGGCCGTGCTGCTGGCCGAAGCCCTGCGCGCCGTGCAGGCCGCAGGCTGGCAACTCGTCAACGTGGACAGCACCGTGATCGCCCAGGCGCCGCGCCTGGCACCCCACCGCGAGGCCATGCGCCAGCGCGTGGCTGCGGTGCTGGGGCTGGCGCCCGATGCGGTGAACATCAAGGCCAAGACGGCCGAGAAACTGGGGCCCGTGGGCCAGGGCCTGGCGATTGAGGCGCGGGCGGTGGTGCTGCTTCAGGCGTAGCCCGCAAGTGGTCTGGCGAAGGTTTCGCCGCCGGGCCGCCCCAAGGCGAAACAGCCCCCTCGGGGGGGCAGCGACCCGCGCAGCGGCGGAGCGTGGGGGCCTGGATTCAGGCGCGCTGAAGCTTGATGTGTGCGGCCAAGCCACCCGTGCCGGTGTTGGCCAGCGCAAACTCGCCGCCCATGCGGGCGATGGTTTTCTCCACGATGGCCAGGCCCAGGCCAGCGCCCGAGGCCGAGGTGCGTGCGGTGTCGCCCCGGAAAAAGGGCTGCGTGAGGCGGGCGAGTTGTTCGGGGGCCACGCCCGGGCCGCGGTCGCGGAACTTGATCAGCACGGTTTTGTCTTTGACACGCGCGCCGATGTCCACCTCGGCCTTGTCGGTGCCGGGCGTGCGGCCATAGCGAATGGCGTTTTCCAGCAGATTGGCAAACACCCGCTGCAGTTCCACCGCGTCACCGATCACCATGAGCTCGTCCGGCAAGTCCAGCTTGACGCTGAGGTGTTCGTTGTGCTCCAGCGCAAACACCGCTGCGTCAATGGTGGCGTTCAGGCTGATGCGGGTGGTGCTCAGGTGGTCGGCGCGGGCGTAGTCAAGGAATTTGTCGATGATGGCGTTGACCTGCTCAATGTCGGCCGCCATGTGGGTTTTGGCCTGCTCGTCGGCCACACTCATCTCGGTTTCCAGCCGCAGGCGCGCCAAGGGCGTGCGCAGGTCGTGCGAAATGCCCGCCAACATCAAGGCGCGCTCCTGCTCCACCTTGCTCAGCCGCTGCGCCATGCGGTTGAAGCCGATGTTGACCGCGCGGATTTCGCTGGTGGCGACACCTTCGTCGAGGTGGCTGGCGCCGAAGTCGCCTTCGCGCACGCGGCTTGCGGCAAACGACAGGTTCTTCAGCGGCCGGTTGATCAGCCGCGCGATCAAGGCGGCGCCGGCCAGTGACAGCAGCATGGCGATCGAGAGCCACACCAGCCAGGTGGTGCCAGCCACCACGCTGATGCGGGCCGGGTCGGCCTGCAGCCAGTAGCGGTCGGCGTCGATGTTGAAGCCCACCCACAGACCGTCTGTGCCATTGACTTCGCGTGCCACCAGCGTGCCCGGGCCCATGCGTTTGGTCAGTTCTTCGCTGACGCGGCGTGACAGCGCGTCCTGGTCGTAGGGTTTGAACTGGTCCTTGGGCTCGCGTGGCACCACTTTCACGCCTTCTTCGTCCGCCAGGGTTTTGACCAAGGCCACACGTCCGATGGCGTCGGCGTTTTTGAGCGCCGCCCGACTCAGGTTGACCAGCGAGCCGAGCTGCTGCGCGCTCTGCAACGTGCGCGGCTCGAATTCCAGGGCGCGAAAGGTTTGCAGCCACGCCAGAATGCAGCCGACCAACAGGAGGGCGAGAAAAAAGAAGGTGCGCCAGAACAGGCTGATGCCATGGGGGCGTGGCATTTCAAGCGGCGCGGCCGTCGAGTCGGGGCCGCGATCGGTGTGAGGCTTGGGGCGTCCCATGGTGTGCTCCTGTTCGCTGCGGTGGTCAGGCCTGTTCGTCGGGCACAAACACATAGCCCACACCCCACACGGTCTGCAGGTAACGCGGGGCGGCGGCGTCGGCCTCAATCAGCTTGCGCAGGCGCGACATCTGCACGTCCAGGCTGCGGTCGAAGGGTTCGAATTCACGTCCCCGCGCCAGCTGCGCCAGCTTTTCACGCGACAACGGCTGGCGTGGGTGGCGCACCAAGGCCTTGAGCATGGCGAACTCGCCGGTGGTCAGCGGCACGTCCTCGCCGCTTTTGCGCAAAGTGCGCTGGCCGAGGTCAAACTCGAACGGCCCAAACTTCACCACCTGCTGCTCCAGCGACGGGGCGCCCGGCACCTCGGGCGGCGGGCGGCGGCGCAGCACAGCGTGGATGCGCGCCAGCAGCTCGCGGGGATTGAAGGGCTTGCCCAGGTAGTCGTCGGCGCCCACCTCCAGGCCCACGATGCGGTCCACGTCCTCGCTTTTGGCGGTGAGCATGATGATGGGCGTGCGGTCGTTGGCGGCACGCAGGCGGCGGCAGATGCTCAGGCCGTCTTCGCCGGGCATCATCAGGTCCAGCACGATCAGGTCCACCGAATCGCGCAGCAGCAGGCGGTTGAGGGCGCGGCCATCTTCGGCCACGGTGACTTCAAAGCCTTCTTGCGAAAGGTAGCGGCGCAGCAGGTCGCGGATGCGGGCGTCGTCGTCAACGACCACAATTTTGTTGGGACGGTGGGAGCCGGTGGCGCTCATGGAGGTCTCCTTCATTTGTAACAAAAGCGATTCTGGCAGCGCTAAGTGATTGTCACGGCTTATTTTTAAATTTTGTTTCCAAGGCTTACACATGTTGCGGTGTGAGGCATGCGGCCACCGTGTGGGTGACGCCCGCTTCACGCTGGCCGCGTATGCTGGGCGGCCGTTTCACCACCAATCCGAAGGGGATGCCATGAAAAAATTTCAAACACGCACCGCGTTGGCCGCCAGCGCCCTGCTGACTTGGGCACTGAGCGCCCAGGCCCACGAGGCGGCGTCTGTGCCAGCCAACGTGGTGCAACTCAGCGCCACCGGGCAGGTGGAGGTGGCGCAGGACATGTTGACCATGCGCCTGAGCACCCGCCGCGAAGCCACCGACGCCAACACGGTGCAAAACCAGCTCAAGGTGGCGCTGGAACAGGCCCTGGCCCTCGCACGGCCGCAAGCGCGTGCGGGCGCGCTGGAGGTGCGCACCGGTGGTTTTGGCCTCACACCGCGTTATGGGCGCGATGGGCAGATCAACGGCTGGCAAGGCACGGCAGAGTTGCTGCTGGAAGGCACCGACATCCCGCGCGTCACCGCCACGGCGGGGCAGATCCAGTCGCTGACGGTGTCCCAGGCCTACTTCGGTTTGAGCCGAGAGGCCACGCTGAAGCTGGAAACCGAGGCCCAGGCCCAGGCCATCGAGCGCTTCAAGCGCAAGGCCGATGAGGTCAGCAAGGCCTTTGGCTTCAACGGCTACAGCGTGCGCGAGGTGTCGGTGAGTTCGGCCGACCAGCCTGCCTACCGGCCCGCCCCCCGGATGATGGCCATGGAAGCCAAGGCGGCCGTGGCCGATGCGCCGGTGCCGGTGGAGGCAGGCAAAACCGCCGTGACCGTGATGGTCAACGGCGCCATTCAGATGAAGTGAGTGGTGGGCGCTGGGCGGGCTTTACTGAGCCGTCCAGCCGCCGTCCATGTTCCATGCCACACCACGGATGTTGTTGCCGGCGGCCGAGCAGAAAAACGCCGCCAGCTCGCCCAGCTCTTCGGGGGTGGTGAACTGCATGGACGGCTCTTTTTCGCCCAGCAGTTGTTTCTTCGCGTCTTCGTTGCTCAGGCCCAGCGCCGCCGCTTTGGCATCCACCTGCTTTTGCACCAGGGGCGTGAGTACCCAACCCGGGCAGATGGCGTTGCAGGTCACGCCCGAGGTGGCGGTTTCCAGCGCCGTCACCTTGGTCAGGCCGACGATGCCGTGTTTGGCCGCCACGTAGGCCGATTTTTCGGCCGAACCCACCAGCCCGTGCACCGAGGCCACGTTGATGATGCGGCCCCAGTTGGCCTTGAGCATGGCCGGCAGGGCCAGGCGCGTGGTGTGAAAGGCGCTGGTCAGGTTGATGGCGATGATGGCGTCCCAGCGTTCCACGGGGAAGTCCTGCACCTTGGCCACGTGCTGGATGCCCGCGTTGTTCACCAGAATGTCCACCTGCCCGAACTGCGCTGCGGCGGCGGCCATCATGGACTCGATCTCGGCGGGTTGGCTCATGTCGGCGCCGTGGTAGCCCACCTTCACGCCCAGGGCGGCCACTTCGCGTTGCGCCGCTTCCACGTCACCAAAGCCGTTGAGCATGATGTTGGCGCCCTGGCGCGCCAGGGCCTTGGCGATGCCCAGCCCGATTCCGCTGGTGGAGCCGGTGACGAGGGCGGTCTTGTTGGCAAGCATTCGGGTTCTCCAATTCCATTACGATCAAGTCAAAACCGCCAGCGAGCCACCTGGGGCATCGGGCGAATCTGAAACCGATTATCCGTGCCCCTCCCTTACGCCATGCCTTCTCCCGCATTGAAATATCTTGAATTGCCCAGCCCCGCAGCGACCAGTGGCAGCCCCCGCCGCCTGGCTTGGTGGGACTGGGCCGCGCAGGCGTCGGGCGACAGCGGCCACGTGGTGGTCTGTGTGCATGGGCTGAGCCGTCAGGGCCGGGATTTCGACGCCTTGGCGGGCGTGCTCACCGCCCACGCACGGGTGGTGTGTGTCGACGTGGCTGGGCGGGGCCACAGCGACTGGCTCGCCGACCCCATGGGCTACCAGATTCCCCAATACGGTGCCGACCTGATGGCCTTGCTGTTGCACCTGCGGGCCGACCCGGCGGTGCGGCATATCGACTGGGTGGGCACCAGCATGGGCGGGCTCATGGGTCTGGGGGTGGCGGCACAAGCCAACGCCGGCTTGCGCCGGCTGGTGCTCAACGATGTGGGGCCCAACGTGCGTTGGGAAGCCCTGCTTCGCATTGGCACCTACCTGGGCCAGAACCCGCTGTTTGCCACACAAGACGAGGCCGTGGCCTACCTGGCCAGCATTTCCACCGGCTTTGGCCCCCACACGCCCGCGCAGTGGCAGGCGTTGTCGTTGCCCATGCTGCGTGCGGCCGATGGGGGTTGGCGCCTGCACTACGACCCCGCCATTGCCGTGCCCTTCCGTGCCCTGGTGGGGCTGGCTGAGGAACAAGGCCAGGCCGCTGCGGCGGCCAGCGAGTCGGCCTTGTGGGCCTTGTACGACAGCTTGAGCCTGCCCACCTTGTTGTTGCGCGGCGCTGAGTCGGACCTGCTGACGGCCGAGACGGCCCAGGCCATGACACAACGTGGCCCACATGCCCTGCGGGTGGACTTCGCGGGCGTGGGGCATGCGCCCACCTTGGTGGCCGCCGATCAAATCGAGGCGGTGCGGCGTTTTCTGTTCGAGGCCACATGAAAACCTCCTTTGGTACAGAACTGCCCGCACCTTCGGCCATCGTTGCCGCCACGGCGGCCAGCCTCCCCAGCGAGGTCCACACGCTCCAGCGGGCGCGCGCGTTTGCCGAGCCGCTGATTGCCTGCGAACAACTCGATACCGGCGAAAACATCCTCGCGCACGCTGACGCGGTGGCCGACATCCTGGCGGCCATCGGCGGCTCGGAGGCCATGCGGGCGGCGGTCTACCTGGTTTACGCCAGCCCCTACCTCAATCGGCCACACGAGGTCATTGCCAAGGCGTTTGGCGAGAGCCACGCGGCGCTCGCGATAGAAACCACCAAACTGGTGCAACTGCAGCGCCAAGCGCGCGCGGCGCAGGAGGCGGCGCCCACCCCCTCGGGCAAGGCGCCGGTGTCGGAGCTGGCCGCCAGCCAGACCGAAAACGTGCGCAAGATGCTGCTCGCGTTCTCGCGCGATTTGCGGGTGGTGATGCTGCGTCTGGCCTCGCGCCTGCAGACACTGCGCTACTTTGCGCAGAACAAGCAGGTACCCGAGCAAGCCATCGCTTCCGAGGCGCTGCATGTGTTTGCTCCGCTGGCCAACCGGCTGGGCATCTGGCAGATCAAGTGGGAGCTGGAAGACCTGGCCTTCCGTTTTCTGGAGCCGCACACCTACAAGGCCATCGCCAAGCTGCTGGACGAAAAACGCACCGAACGCGAAGACCACGTGGAGCGCGTGCGCCTGGCGCTGGAACAGGACTTGTTGGCGCAAGGTGTGCGTGCCTCGGTGCAGGGCCGGCCCAAACACATCTACAGCATCGTCAAAAAGATGCGCGGCAAGTCGCTGGACTTTGACCAGGTGTTTGACATCCGCGCCTTGCGTGTGGTGGTGTCCACTGTGCCCGACTGCTACACCGCACTGGCCCATGTGCACGCGCACTACAGCCCGGTGCCGGAAGAGTTTGACGACTACATCGGCAAACCCAAGCCCAACGGCTACCAGTCGCTGCACACGGTGGTGCGCGACGACCAGGGACGCGCTTTCGAGATTCAGATACGCACCCAGGCCATGCACGACCACGCCGAACACGGTGTGGCCGCGCACTGGGCTTACAAAGAGGCCGGCACCAAAGGCTATGCCGGCGTGTCGGCCAGCTCTGAGTACGACGCCAAGATCGCCGTGTTGCGCCAGCTGCTGGCCTGGGAACGCGACCTCAGCGGTGCCGCCGAAGGCCTGTTCGACGACCGCATCTATGTGCTCACGCCCGATGCCGCCATCGTGGAGTTGCCGCGCGGCGCCACCCCGGTGGACTTTGCCTACACAGTGCACACCAGCCTGGGCCACCGCTGCCGGGGCGCCCGGGTGGACGGCGCCATGGTCACGCTCAACACCCAGTTGCAAAGCGGGCAAACGGTGGAGATCGTCGCGTCCAAGGAAGGCGGGCCTTCGCGCGACTGGATCAACCCGGAGCTGGGCTTTCTCGTCAGCCACCGCGCCAAAAGCAAGGTGCGCGCGTGGTTCAACGCCCTGGCCATGGAAGAGACCATGGCACGCGGGCGCGAGGCGATTGAAAAGCTATTGCAGCGCGAAGGCAAAACGGCGCTCAAGCTGGATGACCTCGCCGTCGCGCTGGGGCTGGATTCGGCCGCGCAATTGTTCGAAGCCGTGGGCAAGGACGAGTTGTCCTTGCGCGCGGTGGAGATGCAGCTCAAACCTGCCGAGCCTCAGCCTGAGCCCGACGAAGTGTTTTTGCTGCGCAAAAACCGGCGCCCGCAGAAAACGCCCAGTGGTGGCGTGCTGGTGGTGGGTGTCGATTCGCTGATGACACAGCTGGCCAAATGCTGCCGGCCCGCCCCGCCCGACGAGATCGGTGGTTTTGTCACACGCGGCAAGGGTGTGAGCATCCATCGTGCCGATTGCGCCGACTTTGCCCACCTGCTGCGCAAACACCCCGACCGTGTGATCGACGTGCAGTGGGGCGGGGCCCCGGGGGGCGAGCCCGCCGTCTACCCGGTGGACGTGGCGGTGGAGGCGCTGGACCGGCAAGGCCTGCTGCGGGACATCTCCGACGTGTTCGCTCGCGAGAAGATGAACGTCATCGGCGTGCAAACTCAATCGGTCAAAGGCATCGCCTGGATGACCTTCACGGTGGAAGCGGTGGACGCGTTGCGTGTTTCGCGTGTCATGGCCTCTGTGGGCGACGTGCCGGGCGTGCGGGTGGTGCGCCGCAAGTAGGCCGCTTGAGCAGGCCCAGATAAAGCTGCTATACTGCGAGGCTTCGAACGAACAACAGGCGCGTAGCTCAGTTGGTTAGAGCACCACCTTGACATGGTGGGGGTCGTTGGTTCGAATCCAATCGCGCCTACCAAACATCAACCCCTGCAAGCCCCGGCCTGCAGGGGGTTTTTGTTGTCTGTCGGCCAGGACATTCAATGGGTGACGTGCACGGCGGGTCGCCGGCCGTCATTCCATTTGCCGCCCAATGCGCGCTCAATCTGCGCCGCCAGTTGCAGCAGCAGGCCGTCGTTGGCCTGTTTGGCCTGGGCTTGTATGCCGAAGGGCAGGCCGTTCTCTTGCCGTGCCATGGGCAAAGAGATCGCGGGGATGCCACACAGGTTGGACAGCGGCGTGTAGGCGAAAAACTTCCACAGGTTGCCAAACCAGTCCAGCACGTCCGGGTTGTCGCTGGTGGTGAGGTACTCCGTGGTGCCCACGCGTGGTGTGGGCAGGGCGGTGATGGGGGTGAGGATGATGTCCCAGTCCTCAAAGAAGGCGCCAAATGCCCGCGCCGTGTGGTTGAACACGCCCTGCATCTTGTGGCGCTCGGTGTACGACATGTCCTTGCCGGCTTCCCAGATGCGGATGTTGATGGGCTCGATCAGATCGGCTGGTGGGCGCTCCAACCCACGCGACGCGAGCATGCCATTGATGACCTGGGCGAAGTTGCTGATGTAGCAGGTGGTCTGGGCGGCGAAAGCGGCGCGCAAATCGGTTTGGGGCAGCGCCCATTCGACGTGGTGGCCCAGGCCTTCCAAAAAGCGGCCGGCACGCTCCAGTTCGGCCACCATGTGGGGTGTGGCGCGGTAGTCGCCCCATTCGTGCGACAGCGCGATGCGCAGGCGGCCAGGGTCTTTCTGAATCAGCGTGCTGTAGGGCTCACTCGGGCTCCAGTAGGGCATGAACTCGCCTGGCGCGCCGCCCCGGCAGGCGTCCACAAAGGCGGCGGTGTCGCGCACGGTGCGACTTTGGCAGCCTTGGGTGGACACATAGCCGCTGATGTCTGACAGGTGGGGCGCGATGGAAAACACGCCGCGCGAGGCTTTGAGGCCGATGTTGCCGTTGAACCCGGCGGGAATACGGATGGAGCCACCGCCGTCGGTGGCGTGCGACAGCGGCACCGCGCCCGCCGCCACCATGGCCGCCGTGCCGGCCGACGAGCCGCAGGTGGTGTACTCGGTGTTCCAGGGGTTGCGGGTGACGCAGACGGCGGGATTTTCGGCCGAGCTGCAGACGCCGAACTCGGGCGTGGTGGTGCGGCCCATGAGGTTGAGGCCGGCGCGGCGCATCTGGCTGGTCAGCCAGGTGTCTTGTGTGGGGCGGTTGCCGCGCATGAACAGGGACCCTTGTTCTTGCAGTCGCCCTTTGAGGGTGGGGCCCAGGTCTTTCATGAGAAAGGGCACACCGGCCAAGGGGCCTTGGGGGTTGAGGCCATCGCGCAGCGGATCGGTCACCACGTCATCGAACACCTCCAGCACGGCGTCCAGTGCCGGGTTGGTTTGTGCGATGCCGGCAGCTGCTTGTTGGGCCAGTTCGGCGGCACTCAATTCGCCTGTTCGCACCTTCTCGGCCAAGGCACACGCGTCGTGCGAGGCCCATTCTTCCCAACTCATTGCCAAGGTCATGTGTCGTATTCCTGTGTGAAACAATGGCCGCTCACACACTGGTGCGGCCGCGTGGTGTTGAAAAGCATAACGTGGGCCATGATGCCGGCGCTCTTGTGCCAGACGCCGCTTCAGGGTAAACCCATGTCTGTGCCGTTGATGGCGGTTTTTAGAATGTCTTTTCTTCCTACAGGAGCCGACTCAGTGCAGAAATCCAAGGCCGACCCCCAGGCCGCCCGCCCGAACGGCGTTCGGGTGATCAAGAAATACCCCAACCGGCGTCTGTACGACACCGACACGTCGTCCTACATCACGCTGGTGGAAATCAAACAGCTGGTCATGGACGACGAGCGTTTTGTGGTGCGCGACGCCAAGACCAACGAAGACCTCACGCGCAGCATCTTGCTGCAGGTCATCCTGGAAGAAGAGACCGCTGGCGTGCCCATCTTCACGGAGCAGGTGTTGGCCAACATCATCCGTTTCTACGGCCACGCCATGCAGGACTTCATGGGTTCCTACCTGGAGAAAAACGTCCAGATCTTCATGGACTTGCAGAAGAAGATGACCGAACAGTCCAAGGTGCTCACGCCCGAACTGCTGCAGCAGTTTGTCAATGTGCAGTCGCCCATGATGCAGGGCATGATGGGCACCTACATGGAGCAGTCCAAGAACGCCTTTGTGCAGATGCAGGAGCAGATGCAACGCAACAGCGAGCAGATGCTGGCGGCCATGGGGCTCAAGCGCTGAGGAGGTCAGTCCAGGCGCGCCGCGGGCCGACCTGAGACAATCGGGGCTTATGAACGCTCCCGCCACCTCCGCCGCCCCCAAGGTCGGCTTTGTTTCGCTGGGCTGCCCCAAGGCGCTCACCGACTCCGAACTCATCCTCACGCAACTCAGCGCCGAGGGCTACCAAACCAGCAAGACCTTTGATGGTGCCGACTTGGTCATCGTCAACACCTGCGGTTTCATCGACGACGCGGTCAAGGAAAGCCTGGACACCATTGGCGAGGCGCTGGCCGAAAACGGCCGTGTCATCGTCACCGGCTGTCTGGGCGCACGCCAGGGCGATGATGGCGGCAACATGGTGCAGAACATCCACCCATCGGTGTTGGCCGTGACCGGCCCACACGCCACCCACGAGGTGATGGAGGCGGTGCACAAACACCTGCCCAAGCCACACGACCCCTTTGTGGATCTGGTGCCCGCCCAGGGCATCAAGCTCACGCCCCGCCACTACGCCTACCTCAAGATCAGCGAGGGCTGCAACCACCGCTGCACCTTCTGCATCATCCCGTCCATGCGCGGTGATCTGGTGAGCCGTCCGATTGGCGACGTGTTGACCGAGGCGCGCAAGTTGTTCGAGGCGGGTGTCAAAGAACTGCTTGTTGTGAGCCAGGACACCTCGGCCTACGGCGTCGATGTGAAGTACCGCACCGGCTTCTGGGACGGCAAGCCGGTCAAGACCCGCATGTTCGATCTGGTGCGCGAACTGGGCGAGTTGGCCAAGGGTTTTGGCGCCTGGGTGCGCCTGCACTACGTCTACCCCTATCCGCACGTGGACGAGGTGCTGCCGCTGATGGCCGAAGGCCTGGTGCTGCCTTACCTGGATGTGCCGCTGCAACACAGCCACCCCGATGTGCTGCGTCGCATGAAGCGCCCCGCCAGTGGCGAGCGCAACCTGGAGCGCATCCAGCAGTGGCGTGCCGTGTGCCCGGAGCTGGTGGTGCGCAGCACCTTCATCGCCGGCTTTCCTGGTGAGACCGAAGAAGAGTTTGCGCACCTCCTCGATTTTGTGCGCGAGGCGCAAATCGACCGCGCTGGCTGTTTTGCCTATTCGCCGGTGACGGGCGCGGCCGCCAACGAGCTGGCCAACCCGGTGCCCGATGAGCTGCGCGAAGAGCGCCGTGCCCGCTTCATGGCGGTGGCCGAAGCCGTTTCGGCCGAACGTCTGCAGCGCCGTGTGGGTGCCACCATGCAAGTGCTGGTGGATTCGGCGCCCGGCATGGGCAAAAAGGGCGGGGTGGGCCGCAGCTACGCCGATGCGCCTGAGATCGACGGCACCGTGCGCCTGTTGCCGCCGCAGAAGATCAGCAAGACCTTGAAGGTGGGGGAGTTCACCAAGGCGCGCATCGTGGCGGCCGAAGGGCACGATTTGGTGGCGATGCCCGTCTGATCGCAGGTCAGAACGGGGATGTTCTGGCCATGAAAAAAGCCTGCGATGGTGACATCGCAGGCTTTTCAAATTTTTGGTGCCCAAGAGAGGACTCGAACCTCCACGCCTCGCAGCGCTAGTACCTGAAACTAGTGCGTCTACCAATTCCGCCACCTGGGCATCTCAGGAAGCAAGCATTATACACCGAGAATTTGATCGATGGTGTGTGGTGACCATCTGCCTTGGGATGGTTGTCTTGGTTGGCAGTCGCCACGCCCTGTGGGCGGCGTTGCGTGGCCCAGAAAAGAAAAAAGGCCTGCAACATTCAGTTTGCAGACCTTTCAACTTTATGATGGTGCCCAAGAGAGGACTCGAACCTCCACGCCTCTCGGCGCTAGTACCTGAAACTAGTGCGTCTACCAATTCCGCCACCTGGGCATCTCAGGAAACGACTAGTATAGCACCAACAAAGAGCCAGTCTCAAACTACGTGAACGAAAAAAATCAAAACCATCTGCTGGCCGAAATCGAAGGCACCGTCTCAGGCCACCGCGATGGCCACGGCTTTGTGGCCCGCGACGACGGGCAGCCCGACATCTACCTTCCCTCCAACGAAATGCGTGCGGTGCTGCACAAGGACCGCGTCAAGGTCCGTGTCGTGCGTTATGACCGCAAGGGCCGCCCAGAGGGCCGCGTCACCGAAATCATCGAACGCTCGTCCGCCCCTTTGATCGGGCGTTTGCTGCAGGAAAGTGGCATCTGGCTGGTGGCGCCTGAAGACAAGCGCTATGGCCAGGATGTGCTCATTCCCAAAGGTGCCACCGGCTCGGCCAAGCCGGGGCAGGTGGTGGTGGTCGAGTTGACCGAGCCGCCGGCCTTGTACGGGCAACCCGTGGGGCGCGTGAAAGAGGTGCTGGGCGAGATCGACGACCCCGGCATGGAAATCGAAATCGCGGTGCGCAAGTACGGCGTGCCCCACCAGTTTTCCGATGCCGCCATGGCGCAGGCGCGTGCGCTGCCCGACAAGGTGCGAGCGGCCGACAAGAAAAACCGCATCGACCTGACCGATGTGCCGCTGGTCACCATCGACGGTGAGGACGCGCGTGACTTCGACGACGCGGTGTATTGCGAGCCCGCCAAAGTGGGGCGCGGCAAGGGTTGGCGCCTGCTGGTGGCCATCGCCGATGTGAGCCACTACGTGGAAACGGGCAGCGCCATCGACGTCGATGCCTACGACCGCGCCACCAGCGTGTACTTCCCGCGTCGCGTGATCCCCATGCTGCCCGAGAAGCTGTCCAACGGCCTGTGCTCGCTCAACCCCGACTTGGACCGCCTGTGCATGGTCTGCGACATGCTGATCAACGCCAAGGGCGAGATCCACGCCTACCAGTTTTTCCCGGCGGTGATGCACAGCCACGCGCGCTTCACCTACACCGAGGTGGCGGCCATCCTGCAAAACACGCGTGGCCCCGAGGCGCAGAGCCGCAAGCCGCTGGTGCCCTACCTGCTCAACCTGCACGACGTCTACCGGGCCTTGCTGTCGGCGCGCAACGCCCGGGGTGCGGTGGACTTTGAAACCACCGAAACCCAAATCGTCTGCGACGAATCGGGCCGAATCGAAAAAATTGTGCCCCGCACCCGCAACGATGCGCACAAGCTGATCGAAGAGGCCATGCTGGCCGCCAACGTGTGCAGCGCCGAGTTCATTGCCCAGGGCAAGCAGCCGGGCCTTTTCCGTGTGCACGAAGGCCCCACGCCCGAGAAGCAGGAAACCCTGCGCAACTACCTCAAGGCCATGGGTGTGCAGCAGACGCTGAGCGAGAACCCTTCGCCGGGCGAGTTCCAGCACATCGCCAACGCCACCAAGGACCGGCCTGAAGCGCAGCAGATCCACACCATGTTGCTGCGCTCCATGCAGCAGGCCATCTACACGCCCAGCAACAACGGCCACTTCGGCTTGGCCTTCGAGGCCTACACCCACTTCACCAGCCCCATCCGGCGTTACCCCGATCTGCTGGTGCACCGGGTGATCAAGGCTATCCTGGGTGGCAAGCGTTACCAGTTGCCGACTTTGCCCACGCCGGGCGAGGCCCATGCCAAGCTCAGCAAACGCCTGGCGTCGCGCGCGGCGCCGCCGACCGACAAACCACGCGCCAAACCCTCGGCCGACACCTTGGCCTGGCAGGCTGCCGGCCTGCACTGCAGCGCCAACGAACGCCGCGCCGACGAGGCCAGCCGCGATGTGGAGGCCTGGCTCAAGTGCAAGTACATGCGCGAGCACCTGGGCGAAGAGTTCAGCGGCGTGGTCACGGCGGTCACCGGCTTTGGCCTGTTCGTCACGCTGGACGCGATGTACGTCGAAGGTCTGGTCCACATCACCGAACTCGGTGGCGAGTACTTTCGCTTCGACGAGGCGCGTCAGGAGCTGCGCGGCGAGCGCACCGGCATCCGCTACCACCTGGGTTCGCGTGTGCAAGTGCAGGTCAGCCGGGTCGATCTGGATGGCCGGCGCATCGATTTCCGCCTGGTGAACGAGGGCGATGATGTGCTGGCGCGAGCCATGCGCGACAAGGTGGGCGGCGACAGTGGTGGTGCGGGGGCGTCGCGCAAGCGGTCCTCTGGCAACGCGGAAGCGCGCCAGGGCGTTGCCACGCCAAAAAGCGCCAAACGCGAGCGCGCCGACAAGGGCGGCGCAGCGCGCACGGCCGGCAAGCGCTCAGGTCGCGGCGGCGGGAGCGGCCGTGGAGGTGCACCGTCATCGCGCAAGGGACCTCGTTGACATGTCGGTCTTGCTTTTCCTGCTCGACACGCTGTTTTTTGCGTTGATCGCGGCCTGCCTGCTGCGCGCCTGGATGAACACCCGGCGCATACGCATGACCCAGCAGCCCGGCCCCTTTGTGATGGCGTTGACCAACTGGTTGGTGGGCCCGCTGCGCCGTGTGCTGCCGCGACGCCTGGCGCAACACGACATGGACATGGGCAGCCTGTTGGCAGCTGCCGTGTTGTCGCTGCTGTACGCGGTGGTGTTGCTCGCCTTGGTGGGCGGGTTGTCGGCCGTGATGGGGCTGGTGGGCATTCCGCTCGTGGCGATCAAGATGCTGCTGCGTTCGGCCATTCAGCTCATCATGCTGCTGGCCTTCGTCTACGCCATCCTGTCGTGGGTGCAGCCGCAGGCGCCGGTGATGCACCTGATGGGCCGCCTGGTGGAGCCCTTGTTGGCGCCCATACGCCGTGTGGTGCCGCTGATTGGCGGTGTGGATCTGTCGGTGCTGGTGCTGATCCTGCTGATGCAGGTGGGCCTGTTGGTGCTGGGCTGAGTCAGTGCCGCCCCAGGTGGCGCACCAGGCCGCTGGCGGTCAAGGTGCCGTTTCGTTGGACTGACCAATCGTCTGCCACCCGCCCATGTTGGTACACGGCATGGCAGGTGGTTTGGACGGGGGTGGCCTCCTGTGCGGCCAGACGGGCGCCCAGCCAGCCGGCCAGCACGTCACCGGTGCCTGCTGTGGCCAGGCGCGCGTTGCCGGTGGGGTTGATGACCGGCACTTGGTCTGGCATCGCGACCACGGTGCCTGAGCCTTTGAGCACGCAGATCAGCCCCAGCTCTTGCGCCAACCGCTGTGCCGCCGCCAGTCGGTCTGATTGCACGTCGTGTGTGCTGGTGCCGAGCAGCCGTGCTGCTTCCAGCGGGTGTGGGGTGATGACCGTGGCGGCAACGCCCCGCGCTTGGCTGCGTTCGCGCAGTGCCTGTTGCAAAGTGGGCGAAGCGGCCACGTGGTTGAGCGCGTCGGCGTCGAGCACCAGTGCCTGGCTGTGGGCGATGACCTGTTGCAACCAAGGGGCCACGGCGTCCCCGCCGCCACATCCGCAGACGACGGTCGTCTCCTCCAGCCATTCGGACGTGAGGTGGGCGGTGGTGCGCACCATCAGCTCGGGCGTTTCGGTGTCCCATCCCACGCTGGATGTGCCTGCCGCGTCCAGCGGCACCAGGTAGACCCTGCCGGCGCCGCCGTGCAGGGCGGCGCGTGCGGCCAGCACCGCGGCGCCCGTCATGCCGGCGCCGTTGACGTTCAGGCCCTGGCCACCGAGCACCAGCACGTCGCCGTGGCTGCCCTTGTGGTTGCTGTGCGGACGCGGGTGGTGCGGTGGTGGCGCTATGCCCAGCCAGGCGTCGGGGGCATCGGCACTGGCGCAGCCCAGGTCGTCCAGCCAGACCTCGCCGGCGGCGTCGCGCCCTGCGGCGGTGAACAGCCCGGGCTTGAGGGTCAGTAGGCTCAGGGTGTGTCGGGGGCCGTGTGTGGGTGGCAGGCCTGAGAGCGCGCCGGTGTCGGAATTCAGCCCGCTGGGCAGGTCCACACACAACACGGGGTAAGCGGCCCGGCGCAAGGCGTCCAGCCAGAGTCTGAGAGGACCGGCCATCTGGTCGGCGCGCCCGCCCAGGCCAAACAGCGCATCGATGGCGAGGTCGCAGTTGTCGGGTGGGTGATCCACCCAGTGCAGCCCGGCATGTTGTGCCGAGGCCCAGGCCCAGGCCGCATCGGCGGGCAGGCGGTTCACATCGCCCTGCCAACTGACGCTCAGTTGGGCGCCTGATGTTTTTGCCCATTCCGCCAGGTGGCAGGCAGCCACCAGGCCATCGCCCCCGTTGTTGCCCGGGCCGCAGGCCACCCACATGTGGCGGGCGTGTGGGTAGAGGGCGCGCGCCCATTGCGCCACTGCCAGCCCGGCGCGGGCCATCAAGACGTGGGGCGCAGAGGCGGCCAGCGCGGCGCCCTCTATTGCCCGGCTGCGTGTTGCGCCGAAGAGGGGCCAGGGGCGATCGGGGGTGACGCGCTGGATCATAAGAGCCTCAGGCCGACAGGCGGGCGGGGGACAGGGCCGTGGCGTCCAGGCCAGGGTTGCGACCGCCGAGTTGGTCGGCCAACACCCGCGCGCTGCCGCAGCTCAGGGCCCAGCCGCTGGAGCCGTGGCCCAGGTTCAGCCAGAGCCCAGGCACGGCGCTGGCGCCCACCAGGGGCGGGCCCTCGGGCAACATGGGGCGGGCCCCTTTCCAGGTCTGCATCTGGCCGCCGGTGCGGCCGTGTCGAGCCGAGCCTGGGAACCAGTCGTACAACACCTTGTGCAAGGTGTCGAAGGCGTGTTTGCCGTGGCGGTCGGCGCGGCCGCCGATTTCGGCGCCACCGGCCACCCGCACACGCTGGCCCATCCGCGAAATCGCCACCTTGTAGCGTTCGTCCATGACGCCGGAAACAGGGGCGTCCATGTCTTCGCGCACCGCCATGCTGATGGAGTGGCCGTAGACGGCGGTCAACGGGATGCGCACGCCCAGCGGTCGCGCCAGGCCCGCGCTGTGCACCCCCGCGCTCAGCACGATGGCGTCGAAGGTCTGCGCCTCGGCCGTGCCGTTGCCTTGGCGCGGGCGCACCCACACGCGGCTGGGTTGCGCTTCGATGCGTTCGACCTCGGTGTTGAACTCGAAGCGGCAACCCAACGCTTGGGCCTCGTCCTTGAGCAGGAGGGCAAATTGGCGGCAGTTGCCCACTTCGTCGCCGGGCACATGCACCGCGCCCACCAAAGGCGTGTCGGGGTTGAGCGCGGGCTCCACCGCGCGGGCCACGTGGCCGGGCACTTCGTGGAACGCGATGCCCAGCTCGCGCAGCACCGCCAGGCCGGGTTGCACCATGGCCTGGTCTTGTGCGTCGCGCAGCAGCACCATGAAGCCATCGCTGCGGTCGTATTGCAATTGCAGGTCGTGTGTGAGGTGGTGCAAGCGTTCGCGGCTGTAGAAGGCGAGCTGCTGCAACTGGCGCCGGGTGGCCATGTAGGTCTCGGCATCGCAGGCGCGCCACCAGCGCCACATCCAGGCCAGATCGCGTGCGCTCAAGGGCCAGGCCAGTTTGACCGGGCCATGGGCGCTGAACAGGTGCTTGAGCACCTTCTGGGGCATGCCGGGCGCGGCCCAAGGCGTGACATAGCCCGGTGCGACGATGCCGGCGTTGGCGAAGCTGGTTTCTTCGGCGGCGGCGGCGCGGCGCTCAAACACCGTGACCTCGTGGCCGTCACGGCTCAGTTCGTACGCGGTGGTCACGCCGATGATGCCGGCCCCGATGATGGCAACCCTCATGCGGCCTCCAGTGCCCGCTCGACCAGCTGTGCCGCGTGCAGCACGCTGTCGTCTCGGCCATTGCCATGCCACAGCATCAGACCCACAGGCAGTTCGCCGTCGCGGTGGCAGGGCAGCGACAGGCCACAACCGTCCAGCAGGTTGCCCAAGGCGGTGTTGCGCAGCAGGCGGGCGTTGGCGGCAAAAAAGGCCTCGTCGCGTTCGGTGCCCGGTGCCACCTCGGCCAGCGGTGGTGCGACCATGGGCACGGTGGGCGAGAGCAGGGCGTCGAACGGGGCAATCGCCTGATTGACGCGGCGCATCCAGTCGGTGCGGGCGCGTTGCAGTTCAATGTAGTCGCCGGCCAGCATGGTGCCGCCGCGCAACACGCGGGCGAGCACACGCGGGTCATAGAGCGCGGCATGGTCTTGCACCCAGGTGCGCTGCACGCTGAACGCCTCTGCGGCTGGGAAGGTGCAGCGGGCCTGCATGTCGGCCGCTTCGCCCAGTTCTGGCAGGGCGACGTCCACGATGTGCGCGCCCGCCGCCGACAGGATGCTCAGGCTGCGCTCGAACGCGCGCGCCACGGTCGCGTCCAGCCCATCGAGCACGGTGTGTTGGGGCACAGCAAAACGGCAATCGCGCAGGCCGGTGGGGCTGCGCACCACGCTGCGGGCGGCCAGCACCTCGTGCAGCAAGATGGCGTCACGCACGCTCAGCGTCATGGCGGCCACGGTGTCCAGCGTGGTGGACAGGGGAAAGGCGCCGTCGGTGGGCACCCAGTGAGCGCTGCTTTTGAACCCGACGATGCCACACAGCGCTGCGGGGATGCGGATGGAGCCGCCGGTGTCGCTGCCCAGCGCGGCCCAGGCAGCACCTGCCGCCACCGTGACGGCGCCGCCCGATGACGACCCGCCCGGAATGCGGTGGGTGGTGGCATCGCAGGGGTTGCGAGGGGTGCCGTGGTGGGGGTTGACGCCCACGCCCGAGAAAGCGAATTCGCTCATCTGGGTGCGCCCGAAGATGACGGCGCCCGCCGCACGCAGGCGGACCACGGCCGTGGCGTCCGCTTTGGCAGCCGGCAGGTTGACGCCATCCGGACCGAGCACGCGCGATCCAGCGGTGGTGACCTGGCCTGCCACGTCGAACAAGTCTTTCACCGAGACAGCCAAGCCGGCCAGCGGCGTGTGCGGCAGGTCCTGGCCGTGGCGCCTTTCCAGCGAGGCCAGTTGATCGTGGGCATCCGCGGCGGTCGGGGCCACCACCCAGGCGTGTTCGCAGGCGCTGCTTTGCGCGGCAGCGAGCGATGCGTTCAACAGTTGTGTGGCGGTGGTGTCGCCACGTTGCAGGGCGCTTTGGGTGGCGTGCAGATCGGGCGCGGGAAAGCAGGCAGGGCTCATGCTTACATTGTGTGCGAGGAGACGGGCACTTCCGATTGCCTGGGGCAAACTGTTGCGTTGCAGCAAACCTGCCTGGCCTGCTATAATCTTTGGGTTTTGCTGACGGCGCCAAGCCTTTGGTCGAACAAATCGCAAGCCGGCCCAACCGGGTGTTTCTGTTCAGGATGAACAGGGATCGGGGCCGGTTTCAGTCACAACCTCTGGAAAGAAAACCATGTCTATCTCCATGCGCGAAATGCTGGAAGCCGGTGTCCACTTCGGTCACCAAACCCGCTTCTGGAACCCCAAGATGGCTCCGTACATCTTCGGTCACCGCAACAAAATTCACATCGTCAACCTCGAAAAGACGCTGCCCCTGTTCGAAGAGGCCGCCAAATTCGTGAAGCAACTGTCCGCCAATCGTGGCACCATCCTGATGGTGGGCACCAAGCGCCAGTCGCGTGACCTGGTGGCCCAGGAAGCCCGCCGTGCTGGCGTGCCCTTCGTTGATCAGCGTTGGCTCGGCGGCATGCTGACCAACTTCAAGACGGTCAAGACCTCCATCAAGCGCCTGAAGGAAATGCAGGCCCAGCAGGAAGCCGGTCTGGACAGCATGAGCAAAAAAGAGCAGCTCATGTTCGCCCGCGAAATGGAAAAGCTGGAAAAAGACATCGGCGGCATCCAGGACATGACCGCCCTGCCTGACGCCATCTTCGTGATCGACGTCGGTTTCCACAAAATTGCCGTGCAAGAAGCGCAGAAGCTGGGCATCCCGCTGGTGGGTGTGGTCGATACCAACCACTCGCCGGTGGGCATTGACTACGTGATCCCTGGCAACGACGACTCGGCCAAGGCCGTGGCGCTGTACGCCCGTGGCATCGCTGACGCCATCCTCGAAGGCCGCGCCAACGCCGTGAACGACGTGGTCAAGGCCGTGGCCGCTGGCGGCGACGAGTTCGTGGAAGTCAAGGAAGAAGCTTCCGCCTGATCGATCGGCTGCAATCGGCCGTCGGCTGGTTCAAAGGGGCTCTTGTGGCCCCTTTTTCGTAACCGGCACGCCACATTCCTCTTTCAATATTTGTACTGGCCCGAGTGGGCCTATGGAGAACACCAAGATGGCTATCACCGCAAGCATGGTTGCTGAACTGCGCGCCAAGACCGACGCGCCGATGATGGAGTGCAAAAAAGCCCTGACCGAAGCCGATGGCGACATGGCCAAGGCCGAAGAGCTGCTGCGCGTCAAGCTGGGCACCAAGGCCGGCAAGGCCGCCAGCCGCGTGACCGCTGAAGGTGTGGTTGCCAGCTTCATCAACGGCACCACTGGTGGTCTGATCGAAGTCAACTGCGAAACCGACTTCGTGACCAAGAACGACAGCTTCCTGGCTCTGGCCAACGCCGCTGCCAAGCTGGTGGCCGAGCACAACCCGGCTTCCGTGGAAGCCCTGGGCGCCCTGGCCTACGAGCAGGACAGCTTTGGCCCCACGCTGGAAGACGTGCGCAAGGGCCTGATCGGCAAGATCGGCGAGAACATGAGCTTCCGCCGTTTCAAACAGTACAGCGCTGGCGCCCAGCTGGCCAGCTACCTGCACGGCACCCGCATTGGTGTGGTGGTGGAGTTTGACGGCAATGAGACAGCCGCCAAGGACACCGCCATGCACATCGCCGCCATGAAGCCTGTGGCCTTGTCGAGCGCCGATGTGCCCGCCGACTTGATCGCCAAAGAGCGTTCGGTGGCCGAAGCCAAAGCCGCCGAATCCGGCAAGCCGGCCGACATCGTGGCCAAGATGGTCGAAGGTTCGGTGCAGAAGTACCTCAAGGAAGTCTCGCTGCTGGACCAGGTGTTCGTGAAAGCCGCCGACGGCAAGCAGACCGTGGGCCAGTACCTGAAGTCCACCAACACCACCGTCAAGGGCTTCACCCTGTACGTGGTGGGTGAAGGCATCGAGAAGAAGGTCGACGACTTCGCGGCCGAAGTGGCTGCCCAGGTGGCTGCTGCCAAGGGCGCCTGATTCTTGCCCCCTGAAGGCGGGACCGTCGTTGACGGGGCCCGCCTTTTTTTCGCGTGTCCATGGGCGGCGTGCGCCTGCCGACAGCGGGCGGCGGCGATACACTCCACGGGCACCGTCGGATTCCAATTTTTCTTGAAACCCAAAGGTCGTACATGCCAGCACACAAGCGCATTCTCTTGAAATTGTCGGGTGAAGCCCTCATGGGCGACGATGCCTTCGGCATCAACCGGGCCACCATCGTTCGCATGGTCGAAGAGATCGCTGAGGTGACGCGTTTGGGTGTGCAGGTCGCCGTGGTGATTGGCGGCGGCAACATTTTCCGTGGCGTGGCTGGCGGCTCGGTCGGCATGGACCGTGCCACCGCCGACTACATGGGCATGTTGGCCACGGTGATGAACTCGTTGGCCCTGGCCGACACCATGGACAAGGCGGGCCTGGTGGCCCGTGTGATGTCCGCCATCTCCATCGAGCAGGTGGTCGAGCCCTATGTGCGCCCCAAGGCCTTGCAGTACCTCGAGGAAGGCAAGGTGGTGATTTTTGCCGCCGGCACCGGCAACCCCTTCTTTACCACCGACACCGCTGCAGCGCTGCGTGGTGCGGAAATTGGGGCGGAAATTGTGCTCAAGGCGACCAAGGTGGACGGTGTGTACTCGGCCGACCCCAACAAAGACCCATCGGCCACCCGCTACACCTCCATCAGCTTTGATGAGGCCATGGGCAAGAACCTGCAGGTGATGGATGCGACCGCGTTTGCCTTGTGCCGCGACCAGAAGCTGCCGGTCAAGGTGTTCAGCATTTTCAAGCACGGTGCCTTGCGCCGTGTGGTGATGGGCGAAGACGAGGGCACCCTGGTGCACGTCTGAGGCCCACGCTGTCCGTGAAGCAAAGTGAGAGGATGAGCCATGACGATTGACGAAATCAAGAAAAACACCGACCACAAGATGCAGCAGTCCATCGAGGCGTTCAAGAACGCCTTGACCCGCGTGCGCACCGGCCGCGCCAACCCGCAGTTGCTGGACACCGTTCACGTGGACTACTACGGCTCCATGGTGCCGCTGTCGCAGGTGGCCAACCTGACCCTGATCGACGCCCGCACCATCGGTGTGGCGCCTTGGGAAAAGGGCATGGGCGCCAAGATCGAAAAAGCGATCCGCGAATCCGACCTGGGCCTGAACCCGTCCAGCCAGGGCGACCTGATCCGTGTGCCCATGCCGCCCATGAGCGAAGAGCGCCGCAAGGAGCTGACCAAGGTGGTGCGCGGCGAAGGCGAAAACGCCAAAATCGCGGTGCGCAACCTGCGCCGCGACGCCAACGAATCGGTCAAGAAGTTGGTCAAGGACAAGCTGGCCTCGGAAGACGACCAGAAGCGTGCCGAAGCCGACATCCAGAAGGCCACCGACAAGCGCATCGTGGAAATCGATCACTTGGTCGCCAGCAAAGAGCAGGACATTCTGGCGGTTTGACATGTCGCCCCGCACGCTCCACCGCTGCGCGGGTCGCTGCCCCCCGTGGGGGCTGATCCGTCTTGGGGCGGTCCGGCGGCGGATCAGGCTTCGTTGTATATGACACCTCACCACATCGCCATCGTCATGGATGGCAACGGTCGCTGGGCCAACAAGCGCTTCATGCCGCGCGTGGCCGGGCATCGACAGGGGCTGGAGGCCTTGCGCCGCTGCATCCGCCTGTGCCTGGACCGTGGCGTGGGTGTGCTCACGGTGTTCGCATTTTCCTCCGAAAACTGGGCGCGGCCGGCCGATGAGGTCTCGGGCTTGATGGAGTTGCTGGCCGGCGCCTTAGCGCGGGAAGTGCCTTCGCTGAAGGACAACGGCGTGCAGCTGCATTTTGTGGGCGATCGGCGTGGTCTGTCCGACAAGGTGTGCCAGGGCTTTGAGCAGGCCCAAGGTGCGACGGCGCACAACCGGCGGCTGGTTTTGAACATCTGTTTCAACTACGGCGGTCGCTGGGACATCGCCCAGGCCGCCCAACAGGTGGCCCAAAGTGGCGAAGCGATCACGCCGGAGCGCTTGGCCGGCGCCCTGGCGCTGGCCCACGTGCCCGACCCCGATTTGCTGATCCGCACCGGCGGTGAGTTGCGCATCAGCAACTTCCTGCTCTGGCAACTGGCTTACACCGAACTGCATTTCAGCGACGTGTTGTGGCCCGACTTTGATGCACCCCACCTGGACGAGGCCATCGACGCCTTCGCCGGGCGCGAGCGTCGCTTTGGCAAGACCTCGGCCCAGGTGGCGCCAGCCGTGCACAAGACGTCGGCGGCCTGAGCGGCCAGCCCACACACCTCAGCCAGATGCTCAAACAACGCGTGATCACCGCCCTGGTGCTGTTGGCCGTGCTGTTGCCGGCCTTGTTCCACGGCGATCCCCGCGCCTTCATCGCGCTGATGCTGGTGTTCATTGCCGCCGGTGGCTGGGAGTGGGGCCGGCTGAACGGGCTTGGGCAGGGCGCGTCGCTGGTATTGGGCGGCGTCACATTTGCGGCCTGTGTGTTGAGCTGGGCGTTGGGTTTGCATGTTCAACCGCAGGCTGCGCTGTGGGTACCTGCCGGCGCGGCCTGGGTGTTGTGTGGCGCGCTCTTGCTGCGCGCGGGGGTGCCTGGCTGGCCGCAGATTGCGGCGCCGGTGCGCCTGGTGGGCGGCTTGCTGGCCTTGTGGCTCACCTGGCTGGCGGTGGCTCAGGCCCGGGTGATCGGCGTCAATTTCCTGCTGTCCACGTTGGTGCTGGTCTGGGTGGCCGACATCTTTGCCTACTTCGCCGGGCGCGCGTTTGGCACCCGGCTGGTCGCCCGCAAACTCGCGCCGTCCATCAGCCCCGGCAAGAGCTGGGAAGGCGTGATGGGGGGCATGCTGGGGGTGGTTGCCCTCGCGGCAGCCTGGGTCTGGGCCGATGCCCGCTACGCCGTACCGGTGCCCAGCCTCTACAGCTTGCTGGCGCAGGCCGGTTGGCCGGTGTTGTTGCTGGTGGTGCTGGGTTTGGCGGCCATGAGCGTGGTCGGCGACCTGGTGGAGTCGCTGATCAAGCGCAGCGTGGGCGCCAAGGACAGCAGTGGCCTGCTGCCCGGCCATGGGGGCGTGCTCGACCGGGTGGACGCCTTGCTGCCCACGTTGCCCCTGGCCTTGATGCTGTATTCCTTACTTTCGCGATGAAACAACGACTGGCCATCCTGGGCTCCACCGGATCTATTGGCACCAGCACGCTGGATGTGGTGGCGCGCCATCCCGAGCGTTTTGAGGTCTTCGCGCTGACCGCCGCGTCAAGGGTGGACGAGCTGTTGCAGCAGTGCCTGCGTTTTGCCCCGCGTTTTGCGGTGATGGTGGACGCTGCCCGCGCGGCCGACCTGGCGCAGCGACTGTCATCCCATGGTTTGGCGACACGCGTGTTGTCCACGCCTTCGGACCTGGAATGGGTGGCGGCACACGAGGACGTGGACGCGGTGATGGCGGCCATTGTCGGTGCCGCCGGCCTGGCTCCTTGCATCGCGGCCGCACGTGCTGGCAAGCGCCTGTTGTTGGCCAACAAGGAAGCCCTGGTGGTGGGGGGTGAGATGTTCATGACCGCCGTGCGCGAAGGCGGTGCCCGGCTGCTCCCCATCGACAGCGAACACTCGGCGGTGTTCCAGTCACTGCCGGACGATCCGGCCACCTGGGCCCAGCGCATCGACCGCATCATCCTGACCGCCTCTGGTGGCCCGTTCCGCACACGCGATCCGGCCACGTTGCACAGCGTCACGCCCGAAGAAGCGGTGGCCCACCCCAACTGGGTCATGGGGCGCAAGATTTCGGTCGATTCCGCCACCATGATGAACAAGGCACTCGAAGTGATCGAGGCACGTTATTTGTTCAACGTGGCGCCCGAGCAGATCGAGGTGGTGATCCATCCGCAGAGCGTGGTGCATTCCATGGTGCAGTACCGCGACGCGTCGGTGGTGGCCCAGCTGGGCACACCCGACATGCGTGTGCCCATTGCCTACGGCCTGTCGTGGCCGGAACGGATGGAAAGCGGGGCCGAACGTCTCGATTTCCGGCGCCTGGCGGCGATGACCTTTGAAACCCCTGATGACCGTCGCTTTCCTGGCCTGGCCCTCGCGTGGGACAGCTTGCGCGCCGCTCCAGGCACCACGGCCGTGCTCAACGCCGCCAACGAGGTGGCGGTGGCCGCTTTTCTGGACAGGCGGCTGCGGTTCGACCAGATTCATGTGGTGAATCTGGAAACTTTGTCTGCCCTGAGCTTCTCTGAACCCCATTCCCTGGCCGACTTGCTGGCGTTGGACAGCCAGGCCCGCACTGCCGCTGAACGGGCGGTGACACGCTTGTTGGCCTGACGTCTTTTCGGAGAACCCATGATCCTCACGGTGCTGTCCTTTGTGGTGGCCCTCGGGCTGTTGATCGCCGTCCACGAATATGGGCACTACCGCGTGGCCGTGGCCTGTGGCGTCAAGGTGCTGCGTTTTTCGGTCGGCTTCGGCAAGCCCTTGCTGCGCTGGAAGCCGCAGCGCCAGCGTCCGGGGCAGGACACCGAGTTCGTGTTGTGCGCCATACCGCTGGGTGGCTACGTGCGCATGCTCGATGAGCGCGAGGCGCCGGTGGCTGCGGATGAACGCCACTTGGCCTTCAACACCCAACCCCTGCGAGCGCGGGCCGCCATTGTGGCGGCAGGCCCTGTGGCCAATTTGGCCCTCGCGGTGCTTTTGTACGCTGCGGTTGCTTGGATAGGTGTGTCGGCGCCGCAGCCGGTGTTGTCCACCCCCACCCCCGCTTCGCTTGCTGACCGCGCGGGTTTGCGTGCTGGCGACTGGGTGACACGGGCTGCCGTGGGTGAGCAAGCACCATCGGTGGTCCGTTCTTTCGACGACCTGCGGTGGCAACTCACACAGGCTGCGCTGGACGGTGAGGACATGCGGCTGTGGGTGGCCGAGGGTGAGCATGGCACGCCACGCGCTGTGCTGTTGCCATTGTCCGACCTCGCTCGCCGGGAGGCCGACCTCGCCATGTTCCAGCAGATTGGTATTGTGTCCCCCTGGTCGGCGCCGTTGATGGGCGGGTTGCTGCCAGATGGTGCGGCCCAGGCGGCTGGGTTGCGTGCAGGTGATCGCGTGCGTGCGGTGGACGACCAGCCGGTGTCTGACGCCCAGACGCTTCGGGCCCTGATCCGACAGGGCGTGTCGGCACAAGGGCAGGGTGTTGCCCAGCGCTGGCAGATCGAACGCGACGGGGGGCGCGTCGAGCTGTTGGTCACGCCGCGCCCCGAGCAACAGAACGGGCAGTGGGTGGGGCGCGTGGGCGCGTTTGTCGGCGCACCGCCCGCCATGGTGGAGGTCAGCGAGGGGCTGTTTGGAGGCCTGCAGAACGCGGTGATTCGCACGGGTGAGGTGTCTTGGCTCACACTCAAGATGATGGCCCGCATGTTGATCGGGGAAGCCTCGCTCAAGAACATCAGCGGCCCCATCACCATCGCGGACTACGCGGGCAAGTCGGCCAGCATGGGTCTCACGTCGTACCTGACCTTCATGGCGCTGATCAGCGTCAGCCTGGGCGTGCTCAACCTGCTCCCCCTGCCCGTTTTGGACGGTGGGCACCTGATGTATTATCTTTGGGAGGGGCTGTCAGGGCGTGCCCTGTCCGACGCCTGGATGGAGCGTTTGCAGCGCGGTGGTGTGGCGGTGCTGATGCTGTTGATGGTGCTCGCCTTGTTCAATGATGTGGCCCGCTTGCTGGGCTGATGCTGACCAATACATGAAACAACTCAAAGTGGGCCTGCGTGGCCTGGTGCATGGCGTGCTTGTCTCCTCGATGCTGGCCGCTTTGCCGGCTTGGGCCGTCGATCCGTTCACCCTGCGTGACATACGGGTCGAAGGCTTGCAGCGTGTCGAGCCGGGCACCGTGTTTGGCTCGCTGCCCTTTCGCATCGGCGAAACCTACAACGACGAGAAGGGGTCGAGCGCCATCCGCGCCTTGTTCGGCCTGGGCCTGTTCTCCGACGTGCGCCTGCAGGTCAACGGCAACGAACTTGTGGTGATTGTTGAAGAACGGCCCACCGTGGCCGACGTGTCGTTCAGTGGCATCCGCGAGTTCGACAACGACACCTTGCGCAAGGCCATGCGCGATGTGGGTTTGGCCGAAGGCCGCCCCTTTGATCGCAGCTTGGCCGACCGCGCCGAGCAAGAACTCAAGCGCCAGTACATCAACAAGAGCCTGTATGCCGTGCAGGTGGTGGCCACGGTGACGCCGATGGAGCGCAACCGGGTCAACATCAATTTCAGCGTGGTCGAAGGCGACGTCGCCAAGATCAAAGACATCCGCATCGTCGGCAACCAGGCCTTCAGCGAAGGCACGCTGCGCGACCTGTTCGATCTGGACACCGGGGGCTGGCTCAGCTGGTACACCAAGTCCGACCGCTACACGCGGGCCAAGCTCAACGCCGACATCGAAGCCCTGCGCTCCTACTACCTGTCGCGCGGCTACCTGGAGTTCCGCATCGACTCCACCCAGGTGGCCATCTCGCCCGAGAAGGACGACATCACCATCACCATCAACATCACCGAAGGCAAACGTTTTGTGGTGTCCTCGGTGCGGTTGGAGGGCGACTATCTCGGGCGCGAAGACGAGTTCAAAAAACTCATCCGCTTCGATGCCGGTGAAGCATTCAACTCCGTCTTGATGGCCGACACGGTCAAGGCTTTCACGGACCGTTTCGGCGAATTCGGCTACGCGTTTGCCCGCGTCGATGCGGTGCCACAAATTGACCGCGACAACGGCCGCGTGGCTTTTGTGCTGCAAGCCGACCCCTCACGCCGCGCCTATGTGCGCCGCATCAACGTCGAAGGCAACTTGCGCACCCGTGACGAAGTCGTCCGACGCGAGTTCCGGCAGTTCGAGTCGGCCTGGTACGACGGCGAGCGCATCAAGCTGTCGCGTGATCGCATCGACCGCCTGGGTTTCTTCACTGAGGTGCGGGTGGACACCCAGGAGGTGCCCAACGCCCCCGACCAGGTGGACCTCAATGTGACCCTGGTCGAAAAACCCACCGGCAACATTTCGCTGGGCTTCGGGTACTCGCAGTCAGAAAAACTGTCGCTGTTGGCCGGCATCCAGCAAGAGAACGCGTTTGGCTCGGGCAACTACCTGGGCCTGAACGTCAACACCAGCAGCTACAACCGCCAGGTGGTGTTGACCACGGTCGACCCTTATTTCACCGCCGACGGCATTTCGCGCAGCCTGGACATCTACTACAAAACCACCCGCCCGCTGGACGCGCAGGGCGGCGACTACAGCCTAGTCACACCCGGCGCCAGTGTGCGTTTTGGGGTCCCGTTCACGGAAAGTGACACGGTCTATTTCGGCATCGGGGTGGAATCCACCCGCATCGAGGAAGGCAACCAGCTGCCCTTGGCCTACCAGCAGTACGCTGCGGTGTTTGGCGACAGTTCCTCCTCGTTGCCTTTGACGGTGGGTTGGACGCGTGACCGTCGCGACAGCGCGCTGGTGCCCAACGAAGGCCGCTACCAACGTTTCAACGCCGAGGTGGGCGTCGGCGGTGACACCCGCTACGTCAAGGCCAACTACCAGTTCCAGCAGTACATCCCGCTGAACAAGCAGTACACGCTCGCTTTCAACACCGAGCTGGGTTGGGGCAAAGGCATGAGCGGCCGTCCCTTCCCGCTGTTCAAGAACTTCTTTGGTGGTGGTCTGGGCTCGGTGCGTGGTTTTGACCAGGGCACCCTGGGCGGGCGCTCCACGTTGGTGGATGACGCCTCCCGCACGGTCTACATCGGCGGCTCCAAGATGGCGGTGCTGAACACCGAAATCCTCGCGCCGTTCCCCGGTGCAGGCAATGACCGCACCCTGCGCCTGTTTGGCTTTTTTGACATCGGCAACGTCTACACCGATGAGCAGAAATTCGACGCGGGTGAACTGCGCGCCTCGGTGGGCGTGGGCCTGAGCTGGATTTCACCCATTGGCCCGCTGCGCCTGGCGTTCGCCAAACCTGTCCGCAAAAAACCCGGCGATAAAATGCAGTCTATTCAGTTCCAGATCGGTACCGCGTTTTGATGAAACACATCTCCCGTCATTTTGTCCGTCGCACCCTGGTGGGTGTTTGTGCCGGCGTGTTGGCCTTGTCCGCCATGGCGCAGGATTTCCGCATCGGTTTTGTCAACACCGATCGGATCTTCCGCGAAGCATCGATTGCCAAGGCGGCCCAAAGCAAGCTGGAGGCAGAGTTCTCCAAGCGTGAAAAAGAAATCGATGCCATCGGCAACCAGCTCAAAACCGCCTCCGAGCGTTTTGAGCGCGACGCGCCCACGTTGTCGGAAACGCAGCGTGGTACCCGTCAGCGCCAGTTGGTCGAGCAAGACCGCGAGTTCCAGCGCAAGCGCCGTGAGTTCCAAGAGGATCTCAACGTGCGCAAAAACGAAGAGTTGCAAGCCGTGCTCGAACGTGCGAACCGTGTGATCAAGCAAGTGGCGGAAGCCGAGAAGTACGATCTGGTGATACAGGAAGCCGTCTACATCAACCCCAAACACGACATCACTGAAAAAGTGATCACCGGGTTGAACAACGCCAAGTGACGCCAGCATGACCCCAGGCGCCCGACTCGACGCCATCGTCGCGGCGCTCGGAGGTGAACTCACCGGCTCTGGCGAGACGCTGATTGCGCGGCTCGCCCCCCTCGAATCGGCAGATCACAACGCGCTTGCGTTTGTGGCGCATGCGCGTTATGCCGCTCAGATCGAAACCACACACGCTGCGGCGCTGATTGTGTCGCCTGCCTTGCGTGAGCGGGCCGCCGCACGCGGCCCCTGCATCGTCAGCGACAACCCCTACCTTTATTTCGCCCGCCTCACCCAGTGGTGGCGTGTGCACCACGATCCCCTGCCGCCAGCGGCCGTTCACCTCAGCGCCTGGGTGGACCCCTCCGCCGAGTTGGCGCCTGGTGTGTCCATCGGCCCGTTTGCGGTGGTTGAAGCCGGCGCCCGCATCGGGTTCGGCTCCCGCATCGGCGCCCATGTGACGGTCGGGCGCGGCTGTGTCATTGGGCAGCGTTGCATCTTGCACCCTGGGGTGGTCATCGGTGCCGATGGTTTTGGTTTTGCGCCCCACGATGGCCAGTGGGTCAAGATCGAGCAGCTGGGCGCTGTGCGCATTGGCGACGATGTCGAGATCGGCGCCAACAGCTGCGTGGACCGTGGCGCCTTGGACGACACCGTGATTGAAGACGGCGTCAAGCTCGACAACCTGGTGCAGATCGGTCACAACGTCCACATCGGCGCCCACACGGCCATGGCCGGTTGTGCGGGTGTGGCCGGCAGCGCGCGCATTGGGCGCGGCTGCACCGTGGGCGGCGGCGCTGTGGTGCTGGGCCACCTCTCGCTGGCCGATGGCGTGCACATCTCTGCCGCGTCGGTGGTCATGCGCTCCATCCACCAGCCCGGACAGTACAGCGGCGTGTTCCCGCTCGACGACAATGTGTCCTGGGAAAAGAACGCCGCCACGCTCAGGCAATTGCACCGCCTGCGCGAACGCATCAAGACATTGGAAAAGAACGAACGACCATGATGGACATCCACCAGATTCTCAAGCAGTTGCCCCACCGTTACCCCATCCTGCTGGTCGACCGCGTGTTGTCCGTCGAAAAGGGCAAAAGCATCCAGGCGCTGAAAAACGTCACCATCAACGAGCCGTTTTTCACCGGCCACTTCCCGCACCGCCCGGTGATGCCGGGCGTGCTGATGCTCGAAGCCATGGCCCAGGCGGCGGCGCTGCTGGCCTTTGACACGCTGGGTGTGACGCCGGACGACAAGACGGTGTACTACTTCGCGGGCATCGATGGCGCGCGCTTCAAACGCCCGGTCGAGCCGGGTGACCAGCTCGTCATGGACGTGACCTTGGAGCGCATGAAGGCCGGCATCTTCAAGTTCAAGGGCGTCACCCGCGTGGGAGGCGACATTGCTTGTGAAGCCGAGCTGATGTGCACCATGCGCACCATCGCCTGAGGTGGGCGCCATGGCAGACGCCACGCCGTTGATCCATCCCACGGCCCTCATCGATCCGGCCGCCGAACTTGATTCGAGCGTGCAGGTGGGCGCCTACAGCGTGATCGGCCCGCATGTGAAGATTGGCGCCGGCACGGTTGTTGGCCCTCATGCGGTGATCGAGGGCCACACCACCATTGGGCAGGGCAACCAGATTTTCCAGTTCACCTCGCTGGGCGCGGTGAACCAGGACAAGAAGTACAAGGGCGAGCCCTGCGAACTCATCATCGGTGACCGCAACACCATCCGTGAGTTCAGCACCTACCACATTGGCACGGTGCAGGGCGGGGGTGTCACGCGCTTGGGGCACGACAACTGGATGATGGCTTACACCCACCTGGCGCACGACTGCGTGGTGGGCAACCACACCATCTTTGCCAACAACGCGCAGATCGCCGGCCACGTGGTGGTGGGCGACTGGGTGATCCTGGGCGCCTACACCTGCGTGCACCAGTTTGTGCGCATTGGCGCGCATGGCATGACCGGTATGGGCTCGGTGCTTCTGGCCGACCAACCGCCTTTTGTGATGAGCGAGGGTCACCCTGCAGGCGCGCGGTCGATGAACTTTGAGGGATTGCGTCGGCGGGGCTTCTCGCCCGACCGCATCGCCGCCGTGAAGGCCATGCACAAGGCCTTGTACCGCGAAGGCCTGACCCTGGAGCAGGCCAAGGCCCGCATCGCAGACATCACAGCCAGCCACCCAGAAGCTGAGGCCGACGTGAACCTGATGCTGGATTTTTTGGCCGCCACGACGCCGCAGCGCGGCATCGTGCGCTGACAGTGAATCCGTCCGTTCCGCCGGACCGCCCCAAGGCGGAACGCTCCCCCCTGGGGGGCAGCGAGGACACGCCAGTGCCGAGCGCGGGGGCCTACAGTCTGGCCTTGGTCGCTGGCGAGACGTCGGGTGACCTGCTGGCAGGCCTGCTGCTGCAAGGCTGCCGTGCGCGCTGGCCTGAGCTGCGCTCCGCCGGCATTGGCGGCCCCGCCATGGCGGCCCAGGGCTTGGATGCCTGGTGGCCCAGCGAAAAGCTGGCGGTGCGCGGCTACGTGGAAGTGCTGCGCCACTACCGCGAGATCGTGGGCATACGCGAGCAGGTCAAGCAGCGCTTGTTCAAGACGCCGCCCGATCTGTTTGTGGGCGTGGACGCGCCGGATTTCAACCTCGACCTCGAAGCCACGCTCAAAGCCCGTGGCATCAAGACCTTGCATTTCGTCTGCCCGGCCATCTGGGCCTGGCGCGCCGAGCGGGTGCACAAGATCCGCACCAGCGTGGACCATGTCCTGTGCATCTTTCCCATGGAGCCAGCCTTGCTGGCGCAGCACGGCATCGCCTCCACCTATGTCGGACACCCGCTCGCCAACGTGATTCCGCTGGTGCCCGACAAGGCTGCCGCGCGTGCGCGCCTTGGCTTGCGCGACGATGACACGGTGGTGGCCTTGCTCCCGGGCAGCCGCCGCGCTGAGGTCGCCCATTTGTGTGAGCGTTTCCTGAAAGCCGGTGCGCTGCTGCAACGGGAAAAGCCGGGCCTCAAGTTGGTTTTGCCGGCGGTGCCGGCGCTGCGGGCCCAGATCGACGAGGTGGTCAGCCGTTGTGGCATGCGTGATGTGGTGTTGGTGGTGAAGGGCCAGTCGCACGACGTGATGGCGGCTTGCGACGCCACCCTGATCGCCAGCGGCACCGCCACGCTGGAGGCTGCGCTGTTCAAGCGCCCCATGGTCATCGCCTACCACATGCCCTGGTTGTCGTGGCAAATCACACAGCGCAAACGCCTGCAGCCCTGGGTGGGCCTGCCCAACATCCTCAGTGGCGAATTTGTGGTGCCCGAGCGCCTGCAGGACGACGCCCGGCCCGACCGACTGGCGCGCGACGTGCTGGACTGGTTGGATGCCCCTGAGAAAATCGGCGTTCTCCAACAACGTTTCACCGCGCTGCACCACGAGCTGCGGCGCGACACCGCCCAACTGGCCACCGATGCGATCGCGCACCTTCTTGAAAGCTGAACAGGCCCCCTTGCTGTGGGACGTGCCTGGGCTGGTCGCCGGGGTGGACGAGGCCGGGCGCGGCCCTTTGGCCGGCCCGGTGGTGGCGGCGGCCGTCATCTTGGACGATCTGCACCCCATCGCTGGCCTGGCCGATTCCAAGAAGCTGAGCCCGGCCAAGCGCGAACGCCTGTACGACGAAATCCGCGCCAAGGCCTTGTGCTGCTCGGTGGCCGAGGCCTCGGTCGAAGAGATCGACCGCCTCAACATCCTGCAGGCCACCCTGCTGGCCATGCGGCGTGCCGTGGAAGGCCTGCGTCTCAAACCTGCCAAGGTGCTGGTCGATGGCAACCGCCTGCCGCCGCTGCCCATGCTGGCCGAGGCCATCGTCAAAGGCGACAGTAAAGTGGCGGCCATCTCGGCGGCGTCCATTCTGGCCAAGGTCACGCGCGACCGCTGGTGCGCGCAGTACCACGCTGAGTTTCCGGCGTACGGCTTCGATGGCCACAAAGGTTACGGCACGGCCGAGCACCTGTCCGCTTTGCGTTTGTATGGGCCATGTCCTCAACATCGCCGCAGCTTTGCACCGGTGGCCGAATCCCTGAAGATGCATGCATGACTGAAGCCGTCCACATTTCGTCGCGCGACAACGCCCTGGTCAAGGAACTCAAACGCCTGGCCGGGGACAACGCCGCCTACCGCCGGCTCGGGCGTGTGTGGCTGGAGGGTGATCACCTGTGCCGTGCGGCGCTAGCCCGTGGCGTCAAGCCGGCCTTGGCGGTGTTCAGCGAAAGCCTGTGGCCCGCAGCCCCGGCCGAATGGCGTACCGCCGCCAGACGCAATGTGGTGCTGGCCGACGCCTTGTTCACCGACATCAGCGCGCTCGAATCGCCGGCCGCCATGGGTTTTGTGCTGGACCTGCCCGCCGCCCCGGAGCTGTTGCCGCACGTGCCCACCGTGGTGCTGGACCGCGTGCAGGACGCGGGCAACGTGGGTTCCATATTGCGCAGCGCCGGCGCTTTTGGTTTCAAGCAGCTCATTGCCATCAAGGGGTCGGCCGCTTTGTGGTCGCCCAAGGTGTTGCGTGCAGGGATGGGCGCACATTTTGGTTTGCGTCTCATCGAGTCGGCCGACGAAGCCCTGCTGAACCAACTGGCCGTGCCGTTGGTGGTGACCAGCTCGCACCTGGGTGAAGACATCCACCGCAGCACGGTGCCCATGCCTTGTGCCTGGGTGATGGGGCACGAAGGGCAGGGCGTCTCCCCAGCACTGGCGGCACGCGCGGCCATGGCGGTGCGCATACCGCAGCCCGGGGGCGAAGAATCGCTCAACGTGGCCGCTGCGGCCGCCATTTGCCTTTACGCGAGCATTGCCCAGCCATGACCACCCACCTTGCCACCGCTGCACTTGCGGTGCTCGCCGCCGTGCTCCCTGTCGGTTTGGGGGCGCAGACCGAGGCGCCGCGTTTTGTGCTGTCGGAAGACGGTGACTACGTGATCGACCTCAAGGCCAAGCTGGCCTGGCCTCGCTGTGTGGAGGGCATGGTGTGGGACGGCAAAACCTGCACTGGCCAGCCGCAGTTGTTCGACCACGCGCAGGCCTCGGCCCACGCGCTGGCGCGCTGGAAGGCCGAGAGCATACGCTGGCGGCTGCCCCACACGACCGAACTCAAGCGCCTGGTCGATCCCCGTCCAGCGCAGCAGGGGCTGGACCCGGTGCTGTTTCCTGCGGCACCGCGTGAATGGCATTGGTCAGGCACCGCCAACATCCGCGCGGGTGGCCAGGTGAACCAATACAGCTACGACAACATACAAAAAGGCCGCAACAACGACAACGCCGACCGCATGGCCTACCTGCACGGTTGGGCGGTCAACTTGGCCACCGGCGAGGCCAAGGGCGATGTGAGCAAACGCTCCACTTTGCCCCTTCGCCTCGTGCGCCCTGCCTTTTGAACAGGCCTCAGCGCCCCGGCAGCTTCACCGAGAGCAGCTCGGCGTCCAGCACACCGGCTCCCTGCGGGTGGGCGGCGGTCCGCTCCACGTGGCGCTTGACCATGCTCAGGTGGTTGCTTGGGCTGACCCACCGCGTTTCGGTTTCACCCAGCTGGTTGGTGCTCACGACCTTGTAGGCCTTGAAGGTGCCTGCGGGCACGGTCACATCGCCCCAGGATTCGACCTTCCACTGGACGGTCAGGTCCATCGTGCGGTTGTTGGCGTGCACCGTGACCTTGTGCCGGGTGCTTGCTGTTTTGCCCACTTCAAGCGGCCAAGGCAATGCCACGGCTGGCTCAAAGGTTTGGGCGGGTTTGCCGTCGCCGCCCAGCACGGCCAACACGGCATGTGTTTCTGGGTCGTGCAGGGTGGTGCCCGCCTGTGGTGCCGACACGGCCACCACGGTTTTGCCATTCCATTGCATGGTTTTCTGGCTCCACACCACGGGGCCATCAAACACGCCCAGGCTGCCCGAGCTTTTCCGATGAAAGGTGGTCACGGTCCCGTCAGGGTTGGACCCCATGCCGTTGGCCACCGGAGGGGTGGTGCTGCATGCGGCCAGCAGACCGGTGCCGAGGGTCAGACAAAGGAGTGCGCGGCGGCCAAGTCCTGGGGTGCCGATGGATCCGGCGCTGGTGGTTTGTGTCATGGTGACTCCTGGGTGGTGGGAAGGGATTGAAATCCAGTGGCTAACCGCCTTCTGACAATTCACTGTAGACCTGCGGCTGGGCGCCCGTGCTGATCTGGATCAATGGGCAATGGGGTGGATGGCCGCACTTTTTTTGGCGCACGAATCAGGGGATGTCAGAGGGGAAAACCTTTGCCGGCGTATAATTCGAAGGTTTACCCGCAACCTGCGCGCGCCCGCAGCGAGTCCCCTTCGCAACGTCCTCACTCCACCATTGCCGCTGGCTGTTCAGCCGGTTCGCGTCTGGCTGTGAGCGGCTTAAAAACCGGGTGCGCCTCCCAAGGAGTTACCCGTGTTTCCCGTACTGCCCCCCGCCATCCTCGCGCTTGCAGACGGCACGGTCTTTGTTGGTCACTCGATCGGAGCCACCGGCTCCACGGTCGGCGAGGTGGTGTTCAACACCGCGCTCACCGGCTACCAGGAAATCCTCACCGACCCCAGTTACTGCCGGCAGATCGTGACGCTCACGTACCCGCACATTGGCAACTACGGCGTCAACCTGGAAGACATCGAAGCCGACAAGGTCCACGCCGCTGGCCTGATCATCAAAAACCTGCCGCTGCTGGCGTCCAACTTCCGCTCGTCCATGACGCTGTCGGACTACCTGGTGCGCGAAAGCACGGTGGCGATTGCCGACATCGACACGCGCAAGCTGACGCGACTGCTGCGCACCAAGGGCGCACAAAACGGCTGCATTCTGGCGCTGGCCGCTGGTGAGGCCGTCACGCAGGCCGTCATCGACAAAGCGGTCGCTGCCGCCCAGGCTGCGCCCAGCATGGCCGGGCTGGACCTGGCCAAGGTGGTGTCTTCCGACAAGACCTACAGCTGGACTCAGAACGAGTGGAAACTCGGTTCGGGCTACGGCGAATTGACGGCGCAGCGTTTCCACGTGGTGGCGTACGACTTCGGTGTGAAGAAGAACATCCTGCGCATGCTGGCCGAGCGCGGCTGCAGGGTCACCGTGGTGCCGGCTCAAACGCCTGCGGCCGAGGTGCTGGCCTTGAAGCCGGATGGCATTTTCTTGTCCAACGGCCCTGGCGACCCAGAGCCGTGCGACTACGCCATCGAAGCCACGCGCACGCTGATAGACACCGGTATCCCCACCTTCGGCATCTGCCTGGGGCACCAGATCATGGCCCTCGCCTCGGGCGCCAAGACCTTCAAGATGCGGGTGGGTCACCACGGTGCCAACCACCCGGTGAAGGACCTCGACACCGGCCGCGTGAGCATCACCAGCCAGAACCACGGTTTTGCGGTGGACATGGCCGCTTTGCCAGCCAACCTGCGCGCCACCCACATCAGCCTGTTTGACAACACGCTGCAGGGCATGACCCGCACCGACAAGCCCGCGTTTGGTTTCCAGGGTCACCCGGAAGCCTCGCCTGGCCCGCACGACATCTCGTACCTGTTTGACCGCTTCACGGCACTGATGGAGCAGCACAAAAATGCCTAAGCGTTCCGATCTCAAAAGCATCCTCATCATCGGCGCCGGCCCCATCATCATTGGTCAGGCCTGTGAGTTCGACTACTCTGGCGTGCAGGCCTGCAAGGCGCTGCGCGAAGAGGGTTACAAGGTCATCCTGATCAACAGCAACCCCGCCACGATCATGACCGACCCGGCCACGGCCGACGTCACCTACATCGAGCCCATCACCTGGCAGACGGTCGAGAAGATCATTGCCAAAGAGCGCCCTGACGCCATCCTGCCCACCATGGGCGGCCAGACCGCGCTGAACTGCGCGCTCGACCTGTGGCACAACGGCGTGCTCGACAAGTACAAGGTCGAGCTGATCGGCGCCACGCCCGAGGCCATCGACAAGGCCGAGGACCGCCTGAAGTTCAAGGACGCGATGACCAAGATTGGTCTGGGCTCGGCACGCTCGGGCATTGCCCACAGCATGGAAGAAGCTTGGGCTGTGCAGAAGAGTGTGGGTTTCCCCACCGTTATCCGCCCCAGCTTCACGTTGGGCGGGACGGGTGGTGGCATCGCCTACAACCCGGAGGAATTCGAAATCATCTGCAAGCGTGGCCTGGAAGCTTCGCCCACCACCGAGCTGCTGATCGAGGAATCGTTGCTGGGCTGGAAAGAGTACGAGATGGAAGTGGTGCGCGACAAGGCGGACAACTGCATCATCGTCTGCTCCATCGAAAACCTCGACCCCATGGGCGTGCACACGGGCGATTCGATCACCGTGGCACCGGCACAGACGCTGACCGACAAGGAATACCAGATCATGCGCAACGCCTCGCTGGCGGTGCTGCGTGAAATTGGTGTGGACACCGGTGGCTCCAACGTGCAGTTCTCGGTCAATCCCAAGGACGGTCGCATGATCGTCATCGAGATGAACCCGCGTGTGTCGCGCTCCAGCGCACTGGCCTCCAAGGCCACGGGTTTTCCCATCGCCAAGGTGGCGGCCAAGCTGGCCGTGGGCTACACGCTCGATGAACTGCGCAACGAGATCACGGGGGGTGCGACCCCCGCGTCCTTCGAGCCCAGCATCGACTACGTGGTGACCAAGATCCCGCGTTTTGCCTTCGAAAAATTCCCCGCTGCCGACAGCCGCCTGACGACGCAGATGAAGTCGGTGGGTGAGGTCATGGCCATGGGCCGCACCTTCCAGGAGTCTTTCCAGAAAGCCCTGCGTGGCCTGGAAGTCGGCGTGGACGGCATGAATGAAAAGACCCAGGACCGCGAGATCCTGGAACGCGAACTCGGCGAGCCCGGCCCCGACCGCATCTGGTATGTGGGCGACGCCTTTGCCGCCGGCTGGTCGCTCGACGAGGTGCACGACATCACCAAGATCGACAAGTGGTTCCTGGTGCAGATCGAAGAGATCGTGAAGATCGAACTCGCGCTGGACAAGCTGACCGCTGAAAAAGGCGAGGGCGCTCTGGCCTCGCTGGATGCCGGCACGCTGCGCACCCTGAAACAAAAAGGTTTCTCCGACCGCCGGTTGGCCAAGCTGCTCAAGACCACCGACACCGCCGTGCGCAACGCCCGCAAGGCCTTGAACGTGCGCCCGGTCTACAAGCGCGTGGACACCTGCGCGGCCGAATTTGCCACCAACACCGCCTACCTGTACTCCAGCTACGAAGCCGAGTTCAGCGAGTGCGAGGCCGAGCCGACCACCAACAAAAAGATCATGGTGCTGGGCGGTGGCCCCAACCGCATTGGCCAGGGCATCGAGTTCGACTACTGCTGCGTGCACGCCGCGCTCGCCATGCGCGAAGACGGCTATGAGACCATCATGGTCAACTGCAACCCAGAGACCGTGTCGACCGACTACGACACCTCCGACCGCCTGTACTTCGAGCCGCTGACGCTGGAAGACGTGCTGGAGATCGTGGACAAGGAAAAGCCGGCCGGCGTGATCGTGCAATACGGCGGCCAGACGCCCTTGAAGCTGGCCCTGGGTCTGGAGGCCAACGGTGTGCCCATCATCGGCACCAGCCCCGACATGATCGATGCGGCGGAAGACCGTGAGCGCTTCCAGAAGCTGTTGTACGAGCTGGGCCTGCGCCAGCCGCCCAACGCCACCGCCCGCACCGAGGCCGAGGCGCTGGAAAAAGCCGCCGCTCTGGGCTACCCGCTGGTGGTGCGCCCCAGCTACGTGCTGGGTGGCCGCGCCATGGAAATCGTGCACGAGCAGCGCGACCTGGAGCGCTACATGCGCGAGGCCGTGAAGGTGAGCAACGATTCGCCGGTGCTGCTGGACCGCTTCCTGAACGACGCCATCGAGTGTGACGTGGACTGCTTGCGTGACCCCGAGGGCAAGACCTTCATCGGTGGCGTGATGGAGCACATCGAACAGGCCGGCGTGCACAGCGGCGACTCCGCCTGCTCGCTGCCGCCCTACAGCCTGAGCGCCGAAACGGTCAACGAGATCAAGCGCCAGAGCGCGGCCATGGCGGCATCGCTCAACGTGGTGGGCCTGATGAACGTGCAGTTCGCCATCCAGCAGGTTGATGGCAAGGACGTGATCTACGTGCTTGAAGTGAATCCGCGTGCCTCGCGCACCGTGCCCTTCGTTTCCAAGGCCACCGGCATCCAGCTGGCCAAGGTGGCGGCGCGCTGCATGGCGGGCCAGACGCTGGCCTCGCAAGGCATCACCGAAGAGGTGACCCCGCCTTACTTCAGCGTCAAGGAAGCCGTGTTCCCCTTCGTCAAGTTCCCGGGCGTGGACACGATCCTGGGCCCCGAGATGAAGTCGACCGGCGAGGTGATGGGCGTGGGCAAGACCTTTGGCGAAGCCTTCGTCAAGAGCCAGCTCGGTGCCGGCACCCACCTGCCGCGCCCATTCAAGGCCGATGGCACGCCCACCGGCAAGGTGTTCCTGACCGTCAAGAACGGCGACAAGCCGCGCGCCGTGGCCATCGCCCGCGATCTCGTGGGCATGGGCTTCGAGTTGGTGGCCACCAAGGGCACGGCAGCGGCGATCAACGCCGCCGGTGTGGCCTGCGGCACCGTCAACAAGGTGACCGAAGGGCGCCCGCACATCGTGGACATGATCAAGAACGGTGACATCGTTCTGGTCATCAACACGGTGGAAGAGCGCCGCAACGCCATCGCCGACTCGCGTGCCATCCGCACGTCTTCGTTGCTGGCCCGTGTCACCACCATCACCACCATTTTTGGTGCCGAAGCGGCCGTGGAGGGGATGAAACACCTGGGGCAGCTGGAGGTGTATTCAGTGCAGGAGTTGCACGCCCAGTTGCATTAAACTCTCGCCGAACAAGAAAAACCGAAACCGCCGCCAGGCGACTGGCGGCGGTTTCTCTTTTGACACAACGGAGATCAGATCCATGGCCAGCATTCCTGTGACCAAGCGTGGGGCAGACAAGCTCAAAAAGGAGCTGCATGAGCTCAAGACCAAAGAACGCCCCGCTGTGATCAACGCGATCGCGGAAGCGCGTGCCCAGGGCGATTTGAGCGAAAACGCCGATTACGACGCAGCCAAGGAGCGCCAAGGCTTCATCGAGGGTCGCATTGCGGAGATCGAAGGCAAGCTGTCGATTGCCCAGATCATCGATCCGTCTGCGCTGGACGCGGGTGGCCGCGTGGTGTTTGGCGCCACGGTCGAGCTGGAGGAGCAGAACTCCGGCGAGCAGGTCACCTACCAGATCGTGGGCGAAGACGAGGCCGACCTCAAGCTGGGCCTGATCAACATCAGCAGCCCCATCGCGCGGGCGCTGATTGGCAAAGAAGAGGGCGACGTGGCCGACGTGCAGGCGCCCGGTGGCCTCAAGAGCTACGAAATCATCGGCGTGCGTTACGAATGAACGCGCTGCTGCGCCACCGTTTGCTCAGCCTGGTGGCCGCACTCTGGTGGGGCGGCTCGGCCACGCTGGCGTTTGTGGCCGTCCCCACCTTGTTTGCCCACTTCGGCAACCCCGCGGTGGCGGGCCCGGCTGCGGCCAAGCTCTTCACCGCCATCGCCTGGCTGGTGGTGGCGTGTGGGCTGGCCTTGCTGTTGCTGGGGCGTGATGACCGTCAAGGTCCGGTGGGCCGTGGCCTGCCCTTCATTCTCCTGGCCATGCTGTGCATGCTGGTGCAGGAGTACGGCGTGTCTTACAAAATTCTCACCGCCCGCAGCACCGGCGCCAGCCTGGCGCTGTGGCACGGTGTGGGCAGCGCTTTGATCGTCACCCAGTGGCTGTGCGCCACGCGGGTGTTGTGGTTGCTTGGTAGCCGCTCAGATCGCTGAGTCGCCGCCGGGCCGCCCCAAGGCGACTCGCGCCCCCTCGGGGGGCAACGAGCCACACGAAGTGGGCGAGTGTGGGGGCGTTATGCCGAACGCTCGGCCGATTCCAGCGTGTTGACCATCAGCATGGTGATGGTCATGGGGCCCACACCACCGGGCACCGGGGTGATGTGGCTGGCCACGGCTTTCACGCCCTCGAAATCCACGTCGCCGCAGAGCTTGCCCTCGTCGTTGCGGTTCATGCCCACGTCGATCACCACGGCACCGGGCTTGACCATGTCGGCCGTCAGCACGTTGCGTTTGCCCACGGCGGCCACGATCACGTCGGCTTGCAGCGTCATGGCCTTCAAGTCTTTTGTGCCGCTGTGGCAGATGGTGACGGTGGCGTTCTGCTGCAGCAGCATCAGCGCCATGGGCTTGCCGACGATGTTGCTGCGCCCAATGACCACCGCGTGTTTGCCCTTGAGCGAATAGCCGATGGACGCTAGCATCTTCATGCAGCCATAGGGTGTGCAGGGCCAGAAGCCGGGCATGCCGGTCATCAGGGCACCGGCGCTGGCGATGTGGAAACCGTCCACGTCTTTGGACGGGGCGATGGCCTCAATCACCTTTTGGGCATCGATGTGCGCGGGCAGCGGCAGTTGCACCAGGATGCCGTGGATGGCGGGGTCGTTGTTCAGCGCCTCGACGCGCTTGAGCAACTCGGCTTCGCTGAGGTCGGCGGTGTAGCGCTCCAGTATGGAGTGCATGCCCGTGTCCTCGCAGGCCTTGACCTTGTTGCGCACATACACCTGGCTGGCCGGGTTGTCGCCCACCAGCACCACCGCCAGGCCGGGTGTCACGCCACGGGCCTTGAGGGCGATGACACGCTCGGTGACTTCGTGGCGGAGTTGGCGGGACAGGGCGTTGCCGTCGATCAATTGGGCGCTCATGGGGCGGTCTTTCTTCAAAACAAAACGCCCGCTGGCAGCGGGCGTGGGGATTTGGTGTGGTGGGTCAGACTTTGGCAGGCGTCTGGCCCAAGGCAATCTTGAGCAGGTCGGCCACGGTGTTGGCGTTGAGTTTTTCCATGATGTTGGCGCGGTGCGCCTCCACCGTCTTGATGCTGATGCCCAGGTCGTCCGCGATCTGCTTGTTCAGGCGGCCGGCGACGATGCGCTCCAGTACCTGGCCTTCGCGCGAGGTCAGCTTGGACAGCAGCGCGTCCCGGCTGGCGGCTTGCTGGTGGGTGGCGAAGCTGTCCTTGGCGCGGTCAAGCATGCGCTCCACCAGGTTGACGAGCTGGTCTTCGTTGAAGGGTTTCTGGATGAAGTCCAGCGCGCCTTTTTTCATCGAATCGACCGCCATGGGCACGTCACCATGGCCGGTGATGAAAACGATGGGCAGGGGCGATTGGCGTTCCACCAGTCGGTCCTGCAGTTCCATGCCAGTCATGCCGCCCATGCGGATGTCGGCGATCAGGCAGGCGACCTCGCGCGAGTCGTAGCGGCTCAGGAAAGCTTCGGCCGATTCGAAACAGCGAACCCGGTAGTCCTTGCCTTCGAGCAGCCATTGCAGCGAATCGCGCACGGCCTCGTCGTCGTCCACCACGTACACAGTGCCTTTTTTGGGTATCAGACTCATCTCGCTCTTTCTTGTGTCCCGCCCCCTTCTGGGGGGCTTGCGCTCACGCGCCGGGGTGCGGCTGTGGTGTGGGAGCCACTGGAATCCAGAAGCTGAAGCAGCAACCGCTGACCTCGGCGCCATTGTAGATATTCTCGACTTTCATCCTCCCATGGTGGGATTCCACGATGCTGCGGCACAGCTTGAGGCCGATGCCCATGCCTTCGGCCTTGGTGCTGTAGAAGGCTTCGTAGATGCGTTCCAGCATGTCGGCCGGCACGCCGCTGCCGGAGTCGGTGATGGCGAACTCGATGCAGTCGATGCCGTCCTGACGGGTGGGACCCACGCGCAACTCGATGAAGCGTTGGCCGGGGGCGCGCTGGGCTTGCTGGATGGACTCGCCGCCGTTCTTGAGCAGGTTGATGAGCACCTGTTCGATCAGGATGGGGTCCACCAGCAAGGGGGGCAGGCGGGCCGCCACGTAGGTGGTGACGCGGATCTGATGGCGGCGCAGTTCGATTTCGGCCAACTCCAGCGCGTTGCTGACCATCGTGGCCACATCCGAGACACTCGGATTGGGTTCGCTGCGTTTCACGAAGGCCTTGATGCGCTGGATGATCTGACCGGCGCGCTGGGCCTGGCGCGCGGTTTTCTCCAGCGCCCCCAGCAGGTCCTCTTCCGTGATCTGCTGCTTCTTCACCCGCGTGATCATGCCGTTGCAGTAGTTGCTGATGGCGGTCAGTGGCTGGTTCAGCTCGTGCGCCACGCTGGAAGCCATTTCGCCCATGGTGATCAGCCGGCTGGCGGTCTGCGCGCGTTCGTTCTGGCGCGCGGCCTGTTCCTCGGCGTGGCGCCGCGTGGTGATGTCGCTGGCAATCACCAGCTGCGCCAAGCGGCCGTCCACCCAGGTGAGGTAGCGCGTGCGCACCTCCAGCCACTTGCCCAGTGCCTCCATGTAGATTTCGGCGCTTTCCGCGCCCGCATCGGTGAGGGAGTCGGTGGGCATGCCGGCGAAGGCGTCCACCGCGTCGTGTTCGTCGCTCGGTGCGGAGGGCGCGATGCCGGCCAAGTCCACCAGGCTGCGGTGGCCCTCGCCGCTGATGCCAAACCAGTGGCGGTACATCTTGTTGGCGAACAGCAGCTCGTCGCTGCCCAGCGGTGCCACCGACACCGTGGCGTCCAGGCTTTCCAGCACGGTGGTGAAGCGTTCGTAGGACGCCGACAGTTCCTCGCGGATGCGCTTGGGCTCGGTGATGTCGGTCATCGAGGTCATCCAGCCGGTTTGTTGGCCGTTGGGGTCGATCAGCGGCGAGACATACATCCGCCCATCGAAGATGCTGCCGTCTTTGCGTTTCACGCGCACTTCAAACCCACCTGGCGTCGAGCGTCCGCGCAACTCGTCTTCCAGCCGCTGCCTGAGCATGTCCTGATCGTCCTCCGGCCAGTAGGGAAAAGGCGCGGTCCGCCCCACCAGCTCGCCTTCAGACCAGCCCGTCATCATGCAGAAAGCGGGGTTGACGTAGGTGATGCGGCCTTGGATGTCCAGCGCCCGCATGCCGGTGAGCATGGAGTTTTCCATGGCGCGGCGGAAATGGGTCTCGGCCACCAGCGCCTGCTGGGCCTGCACACGCCGGCGCGTGTGGCGCCAGGAGGCGATCAGCATCCACACGGTGAGTGTGCTCAGCGCGCCGATGATGAGCACAAAACCGCTGCCCACCACGTCCTGCGAGGTGCGGTAGCCCTGCGCCTTGAGGATCAAACCGTTGCCCACCGGTGACACCGGCACCTCGTGGTGCATCGCCTCGCTGGACCAGGGCAGCCATTTCAGCACGCGGCCACTGCCGGCTTGCTGCAAGCTGCCGGCCAGCACCTGCTGGCGGTCGTCCAGCAGCGCCACGGCGTAGCGGGCCATCACCTCGGGCGGGATGCCAAAACGCAGCAGGCCATCCACCAGGTATTCGCCCATGACCACGCCGCTGAAGCGCCCCTGTTCGCTGAGCGGCACTTGCAGGAGCAACACGCTCTGTTCGGGCTCGGCGGGCAACGGTCTGGAGTAGATGGGTTGGCGCAGGTCACGCGCCAGCTCGAAGGAGCCGTCGGTTTCACCCGGCAGCAGCACCTGGTTGGGGCTGCGGGTCTGGGCATTGGGTGCGCTGGGCGATGCGTAGGTGGCGACCACCTTGCGCCGGCTGTCGATCCAGGACACCGCCAGCAGCTCGGGGTACTGGCTGATCAGGCTTTCGGCCTGAAAGACGAACTCCGCTTCGTCGATTTCCCGGTTGGAAATTTCTCGCGCCAGCCGCATGAGCTGTTCCTGGCGCTCCAGCAAGCGCAAGCGCAACCGTTGTTGTGCGTATTCCACGTCGCGGGTCACGGCCTCTTGTTCGCGGTCCAGTTCCTCCAGCCGCAAATAGCTCATGGCCACCACGATGGCCCCCATGAACAGCAGCACCGCCAACAGAGGGCCCAAGGTGGCAAACCTGTCCTGGCGCGCAGGCGGCAGGCGCCGCCACCAGCGCTTCCACCACGAGGTGTGTGTGGGTGGCGCGGTCGCGGGTGAGGCGGTGGAGGCAGAGGGTGTGGCCGAGGGGGCGGATTCGGGCATTGGTTGAAGTCTAAAGGACACCATCCGCCGATGTGCCGGTGTGGGGGTGTGTGCCAAAAAACACGCAAAGGTTTTCACATTGCAAAAACAACAACTACATCTTGAAAAAATAAAGGAGAAATGGGAAACTCTGCGCCATCCGGTGCAACACGCATGACAAGCCTTGGGCGCCGGCTTAAGCTTCTTTTCACCACCGAGGAGACACCATGTCAGACAAACCCCAACAGAACCTGGGCGTCGGCACCGACATCGACGCACAGGAAACCCGTGAATGGCTGGACGCGCTGTCCGCCGTCATCGAACGTGAGGGCCCTGCGCGCGCCCACTACCTGCTGGAGCAACTGCTCGAAGAGGCGCGTCAGAACAGCATCGACATGCCGTTCTCTGCCAACACCGGTTACGTCAACACCATCGAACCCGACCAGGAGGCGCGCTGCCCCGGCAACATCGCCATCGAAAAACGCCTGCGTGCCTACATGCGCTGGAACGCCATGGCCATGGTGGTGCGCGCCAACCGCATCAACCCCGCCGACGGTGGCGACCTGGGCGGCCACATCGGCTCCTTCGCGTCGGTGGCCAGCATGTTCGGCGCCGGCTTCAACCATTTCTGGCACGCCGAGAGCGAGAACCACGGTGGCGACTTGCTGTACATCCAGGGCCACAGCGCCCCCGGCATCTACGCCCGCGCCTACCTCGAAGGCCGCCTGAACGAGCAGCAGCTCGACAGCTTCCGCCAGGAAGTGGACGGCAAGGGCCTGTCCAGCTACCCCCACCCCAAGCTGATGCCGGATTTCTGGCAGTTCCCCACGGTGTCCATGGGCCTGGGCCCGCTGATGGCCATTTACCAGGCGCGTTTCCTCAAGTACCTGCACGCCCGTGGCATCGCCGACACCGCCAACCGCAAGGTTTGGGCCTTCATGGGCGACGGTGAGATGGACGAACCCGAATCCCTGGGCGCCATCGGCTTGGCCGCCCGTGAGAACCTGGACAACCTCATCTTTGTCGTCAACTGCAACCTGCAGCGCCTGGATGGCCCGGTGCGTGGCAATGGCAAGATCGTTCAGGAGCTCGAAGGCGAGTTCCGTGGCAGCGGCTGGAACGTGATCAAGCTGCTGTGGGGCTACGGCTGGGACGAGCTGCTGGCGCGCGACAAGAGCGGCAAGCTAAAAGCATTGATGATGGAGACGCTGGACGGCGACTACCAGGCCATGAAGGCCAACGACGGTGCCTTTGTGCGCAAGAACTTCTTCGGCCGTTACCCCGAGACGCTCAAGCTGGTGGAGCACATGAGCGACGAAGAGGTGTTCGACCTGCGCCGTGGTGGCCACGAGCCGTCCAAGGTTTATGCTGCCTTCCACGCCGCCAACGAGCACAAGGGCCAGCCCACGGTGCTGCTGATCAAGACCGTCAAGGGTTATGGCATGGGCAAGGCCGGTGAAGGCAAGAACACCGTGCACCAGACCAAGAAGCTGAGCGACGAGGACATCAAGTACATCCGCGACCGCTTCAACATCCCCATCCCCGACAGCGAGCTGCCCAACATCCCTTACTACAAGCCGGCCGACGACACGCCGGAAATGAAGTACCTGCACGAGCGCCGCCAGGCCCTGGGCGGCTACCTGCCGCACCGCCGCGCCAAGGCCGACGAGAGCTTCACCGTGCCGTCGCTGGAAACCTTCAAGGCGGTGCTGGAGCCCACGGCCGAAGGCCGCGAGATCAGCACCACCCAGGCGTATGTGCGCTTCATCACCCAGCTGCTGCGTGACCAGGCCCTGGGCCCGCGTGTGGTGCCCATCCTGGTGGACGAGGCCCGCACCTTCGGCATGGAAGGCCTGTTCCGCCAGATCGGCATCTACAACCCCAAAGGCCAGCTGTACACCCCGGTCGACCGCGACCAGGTGATGTATTACAAAGAAGACAAGGCCGGTCAGATCCTGCAGGAGGGCATCAACGAAGCCGGCGGCATGGCCAGCTGGATTGCCGCGGCCACCAGCTACAGCACCAACAACCGCATCATGGTGCCGTTCTACGTGTACTACTCGATGTTCGGGTTCCAGCGCATCGGCGATCTGGCCTGGGCGGCCGGCGACATGCAGGCGCGTGGTTTCCTGCTGGGCGGCACCTCCGGGCGCACCACGCTCAACGGCGAAGGCCTGCAGCACGAGGACGGCCACAGCCACATCCTGGCCGGCACCATCCCCAACTGCATCAGCTACGACCCGACGTTTGCCCACGAAGTGGGCGTGATCCTGCACCATGGCTTGAAGCGCATGGTCGAGCGCCAGGAAAACGTCTATTACTACATCACCCTGCTCAACGAGAACTACGCCATGCCCGGCCTGACCGCCGGCACGGAAGAGCAGATCATCAAGGGCATGTACCTGTGCAAGCCGGGTGCCAAGCAGACGCCTCGCGTGCAGCTGCTGGGCTCTGGCACCATCCTGCGCGAGAGCATCGCCGCGCAAGAGCTGTTGGAAAAGGATTGGGGCGTCTCGGCCGACGTGTGGAGCTGCCCCAGCTTCAACGAACTGGCGCGCGAAGGCCAGGACTGCGAGCGCTGGAACCTGCTGCACCCGCTGGAGACGCCGCGCGTGTCCTTCGTGGGCCAGCAATTGGCCGGTCACGCCGGCCCGGTGGTCGCGTCTACCGACTACATGAAGAGCTACGCCGAACAGATCCGCTCTTTCATCCCCAAGGGCCGCAACTACAAGGTGCTGGGCACCGACGGGTATGGCCGCAGCGACTTCCGCAGCAAACTGCGCGAGCACTTCGAGATCAACCGCCACTACATCGTGGTCGCGGCCCTCAAGGCGCTGAGCGAAGACGGCACCGTGCCGGCCACCAAGGTGGCCGAGGCCATCGCCAAGTACGGCATCAACGCCGAGAAGATCAACCCGCTGTACGCCTGAGTCACACGGAGACAAGAACATGGCACTGATTGAAGTGAAGGTCCCCGACATTGGGGATTTCGACGAAGTGGCGGTCATCGAACTGCTGGTCAAACCCGGTGACACGGTCAAGGCCGAACAAAGCCTGATCACGGTCGAGTCCGACAAGGCCTCGATGGAAATCCCCTCCAGCACCGCTGGGGTGGTGAAAGAGCTGCGTGTTGCCCTGGGCGACAAGGTGAAAGAGGGCTCGGTGGTGCTGGTGGTGGAAGCAGAAGGCGCCGCAGCCGTTGCGCCGGCACCCGCTCCAGCGACCGCTGCCCCGGCCCCCGTGCCGGTGGCCGCACCACCCGTGGCGGCACCCGCCGCTGCCAGCGGCCCGGTTGAGGTGCGCGTGCCCGACATTGGCGACTTCAAGGACGTGGCCGTCATTGAGGTGTTCGTCAAACCTGGCGACAGCATCAAGGTCGAACAAAGCCTGATCACGGTCGAGAGCGACAAAGCCTCGATGGAGATTCCTTCGTCGCACGCGGGTGTGCTCAAGGAGCTCAAGGTCAAGGTGGGCGACACCGTCAACATCGGTGACCTGCTGGCCATTCTGGAAGGCAGCGTTGCCGCAGCCCCGGCGGCTGCCACACCGGTGTCCGCGCCTGCCGCCGCTCCGGCTGCTGCAGCCGTTGCAGCGTCGGTGTCCGCCAGCGTGTCGGCCCCGGCCGCACCGGCTCACAACCCCACCACCGCCCCGGTGGGCCTGCCGCACGCGTCGCCCTCGGTGCGCAAGTTTGCCCGCGAACTGGGCGTGCCGCTGGAAGAGGTCAAGGGCTCCGGCGTCAAGGGCCGCATCACGGCCGACGACATCCAGAACTTCACCAAATCCGTCATGGCAGGTGCGGTGCAGACCGCAGCGCAAAAGGCCAAGGCACCGGCGTCCACCGGTGGTGGTGGCTCCGAGCTGGGCCTGATCCCCTGGCCCAAGGTCGATTTCGCCAAGTTTGGCCCCATCGAGCGCAAGGAGATGGGCCGCATCAAGAAGATCAGCGGTGCCAACCTGCTGCGCAATGCGGTCATGATCCCGGCCGTTACCAACTTCGACGATGCCGACATCACCGAGCTCGAAGCCTTCCGCGTCTCCACGAACAAGGAGAACGAGAAGAGCGGCGTCAAGGTGACCATGCTGGCTTTCCTGATCAAGGCATGCGTGGCCGCGCTCAAGAAATTCCCCGAGTTCAACAGCAGCCTCGACGGCGATGCGTTGATCTACAAGCAGTATTTCCACATCGGTTTTGCGGCCGATACGCCCAACGGCCTGGTCGTGCCCGTCATCAAGGACGCCGACAAGAAGGGCGTGCTGCAGATCAGCAAGGAAATGAGCGAACTGGCCGCCAAGGCGCGCGACGGCAAACTCGGCCCGGCCGACATGAGCGGTGCGAGCTTCACCATCTCCAGCCTGGGCGGTATCGGTGGGCGCTATTTCACGCCCATCATCAACGCGCCCGAGGTGGCCATCCTGGGTGTGTGCAAGAGCCAGACGGAGCCGGTGTGGGACGGCAAGGCCTTCCAGCCGCGCCTGATGCTGCCGCTGTCGCTGACGTGGGACCACCGCGTGATCGACGGCGCCGCCGCGGCCCGTTTCAACGCCTACCTGGGCCAGATCCTCGGCGATTTCCGCCGTGTGCTGCTGTAAAGGAACCCGAACATGGCACTCATGGACATTCAGGTTCCCGACATTGGCGACTTCGACGAAGTCGCGGTCATCGAGCTGCTGGTCAAACCCGGCGACACGGTCAAGGCCGAGCAATCGCTGATCACCGTGGAGTCCGACAAGGCCTCGATGGAAATTCCCTCGTCTCACGCCGGCGTGGTGAAAGAGCTCAAGGTCAAGTTGGGCGACAAGGTCAAGCAGGGCACGGTGGTGTTGACGCTGGAAGCCGAGGGGGGCGCCGCTGCCCCGGCACCAACGGTTGCACCAGCCGCTGCTGCTGCACCGGCGCCGGCTGCCGCGCCCGTGGTTGCCCCCACCGCCGCCAGCTTCGGCGGCAGCGCCGATATCGATTGCGACGTGCTGGTGCTGGGCGGTGGCCCCGGCGGTTATTCGGCCGCCTTCCGCGCCGCCGATCTGGGCCTCAAGGTCGTCATCGTCGAGCGCTACGCCACCCTGGGTGGTGTCTGCCTCAACGTCGGCTGTATCCCCTCCAAGGCGCTGCTGCACGTGGCCGCCGTCATGGACGAAGTCAGCCACATGGCCGATCTGGGTGTCGAGTTCGGCCGCCCGGTGGTCAACATCGACAAGCTGCGTGGCCACAAGGAAAAGGTCATCGGCAAGCTGACCGGCGGCCTGGTCGCCATGGCCAAGATGCGCAAGGTGACCACCGTGCGTGGATACGGCGCCTTTGTCGGCCCCAACCACCTGGAAGTGGAAGAGACCACCGGCAATGGGCAGGAAAAAACCGGCAGCAAAAAGGTCGTGGCCTTCAAAAAGGCCATCATCGCGGCCGGCTCACAAGCCGTGCGCCTGCCCTTCATGCCCGACGATCCGCGTGTGGTGGATTCGACCGGCGCGCTGGCGCTCAAGGATGTCCCCAAGCGCATGCTGATCCTCGGCGGCGGCATCATCGGCCTGGAAATGGGCACGGTCTACAGCACCCTGGGCGCGCGCCTGGATGTGGTGGAAATGATGGACGGCCTGATGCAGGGCGCCGACCGCGACCTGGTCAAGATCTGGCAGAAGATGAACGCCAAGCGCTTCGACAACATCATGCTCAAGACCAAGACGGTGGGGGCCAAGGCCACGCCCGAAGGCATCGAGGTGACGTTTGCGCCAGCGGAAGAGGGCGGCACCGCGCCCGCGCCCCAGGTCTACGACCTGGTGCTGCAGGCCGTGGGCCGCACGCCCAACGGCAAGAAGATCGCTGCCGACAAGGCCGGCGTGGCCGTGACCGATCGGGGCTTCATCAACGTCGACATCCAGATGCGCACCAACGTGCCGCACATCTTCGCCATCGGCGACATCGTGGGCCAGCCCATGCTGGCGCACAAGGCGGTGCACGAGGCGCACGTGGCGGCGGAAGTCATCGCGGGCGAACTGCAGGGCAACAAAGAGCTGGCGTCCGCCGCCTTCAACGCCCGCGTGATCCCCAGCGTGGCCTACACCGACCCCGAAGTGGCCTGGGTGGGCCTCACCGAAGACCAGGCCAAGGCGCAGGGCATCAAGGTCAAGAAGGGCCTGTTCCCCTGGACGGCATCGGGCCGGGCCATTGCCAACGGTCGCGACGAGGGCGTGACCAAGCTGCTGTTCGACGACAGCCCTGAGGCGCACGGTCACGGCAAGATCCTGGGCGGCGGCATGGTGGGCACCCACGCCGGCGACATGATCGGCGAGATCGCGCTGGCCATCGAGATGGGTGCCGACGCGGTGGACATCGGCAAAACCATCCACCCGCACCCGACGCTGGGCGAAAGCATCGGCATGGCGGCGGAGGTGGCGCACGGCAGTTGCACCGACGTGCCGCCAGCCAAGAAGTAAGTCCTTTCAGCCTGCCTCACCACAACAGCCCGGACGGGTCTCCGTCTGGGCTTTTTTTGTGTTCAAAATGCGGAATGTGCGGCGACCGTATGTTGCGTGGGGCTGCGCCGTTACACTTGCCACGTCATCAAAACAGCGGTTTCCCAAGCAGAAACCGATAGGAGTCTTTATGTCGCGAGTTCGTGCCGTGGTGTCTGTGCGCTGCCTGGTCTTGGCAGCGGCGGGCGCGTCTCTCTCGGGGTGTCTGGTCACGGTGCCGACCAGCGGGGGCACGACGGCGCTTTCGCCCCGCCGTTTGGCGTCGGAGATGCCAGCGGCCTTGCCGCCACCTTCCAGCACGGAAACCGCAGCATCTGCGGCAACGCTGCCCGAGAACCCTCGACCGGAAAGCGGGTTGGCCACCCATGCTGCGGTGGTGAGCCAAATTGGTGCTCCCCCTTCGCCCAGGGCCGCCATGGGCGGTGGTGCTGGTGTTGGCGCCATCGCAGTGGCACCTCAAGCAGTGGCTGCAACACGCGAGCCTGCGCCTGGTGGCCAGGCCGGTGCTGTTGCGCAGCCTCAGCGTGCAGCGGCTGCAATGCCGGTGGTGGCAGACGCGCCCGACGCGCAGATGTGGGCCGGTATTCGCGCCGGGCAGTGTTGGGCGCAGTTGGTCAAGGAGCCCGTCACGCGACGGCAGACGGTCCAGGTCGTCACGGAGGACGGCGCTACCCGCTTGCTGGTGCAACCCCCAGAACTGCGCACACAAAGCCGCCAGGTGGTGGTCAAGGACGAGGCGCAGACTTACCGGGTCGAGCCGCCTCGGTTCCGCCAAGTGACCGAGCAGGTCAAGGTCAAGGATGAGGTACGGCGCTTGGTGGTGGTGCCAGCGCGATACGAGAACCGGGAAGAAAGCGTGCAGGTGGAGTCTGCGCGTGTGGTGCTGGAGAGTTGCCGCGCATCGGCGCAGCGGGCTGCGGGCTCGGGTGTGGCATCCCGGCAAGCCAAGTGCGCGCGCGAAATCCCGGCACAGTTCCAGACCATCACCCGGCGTGTGCTGGTGCAGCCGGAGACCACCCGCGAGGAGGTCACGCCTGCGGTGTATTCGACCATCACCAAGTGGGTGCTGGAGGCGCCCGCGCGCGCCGTACCCGAGACACTGCCGGCCAGCACCCGGGACGTGCCGCTGACCGAAGTGGCGCGACCCGCGTCGGTACAGGAACGCGAGGTGGAGGCGACGACCGCAGCCCTGCGTGTGACTCAGCACGAGGGCATGCCTCAGCTGGTCTGGCGGCGTGCTTTGTGTGAAGGCGACGCGATGCCGGACGTCGTTTCCACGATCCAGCAAGCGCTGCGCAAGCAAGGCTTGGATGTCGGCTCAGCAGATGGCAAGCTGGGACGGCGCACGATGGCGGCTTTGATGGACTACCAGCGCCGAGAGGGTCTGGCCATTGGCCTGGTCACGTTCGAAACCCTGGACAAGCTGGGCTTGCCCAAACCGCAACCCTGAATCGCTGTAGACGGGCTCAGCGCGGCAGCGGCTGGGCTGCTGTTGCGGCCACGCCGGGGTCGATCGCCACACGGCGGGCGCCATTGAAGCGGGTGTGCCAGTACGCGGTGCGCATGTCTTCCACCCGCACCTGGGCGCCGCTGCGGGGCGAGTGGATGAACTTGCCGTCACCCACATAAATGCCCACATGGCTGAAAGCCCGACGCATGGTGTTGAAGAACACCAGATCGCCCGGTTTGAGGTCCTCCCGCGCGATCATCTGTGTGGCTTGCGCCTGTTCAGCGGCACGGCGGGGCAGCACCAGCCCCACCGTTTGTTCGTACATGGCGCGCACAAAACCGCTGCAATCAAAACCGGTCTCGACGGAGTTGCCACCGCGGCGGTAGGGCACGCCCAGAAAACCCATGGCTGTGACCACCAGATCGCTCGCGGCCAAGCTCATCTGCTGGCGCATGCCGTCCAGCCGCTGCACAAGCCCCTTGCTGGCCAGCAACTCCGCCATGGCGTCGTGCGGCACGTCGGTGGGCGCTTCACCCGAAACGGCTGTTTGGGCGTGCGCGGCGACCGATAGGCTCAATAGAAAGGCGATGGCGGTTTTTCGCATTGCGCGCGAGGCTAATGGCATATGCACCACAAGTCAAGCGCGGTGGCGCCGGTGCGGCTGGGCGGTACACTGGCCCGAATCTCAACCGACTTGTGCTCACCATGCTTCTTGATGCCAGCGATTGCCAGCTTGTGCTGGTGGATTACCAACCCCGCCTGATGCCGGTCATTGCCGAAGGCGAGCAGGTGCTTGCCCGCGCCCAGCTGTTGGCGCACATGGCCCAACTGATGAAAGTGCCCACCTTTGGCACCGAACAAAACCCGGCCCGCCTGGGCGCACTGGCCCCCGGTTTGCGCAGTTTGTGCGCCAAAGTGTTGCCAAAAATGGCGTTTGACGCCTGCGCGGACGGTTTGGTGGATGTGCTGCGGGCCCCGGTCGCGGGGGCAGGCAACGCACGCAGTCTGCCCAAGCACCTGCAAAAACCGGCACCCACGCCGCGCAACACCGTGGTCATTGCCGGGGTGGAGTCCCATGTGTGTCTGCTGCAGACGGCGCTGGGCTTGATCGAGCAGGAAATGGACGTGTGGGTGGTCACTGACGCCTGTGGCTCGCGCAACCAGCGCGACCGTGATGCGGCATTCGACCGACTGGCGGGCAACGGTGCGGAACTGGTGAGCGCAGAGATGGTGGCGTTTGAGTGGCTGGGCAGCGCCGAGCACCCCAAGTTCAAGGAAGCGCTGGCACTGATCAAGTGAAACCGTGGGCCGGCGGGCGATGGCCCCGTGCGTCAGCGGCGCGCAAGACTCCTAATGAATAATTATGAATGCCAGTGCCTCGATTTCAGTTCGAGGCGTGCAGGCCCATTGCCAACCAGAGGAGACTTTCCATGTCCACGCCGTCCCGCTACGCCGAGTTTCACCGCCGTTCCATCACCGACCGCGACGGCTTCTGGCGGGAGCAGGCGGCGCTGATCGACTGGCACAAGCCCTTTGATCAGGTGTGCGACTACAGCCGCCCACCTTTTGCCACCTGGTTTGCGGGTGGCTTGACCAACCTGTGCCACAACGCGGTCGATCGCCACCTCAAAGACCGCGCCGACCAGAACGCCCTGGTCTTCGTGTCCACCGAGACCGAGACCGAAAAGGCCTACAGCTTCCGCGAACTGCACGCCGAGGTGCAGCGCATGGCGGCCATCTTGCTGCAACTGGGGGTCAAAAAAGGCGATCGTGTGCTGATTTACATGCCCATGATTGCCGAGGCCGCGTTTGCCATTTTGGCCTGCGCGCGCATTGGCGCCATCCATTCGGTGGTGTTTGGTGGTTTTGCCAGCCACAGCCTGGCCAGCCGCATCGACGACGCGCAGCCGGTGGCCATCATCAGTGCCGACGCTGGTATGCGCGGCGGTAAAGTGGTGCCCTACAAGCACTTGTTGGACGAGGCCATTGCGCTGTCCGCTCACAAGCCTGCCAAAGTGCTCATGGTCAACCGGGGCTTGGCGCCGCTGGAGGTGGTGGCCGGGCGCGATGAGGACTATGCGGCTTTGCGTCAACAACACCTCAACACCGAGGTGCCTTGTGAATGGGTGGACAGCGCCCACCCCAGCTACATCCTGTACACCAGCGGTACCACCGGCAAACCCAAGGGTGTGCAGCGCGACACCGCCGGCTACGCCGTCGCCCTGGCGGCCAGCATGCGCCACATCTACATGGCCCAGCCGGGCGAAACCTACTTCAGCACCAGCGACATCGGCTGGGTCGTGGGCCACAGCTACATCATCTACGGCCCGCTGATCAACGGCATGGCCACCATCATGTACGAAGGCCTCCCCACCCGGCCCGATGCCGGCATCTGGTGGCAACTGGTCGAAAAATACAAGGTGAGCGTGATGTTCAGCGCGCCCACCGCCGCCCGCGTGCTCAAGAAGCAGGACCCGGCCTACCTCACGAAATACGACCTCAGCAGCCTCAAGGCGCTGTTCCTGGCCGGCGAGCCCCTGGACGAGCCGACCGCCACCTGGATGTCGGACGCGATCAAGAAACCCGTCATCGACAACTACTGGCAGACCGAAACCGGCTGGCCCATCATGGCCATCTGCAACGGCATTGAGCCGGCGCCCACCAAATACGGCTCGCCCGGCAAGGCGGTGTACGGTTTTGACGTGCGCCTGATCGACGAGTCCAGCGGCGAAGAAATCACCGAGCCCAACAAGAAGGGTGTGATTGCGGTGGAAGGCCCGCTGCCACCGGGCTGCCTGCAAACGGTGTGGGGCGACGACGAGCGGTATGTGAAGACCTATTGGTCCAGCATCCACGGCAGCACCATGTACAGCACCTTCGACTGGGGCGTTCGCGACGCCGACGGTTATTTCTACATCCTGGGCCGCACCGACGACGTGATCAACGTGGCTGGTCATCGCCTCGGCACGCGCGAGATCGAGGAAAGCATCAGCAGCCACCCCAATGTGGCCGAGGTGGCCGTGGTGGGCGTGGCCGATCAGCTCAAGGGGCAGGTGGCGGTGGCGTTTGCCGTTCTCAAAGATCCGTCGCTGGCAGCCAGCGATGCCGATGCGCTCAAGCTCGAAGGCGCCATCATGAAGGTGGTGGACGACCAACTGGGCGCCGTCGCCCGCCCGGCGCGGGTGCGGTTTGTGAGCGTGTTGCCCAAGACGCGCAGTGGCAAACTGTTGCGCCGCGCCATACAGGCGGTGTGCGAAGGCCGCGATCCGGGCGACTTGACCACCATGGAAGACCCGACCGCACTCCAGCAGGTGCGTGACGCGGTCAGCGCCTGAGCGTCGGCGCTCGGCTGTCCTGCCATTTGCAGACCCTGTGCCAAACCTGCCAGGCCTGTTCACGGCCTTGGCATGGCGCTATCATGATTGCTTATATTTATCTATTGATAAAGCAAGGCAAGCATGAAGCAGATGATCGAATCCGAATCGGGCGTCGAAAAAGGACGCGTATTCGAGCTTGCTGCCGAGTTGTTCGGCGTCTTGTCCACGCCCATGCGCTTGCGCATCCTGAGCGCATTGTGCGACAAGGAAAAGTCGGTTTCGCAGTTGCTTCAGGAAATTGACACGACCCAACCCAACCTGTCGCAACACCTCAACCTGCTGTACCGTGCCGGTGTGCTGGCCAAGCGCAAAGATGGCACTCAGGTGATTTACCGTGTGCAAAGCGAAAAGGCGGTCATGTTGTGCCGTACCGTGTGTACCCAAATCGCCATCGAGATGGACGAGCCGGGCAGCGTGCCGGCGACCGAGCGCCTGTCGCCACGCATCGCGTCTTGATCTGCGTGGCCTTCTGACGGCACTGCCGTCAAGGGCATTTTCACCACACCCCAAAGGCTTCCGACCACCGGTAGCCCAATCTGTGGCCCGTGCTTCCGGCTTCGGTGGCACAATTCCGGGTTGCAGTCAGGTCCTTCCAGTCACTGTCGCATCCGCCAACCGGTTAAGCCGTGTCGCGGGAGGTTTCTTAAACCAGCTAATGTTTCCCCAAGGGAAACGGAGGTCAGCGGATTCATGAGCGAGACAAACAACGTCTACGTTGCCTACCAGGGCAACTCGTATCTTTTCGGCGGCAACGCGCCTTATGTCGAAGAGATGTACGAAAACTACCTGGCCGATCCCACCAGCGTCCCCGACACGTGGCGTGCCTACTTTGATGCGCTGCAAAACGTGCCTGCCGCCGATGGCAGCGATTCGCGTGATGTGCCGCACATGCCGGTCATCAACGCCTTCGCCGAGCGCGCCAAGGCGGGCGTCACCCAGGTGGTCATCGCCACCGGTGCCGATTCGGAAATGGGCCGCAAGCGTGTGTCCACGCAGCAGCTGATCGCTGCCTACCGCAACGTCGGTCAACGTTGGGCCGATCTCGATCCGCTCAAGCGCACCGAGCGCCCGCACATCCCTGAACTCGACCCCGCTTTCTACGGCTTCACCGATGCCGACCTGGAAACGGTGTTCAACATCAGCAACACCTTCTTCGGCAAAGAGAGCATGTCGCTGCGCGAGCTGCTCAATGCGCTGCGCGAAACCTACTGCGGCACCCTGGGTGTGGAGTTCATGCACACCAGCGACCAGGCTGAAAAGCGCTGGTGGCAACAAAAGCTGGAGAGCATCCGCAGCAAGGCCAGCTTCACCGCCGAGAAGAAAAAGCACATCCTCGACCGCCTGACCGCTGCCGAAGGCCTGGAGCGCTACCTGCACACCAAATACGTCGGCCAGAAGCGCTTCTCGCTCGAAGGTGGTGAGAGCTTCATCGCCGCCATGGACGAACTGATCCAGCAAGCCGGTGCCAAGGGCGTGCAGGAAATTGTGATCGGCATGGCCCACCGTGGCCGCCTGAACGTGCTGGTCAACGCGCTGGGCAAGATGCCGGCCGACCTCTTTGCCGAGTTCGACCACACCGCCCCCGAAGAGCTGCCCGCCGGTGACGTGAAGTACCACCAAGGCTTCAGCTCCGACGTGTCCACGCCTGGCGGTCCGGTCCACCTCTCGCTGGCCTTCAACCCGTCGCACCTGGAAATTGTGAACCCCGTGGTGGAGGGTTCGGTGCGCGCCCGCATGGACCGCCGCAACGACCCCACGGGCAGCCAGGTGCTGCCGGTGCTGGTGCACGGCGACGCCGCTTTTGGCGGCCAGGGCGTGAACCAGGAAACCCTGGCACTGGCGCAGACCCGTGGCTACACCACGGGTGGCACGGTGCACATCATCATCAACAACCAGATCGGTTTCACCACCTCCGACCCGCGCGACATGCGCTCGTCGGCCTTCTGCACCGACATCGTCAAGATGGTTGAGGCGCCGGTGTTGCACGTCAACGGTGACGACCCCGAAGCCGTGGTGCTGGCCACCCAACTGGCGCTGGAATACCGCATGGAATTCCGCCAGGACGTGGTGGTGGACATCACCTGCTTCCGCAAGCTGGGCCACAACGAGCAGGACACACCCAGCCTGACCCAGCCGCTGATGTACAAGAAGATCGCGGCCCACCCCGGCACCCGCAAGCTCTACGCCGACAAGCTGGCCGTGCAAGGCCTGGGCGAGACCCTGGGCGACGAGATGGCCAAGGCCTACCGCGCCGCACTGGACGCCGGCAAGCACACGGTGGACCCGGTGCTGACCAACTTCAAGAGCAAGTACGCGGTGGACTGGTCGCCCTACCTGGGCAAGAAGTGGACCGATGCGGGCGACACCGCCATCCCGCTGACCGAGTGGAAGCGTCTGGCCGAGAAGATCACCACCATCCCCGCCACCGTCACCCCGCACCAGTTGGTCAAGAAGGTCTACGACGACCGCGCTGCCATGGGCCGAGGCGACGTCAACGTCGACTGGGGCATGGGCGAACACATGGCATTCGCCTCGCTGGTGGCGTCGGGTTATCCCGTGCGCCTGTCGGGCGAAGACTGCGGCCGTGGCACCTTCACCCACCGCCACGCCGTCATCCACGACCAGAAGCGCGAGAAGTTCGACGAGGGCACCTACATCCCCCTGCAGAACGTTGCCGAGAACCAGGCTCCGTTTGTCGTCATCGACTCCATCCTGTCGGAAGAGGCCGTGCTGGCCTACGAGTACGGCTACGCGTCGAATGACCCCAACACACTGGTCATCTGGGAAGCCCAGTTCGGCGATTTCGCCAACGGTGCCCAGGTCGTGATCGACCAGTTCATCGCCTCCGGTGAGGTGAAGTGGGGCCGTGTCAACGGCATCACCCTGATGCTGCCACACGGCTACGAAGGCCAGGGCCCCGAGCACAGCTCGGCCCGCCTGGAGCGCTTCATGCAGTTGGCTGCCGACACCAACATGCAGATCGTGCAGCCCACCACGGCCAGCCAGATCTTCCACGTGCTGCGTCGCCAGATGGTGCGCAACCTGCGCAAGCCGCTGGTCATCATGACCCCCAAGAGCCTGCTGCGCAACAAGGACGCGACCTCGCCGCTGTCCGAGTTCACCAAGGGCAGTTTCCAGACCGTCATCCCCGAGCAGAACGCCGAGGTGGTGAAGAAGGCCGACAAGGTCAAGCGCGTGATCGCCTGCTCGGGCAAGGTTTACTACGACCTGGTCAAGCAACGCGAAGCCAAGGGCGCCGACGACGTGGCCATCATCCGCGTCGAGCAGCTCTATCCCTTCCCGCACAAGGCTTTTGGTGCCGAGCTCAAGCGCTTCCCCAACGCCACCGACATCGTGTGGTGCCAGGACGAGCCGCAAAACCAGGGTGCCTGGTTCTTTGTGCAGCACTACATCCACGAGAACATGCTCGATGGCCAGAAGCTGGGTTACGCCGGCCGCGCGGCTTCGGCATCGCCGGCTGTGGGTTACGCCCACCTGCACCAGGACCAGCAGAAGGCGCTGATCGAAGCCGCTTTCAGCAAGCTCAAGGGTTTCATCCTCACCAAGTGAATGACGCGATGACCTGGCCGCTGCGCGGCCAGGTCGTGCCGCGCAGCGGCACCTTGCGAACACCGAAACATTAGGCAGAAAACAAAATGGCAATCGTAGAAGTCAAAGTTCCGCAGCTCTCCGAATCCGTGGCCGAGGCCACCCTGCTTCAGTGGAAGAAAAAGCCCGGCGAAGCCGTGGCCATGGACGAAATCCTGATCGAGATCGAGACCGACAAGGTCGTGCTGGAAGTGCCGGCACCGGCCGCTGGCGTTCTGGCCGCCCACGTGGTGGCCGATGGCGGCACCGTGGTGTCTGACCAGCTCATCGCTCAGATCGACACCGAAGGCAAGGCCGGCGCCGCCGCCCCGGCCGCTGCTGCCGCGCCTGCCGCCCCCCCCGTGGCCGCTGTCGCTGCGCCGGCCGGCGCTTCCATGGCCGGCGTGGCCATGCCCTCCGCCGCCAAGCTGATGGCCGACAACGGCCTGGCCGCTGGTTCCGTGGCCGGCACCGGCAAGGATGGCCGCGTGACCAAGGGCGACGTGCTGGGTGCCGTGGCCGGTGGTGCCAAGCCCGCTGCCGCCGCACCGGTGGCCATTCCCACTGGTGCGCCCACCAAGGTGTTGCCGCAAGTGGCGGCCCCTGTGGCCCAGCCCAACCTGGGCGAGCGCCCCGAGCAGCGCGTGCCCATGAGCCGCCTGCGTGCCCGTGTGGCCGAGCGCCTGCTGCAGTCGCAGTCCACCAACGCCATCCTGACCACCTTCAACGAAATCAACATGGCCCCGGTCATGGACATGCGCAAGCGCATGCAAGAGCGTTTCGAGAAGGAACACGGCGTGAAGCTGGGCTTCATGAGCTTCTTCGTCAAGGCGGCTGTGCACGCCCTCAAGAAGTTCCCGGTGCTCAACGCGTCGGTCGATGGCAACGACATCGTCTACCACGGTTATTTCGACATCGGCATCGCCGTGGGTTCGCCCCGTGGCCTGGTGGTGCCCATCCTGCGCAACGCCGACCAGATGAGCTTTGCCGACATCGAGAAGAAGATCGCCGAATTCGGCCAGAAGGCCCGTGACGGCAAGCTGGGCATCGAAGAGATGACCGGTGGCACCTTCTCCATCTCCAACGGCGGCACCTTCGGCTCCATGCTGTCCACGCCCATCATCAACCCGCCGCAGTCGGCCATCCTGGGCGTGCACGCCACCAAGGACCGCGCCGTGGTCGAGAACGGCCAGGTCGTGGTGCGTCCGATGAACTACTTCGCCATGTCCTACGACCACCGCATCATCGACGGCCGCGAAGCCGTGTTGGGCCTGGTGGCCATGAAGGAAGCGCTGGAAGATCCGGCACGCCTGCTCTTCAACATCTGATTTGAGGCAAGGAAGACACCATGTCCAAATCATTTGACGTCGTCGTCATCGGCGGCGGCCCCGGTGGCTACATCGCCGCCATCCGCGCGGCCCAGCTGGGCTTCAACGTGGCCTGTGTGGACGAGTGGAAAAACGACAAGGGTGGTCCGGCACCGGGCGGCACCTGCACCAACGTCGGCTGCATCCCGTCCAAGGCGCTGCTGCAGTCGTCCGAGCACTTCGAGCACGCCAACAAGCACTTCGCCGAACACGGCATCACCGCCAGCGATGTGAAGATCGACGTGGCCAAGATGGTTGGCCGCAAGGACGCGGTCGTGAAGCAGAACAACGACGGCATCCTCTACCTGTTCAAGAAGAACAAGGTCAGCTTCTTCCACGGTCGGGGTTCCTTTGTGAAGGCGGCTGATGGCGGCTACGAAATCAAGGTGGCCGGTGCTGCCGAAGAGACGCTGGTCGGCAAACACGTCATCCTGGCGACCGGCTCCAATGCCCGTGCGCTGCCTGGCGTGGCCTTTGACGAAGAGACCATCCTGTCTAACGACGGTGCCCTGCGCATCGGCGCCACGCCCAAGAAGCTGGCCCTGATCGGCTCGGGCGTGATCGGCCTGGAAATGGGTTCGGTCTGGCGCCGCCTGGGCGCCGACGTCACCATCCTCGAAGGTCTGCCTACCTTTCTGGGCGCGGTGGACGAGCAGATCGCCAAGGAGGCCAAGAAGGCCTTCGACAAGCAGGGCCTGAAGATCGAGCTGGGCGTGAAGGTCGGCGACATCAAGACCTCCAAGAAGGGGGTGTCCATCGCCTACACCAACGCCAAGGGCGAAGCCCAGACGCTGGATGCCGACAAGCTGATTGTCTCTATCGGCCGCGTGCCGAACACCATCGGCCTGAACGCCGAAGCCGTGGGCCTGGCGCTGGACGAGCGCGGCGCCATCGTGGTCGACGGCGACTGCAAGACCAACCTGCCCAACGTGTGGGCGGTGGGCGACGTGGTGCGTGGCCCCATGCTGGCGCACAAGGCGGAAGAAGAGGGCGTGGCCGTTGCCGAGCGCATTGCCGGCCAGCACGGGCACGTCAACTTCAACACCATCCCCTGGGTCATCTACACCAGCCCCGAGATCGCCTGGGTGGGCCGTACCGAGCAGCAGCTCAAGGCCGATGGCGTCGCGTACAAGGCGGGCACCTTCCCCTTCCTGGCCAACGGCCGCGCGCGTGCGCTGGGCGACACGACCGGCATGGTCAAGTTCCTGGCCGACGCCAAGACCGACGAGATCCTGGGTGTGCACATCGTGGGCCCCATGGCCTCCGAGTTGATCAGCGAAGCCGTGGTGGCCATGGAGTTCCGTGCCAGCGCGGAAGACATCGCCCGCATCTGCCACGCGCACCCGTCGTTGAGCGAAGCGACCAAGGAAGCCGCTTTGGCCGTGGACAAGCGGACCCTCAACTTCTGATGACGGGCCCGGTGCGTGCGGCTTACGAGGCCGAACTCAAGGCGCGCGGCTACCAGAGCGACCCCGCCCAACTGCGGGCAGTGGCCGCGCTGGAGCGTTGCGCGGCCGAGTGGTCGCACTACAAGGCCAAGCGCTCGAATGCGCTCAAGAAGCTGATCAACCGCCCGGACATCCCCAAAGGGGTCTACATGTTCGGCGGGGTGGGGCGGGGCAAGAGCTTCCTGATGGACTGCTTCTTCAATGCCGTCCCGCTCAAGCGCAAGACGCGGCTCCACTTCCACGAGTTCATGCGTGAGGTGCACCGCGAACTGGCCGACCTGCAGGGCACGGTCAACCCGCTGGACGAGCTGGGCGCACGCCTGGCCAAGCGCTACAAGCTGGTCTGCTTCGACGAGTTTCACGTGGCCGATGTGACCGACGCCATGATCCTGCACCGCTTGCTGGATGCGATGGAGCGCAACGGCGTGGGCATGGTGACCACCAGCAACTTCGTGCCCGACGGGCTCTACCCCGACGGCCTGCACCGCGACCGCATCCTGCCCGCCATCGAGTTGCTCAAGCGGACCATGGAGGTCATCAACGTCGACAACGGCACCGACTACCGGCGCCGCACGCTGGAGCAGGTCAAGCTCTACCACACGCCGCTGGGCGCGGACGCCGAAGCGCAGATGGAGGACACCTTCAACCGCCTGGCCGAAGCGCACGACGAGGATCCGGTGCTGCACATCGAGTCGCGTGAGATCCGCGCCATACGCAAGGCTGGTGGCGTGGTGTGGTTCGACTTTCGCACCCTGTGTGGCGGCCCGCGTTCGCAGAACGACTACCTGGAACTGGCCAGCCAGTTCCACACCGTGATGTTGAGCAACGTGCCCCACATGCCGGTCAACATGGCCTCGCAGGCGCGGCGTTTCACCTGGTTGGTGGACGTGCTTTACGACCGCCGCGTCAAGCTCATTCTGTCGGCCGCCGTGCCGGCCGAGCAGCTCTACACCGAGGGGCCGCTGGCCCACGAATTCCCGCGCACCGTCTCGCGCCTGCATGAGATGCAGTCTGTGGAGTTTCTCGCGCTGGAACGCCGCTTGGTGGACACCTCGTTGACCTGAGGCGACCCTGCCGTTTCAGGTGGTGCTGAGCGGCTCCAGCTTGACGATGATCAGCGACAGGTTGTCGCCCGTGCCTTTGGCCCGGGTGCGGGCTTTTTGCACCAGGAACTCGCAGGCCTCGCGGGCCGACAGCATGTCCACCGCACGGGCCATTTCCTCGCTGCTGAAGTAGTGCCACAGGCCATCCGAGCAGGCGAGCAGGGCATCACCCACATCCAGCCTGTCGATGTGGTGGGTGCTGGAGGGCGGGTCGCGTTCTGTGCCGAGGCAACCCAGCAACACGTTCGCATTCGGGTGGCTCTGTGCTTGTTCTGCCGTGATCTCATGCCGGTCCACCATTTGTTGCACCAGCGAATGGTCGAGTGTGCGAAAGACCGGTTTGCCGCGCCTGAAATGGTAGATGCGGGAGTCGCCGGAGTGAAGCCAGTCGCAGGCACCGTCGGGACTCAGCAAAAAAGCGGCCAGGGTGCTGTGGGGTTCTTCTTCTGATGCGGCGGCGGTGAGTTTGATGACCAGGTGCGCTTCGTTCAGCAGCTGTTGCAGCAGTTCGGCGGGTGGGTCGCTGTCGGGGCTGTAGCGTTCAAACAGCTGGTGTGCCGACAGCATCACCTGGTCCGAGGCTTTGCGCCCGCCACTGCGCCCGCCCATGCCGTCGGCCACCACGCCCAGCAGGCAGCCTGGCACCCGAGGGTGTGTCAACAGGCAAAGTTGATCTTGTTGGTGCTCCCGGTCGCCGCGATCAAGACCGGTGGATGCAGAGATTCGATAGCCGTTGGACATGGGTTTCCAGGTTCGCGGACGGACTCCCCGGGCCGACGCTGCGCGTCTGACCAATTTTGTTCGCCCGTATTATCGGAGCAAAGGAACCCTTCTTTGAGCCCACTTGAAAACGATGTCGCGGCGTTTTTTGATGCCGCCGGCCCATTGGCGCGCGGCACCCAGCGCTTTGCCCAGCGGCAAGGTCAGCTGGACATGGCCTTGGCGGTGGCCCAGGCCATAGACCGCCGCGAGGCCCTGGTGGTGGAGGCCGGCACCGGTGTGGGCAAGACCTACGCTTACCTGGCGCCCGCATTGCTCAGCGGTGGACGCACGTTGATTTCCACCGCCACCAAAGCCTTGCAAGACCAGCTGTTCGGGCGCGATCTGCCCGCCGTGTGCCGTGCCCTGGGACTGCCTGCGCGCACCGCGTTGCTCAAGGGCCGTTCCAGTTACCTCTGCTTGCATCGCATGGAGCAGGCGCGCTACCTGCTGGAACCCCACGAGCGCTACCTGCACCAGTGGCTGGACCGCATTGAGGCCTGGTCGCGGCAAACGCAAAGCGGTGACATGGCCGAAGTGCCCGGCTTGGACGAGCGCGCGGCCATCCTGCCGCTGGTCACGTCCACCCGCGAAAATTGCCTGGGCAGCCAGTGCCCCCAGTTCCGCGCGTGCCACGTCAACCAGGCGCGACGCGAGGCCATGGCCGCAGACATCGTCGTGGTCAACCACCACTTGTTTTTTGCCGATGTGGCCGTGCGTGAGTCGGGTGTGGCCGAATTGTTGCCGGCGGTGGAATTGGTGGTCTTTGACGAGGCCCATCAGCTCAACGAAATTGGCGTGCAGTTCCTGGGGGTGCAGGTGTCCAGTGGCCACCTGCTCGATCTGGCGCGCGACACACTCGCGCACGGCCTGCAGGCAGCGCGGGGTTTGCGCGATTGGAGCGCGCTGGCCGCCGGGCTGGAGCGTGCGGCGCAGGATTTGCGCCTGGCCATCGGTGCCGACCGGCGCAGCACGGGCAAACGGCGGTGGCACAACGCGGCGCCTGAGGGCGTTGATGCGGCCGAATGGGCCGCCGCCCTCGACGCCCTGGCCGATGCTCTGGATCACCTGTGTGATGGTCTGCATGGTGTGGAGGAGCACTCGCCCGATCTGGCCCGCGTGGCGCAACGAGCCCACGAACTCGCCCAGCGCCTGCAGGCCATACGCGAGCCGGAGGCGGATGCCCGGGTGGCCCGTTGGGTCGAGCTGGGTGCGGGGTTGCGGCTGGTCCTCACCCCGCTGGACATCGCCGAGGCGTTTCAAACCAAGGTGCTGGCGCGCGACGGTGCGCCATCCACCACCTGGGTGTTCACCTCGGCCACGCTGGGCCACGACGACGCGTTGTCCTGGTTCACCGAGCCCGTGGGCCTGAAGGACGCGCGCACCCTGCGGGTGGCCAGCCCTTTTGACTACGCGGCCCAAGCGGCTTTGTATGTGCCACCCCACATGCCAGCGCCTTCTGACCCCGGCCACACCGATGCGGTGGCACACGCGGCCTGGGGCTGGGCCGGGCGCATCGGGGGGCGCACGCTGGTGTTGACGACCACCTTGCGTGCGGTCAAGCGCATTGCCGATGCCATGACGGGTTGGGCCGAGGCACAGGTGCCAGGCACGTTGGTGCTGGAGGTGCTGGTGCAGGGGCAGGCGCCCAAACGTGAGTTGCTGCGTCAGTTCGAACGTGCGGGCCTGCCGGGGGCGCGCGGTGCGGTGCTGGTGGCCTCGGCCTCGTTCTGGGAGGGGGTTGACTTGCCCGGCGATGTGTTGCAGCTGGTGGTGATCGACAAGCTGCCCTTCCCGCCGCCTGACGACCCGTTGGTGGAGGCGCGCACGCGCCAGATCGAACACGAGGGCGGCAGCGCCTTCACCCGCTACTTTTTGCCCGAAGCGGCGGTGGCGCTCAAGCAAGGCGCGGGGCGCCTGATCCGCAGCGAACACGACCGGGGCGTGCTGGTGGTGTGTGATGTGCGGCTGCGCCGCATGGGTTATGGCCGCAAGCTGCTGGCCGGCCTGCCGGCCATGCGCTCGGTGGAGAGCGACGCAGCGATGTGGGGCGAGTTGGACGCCTTGGTCACCACAACTTCCACCACGGCTCATCCACCTGTTTGAAGCCGCGGCTCAGGTAGTCGCTTTGTGGGTAGTTCTTTTCCATGACCCGCGCCGCATCGTCGCGCAGCTGGGTCATGCCCAGGGCGTCGTAGGACTTGACCATGATGTAGAGCGCCTCTTCCAGCGCGGGCGCGTCGCGGAAATCCGTCAGTGCGGCCTGGGCGCGGTTGACCGCCGCCACGTAGGCGCCACGGGAGTAGTAATAGCGGGCCACGTGGACCTCGTGCTGGGCCAACGCATTGACGATGTAGACCATGCGCTGGCGCGCGTCGGTGGTGTAGCGCGAGTCGGGAAAGCGGCTGACCAATTCACCAAACGCCTCAAAGGCGGTGCGGGCGGCTTTTTGGTCCCGTTCTGACAAGTCCTGTTTGGCGACCGCGCCGAACAGACCCAGGTTGTCGTTGAAATTGACCACACCTTTGAGGTAGAGCGCGTAGTCCAGCGCCGGGCTGGTGGGGTGCAGCTTGACGAAGCGGTCCAGGGTCACGATGGCCTGGGCTTTTTCTTCGGCCAGGTGGTGGGTGTAGGCCTTTTCCAGTTGCGCCTGCTGCGACAGCAGCGTGCCCGCAGCACGGCCTTCAAGCTTTTCGAAGTGGCTCACCGCCTTGTCGTAGTTGCGCGCATTGCGCTCGTCGATGGCTTCGGAGAACAGCTTGTTTGGACTCCAGCCCACGGTCTCGTCCTTGGGCGGGGTGGACGAACAAGCGCCCAGCAGCGTCGCCAACACCACGGCCCCGAACAGGGACAGCAGGGATAATGGAGACTTGGACATGGTGAGCAGACCCTTCAGACAGGAACAAGAGGACGTACAGGACGTGGCCGAAGAAATTATATCGACCGGGTCCTTGTGCGCCGTGGACGAGATCGAGCAGGCATCGGAACGCCGCACGCTGCGGGCCGACGCCGCCCACCACGGCGAGCGTTTGGACCGGGTGCTGGCGCTGTTGTTGCCCGAGTTTTCTCGCGCCTACCTGCAGCAGCATGTCTCCGATGGCAACGTTCAGCTCAACCAGCGTGTGGTCCTCAAGCCCGCCACCAAGCTGCGCGCAGGTGACGTCATTGACATCGAGTTGCGCCCCACCGCACAGGCTCAGGCCTTTGTGCCCGAGGCCATGGCGCTGGACGTGGTCTTCGAGGACGCCGATCTGATGGTCGTCAACAAACCCGCTGGGCTGGTGGTGCACCCGGCGGCAGGGAATTGGAGCGGCACCTTGCTCAACGGCCTGCTCGCCCACCATGCGGGGGCCGCGCGCCTGCCGCGCGCAGGCATCGTGCACCGGCTGGACAAAGACACCTCGGGCCTGATGCTGGTGGGCAAAAGCCAGCGCGCGGTGGATGCGCTGGGCCGCATGATCGCGGCGCGTGAAGTGCAGCGCCTGTACCTCGCGCTGGCCCACGGCCCCTGGCGCCACGGCGGTGGCTTGTTGGTGGACCAGCCCATGGCGCGTGACAGCCGCAACCGGCTGCGTATGGCGGTGGTGCGTGGCGAGGGTGCGGGCAAGCCTGCGCAAACCCGTTTCTTGGTGCTGGACCAGACGCCGCGCCATGTCTTGCTCGCTTGCAAGCTGCACACCGGGCGCACCCACCAGATCCGCGTGCATGCCGCCTGGCTGGGGCAGCCGCTGGTGGCCGACGTGCTGTACGGCGGGCGCCCTGATCTGGGCTTGTCGCGGCAGGCACTGCATGCGCACCGCCTGTCGCTGGCCCATCCCGTCACGGGTGACACACTGTGTTTCGACTGCCCACCACCGGCCGATCTGCTCGCGGCCATCACTGCGGCCGACCTGCAATACAATGGCGCCACTTGGTGGCAGGCCCTGGCGTCCTGACCCTTCCCAGTCTTCTTGGCAGCGCCGCAGCGCGTTGCCCCGGGTGGCACCCAGCCGCCACCCCCTCGCTTTTCAGGTAGACACCCATGAATACGGCGGATGCCCGACGCGTCCTTGAAACCGCCTTGATCTGTGCGCAGCAGCCCTTGCCCTTGCGCGAGCTGGCTGTGCTGTTCGACGGCGCGGTTTCTCCCGACAGCCTCAAGCTCATGCTGGGCGACCTCCAGCAGGAGTGGTCGCAGCGTGGCGTCGAGCTGGTGCAGGTGGCCTCAGGCTGGCGTTTCCAGAGCCGGCCCGAGTTGCGCCCGTTTCTGGACAAGTTGCACCCCGAAAAACCGCCCAAGTACACCCGAGCCACCATGGAGACGCTGGCCATCATCGCCTACCGTCAGCCCGTCACGCGGGGCGACATCGAAGACATCCGGGGTGTCACCGTCAATTCCCTGACCATCAAACAGTTGGAGGACCGGGGCTGGATCGAAGTGATCGGTCACCGCGAGACGGTGGGCCGCCCCGCCTTGTTCGCCACCACCCGCCAGTTTCTGGACGATCTGGGCCTGGCCTCGCTGGACCAGTTGCCCCCCATCGAACACCCGTCGGCCATCGCCCAGGGCCTGGATGCACTGCCGTTTGACAGTGACCCCGCCGAGCCCGAATTGCCGCTGGATGAACCCCAAGCGCCCGCTGCCCAACATCCCACGCAGCCCCACCCCGAGGAACCCGACCATGTCTGAAGCCAACACCGAGCCGACCCAGCCGATCCCGTCTGCTGATCCCGCGCTGGTCACGGACACGGGGGCACCTGGTGGTGAAACCCGTCCCGCCGGACAAGGCGGGCGGGAGGCCCGCGCGCCCGCACCCGACGCATTGCGTTTCGAAGATGTGGTGAGCGGTGAGTTCGATGCCGAGCAGGAGGTGCCAGAAGTGCCTGGCAAGCGCGTGCTCGCACCGCAGGTCGAGTCGCCCAAACTGCACAAGGTGCTGGCCCAGGCCGGCCTGGGTTCGCGTCTGGAGATGGAGCAACTGATCCTGGAAGGGCGCATCTCTGTCAACGGCGAGCCGGCCCACATCGGCCAGCGTATCCAGTTTGGCGACGTCATCAAGGTCAACGGCAAACCCATCCGTGTGCGCATGACGCCGCAGCCCCCGCGTGTGCTGGCTTATCACAAGCCCGCCGGTGAGGTGGTCACCCATGACGATCCGCAAAACCGCCCGACCGTGTTCCGTCGCCTGCCCAAACTGCTTCAGGGCAAATGGCAGTCGGTGGGCCGCTTGGACCTCAACACCGAAGGCCTGCTGCTGTTCACCAACTCGGGTGAGCTGGCCAACAAGCTGATGCACCCGCGTTTTGGCCTGGAGCGCGAATACGCGGTGCGGGTGCTGGGCGCCTTGTCCAACGAAGAGAAGAAAAAACTGCTGGATGGCGTGCAACTGGACGATGGCGTGGCCCAGTTCAGCAGCATCGAAGACGGCGGCGGCGAGGGCGCCAACTGTTGGTACCGCGTCACCATCGGTGAAGGCCGCAACCGCGAGGTGCGCCGCATGATGGAGTCGGTGGGGCACGCTGTCAGCCGCCTGATCCGCATCCGCTACGGCGCCATGTTGCTGCCGCGTGGCTTGAAGCGCGGCTTTTGGCTTGAACTGGACCAGCGCGACATCGACCGCCTGGGTGCCGCCGCCGGCATGGTGCGAACCGAACGTTCGGAGGGTGCGCCGGCGCGGCGTGGCCCGAATGCCGATGGTCCGGCGCGCACCAACCGACACCCCGCATCGCGGCGCAACAAAAAGGGTGGTGGCCCCCGGCCTTCGCGTCCCGATGCCGGGCCCCGCAACCGCGATGACCGCGATGAACGGGCCGACCGCAACGACACCGTGCCGGCCAACGTCTCGCACGAGGCGCCCAGCTACGGCGGCCGTGGTCGGGGTCAGGGCCGGCCTCAGCGGGGCTCAGGTGGCGGTGGTGGCCCCGCTGCGGGTGGGCAGCCCGATCCGATGAAAACGAGCTTTGGCTACATCGGTGCCGACTCCCTGCAGCGCAAGCGCGACAACAGCGCTGGCGGACCACGCCGCGGTGGCCAGGGTGGCGTGGGCGGTGGCGGCGGAAGCGGCGGCCGAGCAAGTGGCGCACCCCGAGGCCGGGGTGGCAACGGCGGACCGCGCCGTGGCGGTGGCCGCTGACCACAGCGCCCCATGTTTGCCACACGCTCAGGCTAAAATGCTGGGTTTTCTGGATTCCAGAGCCCTTTTGTCTTAAAAACACTCTTTCAAGGACCACCATGGCCATCGAACGCACCCTGTCCATCATCAAGCCCGACGCCGTCGCCAAGAACGTCATCGGCCAGATCTACGCCCGCTTTGAAGCCGCTGGCCTGAAGGTCATCGCCGCCCGCATGGCCCACCTGTCGCGTGGCGAAGCCGAAGCGTTTTACGCCGTGCACAAAGAGCGTCCTTTCTTCAAGGACCTGGTGGACTTCATGATCTCCGGCCCCGTGATGATCCAGGTGCTGGAAGGCGAAGGCGCCATCGCCAAGAACCGCGACCTGATGGGTGCCACCGACCCCAAGAAGGCCGCTCCCGGCACCATCCGCGCCGACTTCGCCGACAGCATCGACGCCAACGCCGTGCACGGCTCCGACGCACCCGAAACCGCCGCCGTTGAAGTGGGCTTCTTCTTCGCCGGCATGAACGTTTACGGCCGCTGAAGCGCGGCGCGTAATTCCATTTGATGACAACGGCCAACCTTCTCGATTTCGATCTCGCGGGCTTGGCCGCCTTTTGTGAGCGGCTCGGAGAAAAGCGTTTCCGGGCCGTTCAGCTTTTCCGCTGGATCCACCAGAAAGGCGCTTCGCGCTTTGACGACATGACGGATCTGGCGCGCAGCCTGCGGGAAAAACTCCCCGCCGTCTGCGAAATTCGCCCGCTCAAGGTGATGGCCCAGCAGGCGTCCACCGACGGCACCATCAAATGGCTGTTTGATGTGGGCGATGGCAATGCGGTCGAAGCGGTGTTCATTCCCGAAGACGACAGAGGCACCCTGTGTGTGTCGTCCCAGGCCGGCTGCGCCGTGGGTTGCCGCTTCTGCTCCACCGGCCACCAGGGTTTTTCGCGCAACCTGAGCACGGGCGAAATTGTGGCCCAGCTCTGGTTTGCCGAACACTTTCTGCGCAAGCACCTCAAGACCAGCGAACGTGTCATCTCCAACGTGGTGATGATGGGCATGGGTGAACCCTTGCAGAACTACAGCGCGCTGGTGCCGGCCCTGCGGGTCATGCTGGACGATCACGGCTACGGCCTGTCGCGCCGCCGCGTGACGGTGTCCACCTCGGGTGTGGTACCCATGATGGACCGTCTGGCGCAAGACGTGCCGGTGGCACTGGCGGTGTCGCTGCACGCCCCCAACGATGCCTTGCGCGACAACCTGGTGCCGCTGAACCGCAAGTACCCGCTGGCCGAGCTGATGGCCGCGTGTGGACGTTACCTGCCGGCCGCGCCGCGCGACTTCATCACCTTCGAGTACTGCATGCTCGATGGCGTGAACGACCAGCCCGAGCACGCACAACAGCTGCTGGCGTTGATTCGTGGGCACAGTCCCTACTACAGTGGCCCGGCCGTGCCCTGCAAGATCAACCTGATTCCGTTCAATCCTTTCCCCGATTCGGGCCTGCGCTGCTCGGCCCGTCCGACAGTGCTTGCATTTGCCGAAACGCTCAATGCCGCCGGCATCGTGACCACGGTGCGCAAGACCCGGGGTGATGACATCGACGCCGCTTGTGGTCAACTGGCGGGGGATGTGCTGGATCGCACCAACGCCGCGCAACGCATGGCGCAGCGGCGAACCACCGACACCCGGCCGGTGCACGTGGTGCGCCGCAATGGCTGACGCAACCACGGGTCCACAGGCATGACACGTTTTTTATCCACGCTTTGTTTGGTGTTGTTGGCCACGTTGCTGGGCGCATGCGCCGGTGGCGCCGGGCAGCCGGGCGGGGCAGGCACCCCAGCCGAACCGGTGACGGAGTTCGACGAGCCGGAAAACCGCAAGCGCGCCCGCATTCGCATCGAGCTGGCTTCTGGCTATTTTGAGCAGGGCCAGACCACGGTGGCCCTGGATGAGATCAAGCAGGCGCTGGCAGCCGACCCCAACTACGCGCCGGCCTACAACCTGCGCGGCCTTGTCTACATGCAGATGAGCGAGCCGGCCCTGGCCGAAGCCAGTTTCAACCGCGCCATCCAGCTCAACCCGCGCGACGCGGATGCCATGCACAACCTGGGCTGGATGTGGTGCCAGCAAGGGCGCCTGGCGCCCTCGCTGGAGCAGTTTGGTCGTGCGCTGGCAGTGACCGGCTATGCGAACACGGCCCGCACCTGGATGGCGCAGGGGGTCTGCCAGGTGCGCGCTGGTTTGAACACCGAGGCCGAAAAAAGCCTGACGCGCGCGTTCGAACTCGACGCGAGCAACCCCATCACCATGTACAACCTGGCCCGGCTGCTGTTGCAGCGGGGCGAGGCTTTGCGGGCCCAGTTCTACGCACGGCGCCTCAATGCGTCGCCGGATCTGGTCAACGCCGAATCGCTCTGGCTGGGGCTGCGCGTGGAGCGCCGCTTGGGCAACCCGGACGGCGTGCGGCAACTGGCCGACCAACTGCGCCAGCGTTTTCCCAATTCGCCCGAATGGGCCAGGTATTTGCGAGGGGCTTTTGATGAGTGACGTGCAGGCGCCTCAGGGTGGCGACGCAACCGACACCGTGCTGCCGCGTGATGCGGTGGCTGCCGGCCAACGCCTCAAGCAGGCGCGCGAAGCCGCGGGTTTGCATGTGGTGGCGCTGGCTGCTGCGCTCAAGGTGCCGGTGAAAAAGCTGGAGGCGCTGGAGGCCGGGCGCACCGGTGACCTGCCTGACGCGACCTTTGCCCGCGCCCTCGCGGCCAGCGTGTGCCGGCAGTTGAAAATCGATCCCACCGATGTGTTGGCGCAGTTGCCCCAGGCGGGCGGCAGCCGGCTGGGTGAAGACCCGGTGCTCAACACCCCCTTCCGCACCCCGCGCGATCCCGCCGGGGCCACACGGGCGCCACAGGGTGTGCCCAAGGCGGTCTGGATTGCCCTCGTCATTCTGCTGTCGGCGGCGGCCGTGTGGTGGTGGGTGCCACCTGCGTCGGACGACACCCCGCTGGCGCTGCCGGCCGAGCCGCTGTTGCCGGTTGCGCCGACCGAAGGTGCCACGTCCATGGGCGCGGGTGCCAACGTGGCGGAGGAAACCGCTGCGCCGCCTTCTGATGCGCCGGCGGCTGCTGTGGCAGCCAACACCCCTGCCGCCCCAATGCCGACGGGCGCGGAGGGTGTGCCTGCTGCTGTGCCCACAACAGCCCAGCCCGCCCCGGCCCCGGCGGCCCCAACGGTGCCCGCGAGCGGGGTGCTGGTCATCCGGGCGCAGGCCGACAGCTGGATCGAGGTGTCCAGCGGTGGCAAGGTTCTGGTGCAGCGCCTCATCAAAGCAGGGGATTCGGTCGCGCTGGCCGATCCCACCCCGTTGTCGGTGGTGATTGGGCGTGCCGATGCGACGGAGGTGCTGGTGCATGGCAAACCGTTTGATCTGGCGGCTGTGGCACGCAACAACGTGGCCCGTTTCGAGGTGAAATGAGCATGGACACCGTGACCCAACCCATTCCGCTGGGCCTGGCCGCCGCGCGCCGTTCGCGCCAGGGCCGCGTGGTCTGGGGTGATCATGTCGTCACGGTCGGTGGGGATGCGCCCGTGCGCGTCCAGTCGATGACCAACACCGACACCGCCGATGCCGTGGGCACAGCCATCCAGGTCAAAGAGCTGGCGCTGGCGGGCTCCGAGTTGGTCCGCATCACCGTCAACAACGACGAAGCGGCCCGTGCGGTGCCTTACATCCGCGAACAGCTTGACCGCATGGGCATCCACGTGCCCTTGATTGGCGACTTCCACTACAACGGCCACAAGTTGCTCACCGACCACCCGGACTGTGCCCAGGCGCTCTCCAAATACCGCATCAACCCCGGCAACGTGGGCCGTGGCGACAAACGCGACCGCCAGTTTGGCCAGATGATCGACGTGGCGCTGGCGCACAACAAACCGGTGCGCATTGGCGTCAACTGGGGCAGCCTCGACCAGGATTTGCTCGCCCAGCTGATGGACGAGAACGCGGGCCGTGCGCAGCCCTGGGACGCCCGCCAGGTGATGTACGAGGCCTTGATCACCTCGGCCCTCGATTCGGCTGCCCAGGCGCAGGCGTTGGGCATGGCGCCCGAGCAGATCATGTTGTCGTGCAAGGTCAGCGGCGTGCAGGATTTGATCGCCGTGTACCAGGCCTTGGCCCAGCGCTGCGATTACCCGCTGCACCTGGGCCTGACCGAGGCCGGCATGGGCACCAAAGGCACCGTGGCATCTGCGGCCGCCTTGTCGGTGCTGCTGCAACAGGGTATCGGCGACACCATACGTGTGTCGCTCACGCCGCAGCCCGGCGAGGCCCGCACCCAGGAAGTGGTGGTGGCGTCTGAAATCCTGCAGTCGCTGGGTTTGCGTGCGTTTGTGCCCAGCGTCACCGCGTGCCCCGGTTGTGGCCGCACCACCAGCACCGTGTTCCAGGACCTGGCCAAACAGATCGACGACCACCTGCGCTCCTCCATGCCGGTGTGGCGTGCCAAGTACCCGGGCGTCGAGCACCTCAAGGTGGCGGTCATGGGCTGCATCGTCAACGGCCCCGGCGAGAGCAAACATGCGGACATCGGCATCAGCCTGCCCGGCACGGGCGAGGCACCGGCCGCGCCGGTGTTCATTGATGGCGAAAAGGCGCTGACGCTGCGGGGCGAAGGCATCGCTGCCGAGTTCCAGACCATCGTCGAAAACTACATTGAAAAGCGCTTCGGCGCCTGAGCTTGCACATGGCAGAAAAACTCAGTGCCGTCAAAGGCATGAACGACATCGCTGCGCCGGAATCGGCGCACTGGGAGTGGCTGGAGGACAAGATCCGCCAGCTCATGGCGCGGTATGGCTACCGCAATTTCCGCGCGCCCATCGTGGAGCCGACGGCCCTGTTCGTGCGTGGCTTGGGCGAGGTGACGGACATCGTCGAAAAAGAGATGTACGCCTTCGAGGACAAGCTCAACGGCGAACACCTGACCCTGCGCCCTGAAGGCACGGCCGGTGTGGTGCGCGCGGCCATCGAACACAACATGTTGTACGACGGCGGCAAGCGCCTGTACTACATGGGCCCCATGTTCCGGCACGAGCGCCCGCAGCGTGGCCGCTACCGCCAGTTCCACCAGGTGGGCGCCGAGGCCCTGGGTTTTGTTGGTCCTGATGTGGATGTGGAACTCATCCTGTTGGCGTGCGACCTGTGGGACGAATTGGGCCTGACCGGCATCACGCTGGAAATCAACAGCCTGGGCCAGCCAGCCGAGCGCAAGGCGCACCGCGAGGCGCTCATTCGCCACCTGGAAGCCCACAAAGACCAACTGGATGCCGACGCCCAGCGCCGGCTCTACACCAACCCGCTGCGCATCCTCGACACCAAAAACCCCGCCATGCAGGCGCTGGTGGAAGCCGCGCCCAAGCTGATGGACTTTCTGGGCGCCGAATCCCTCAAACACTTCGACACTTGGCGCGCGCTGCTCGATGCCCAGGGCGTGACCTACCGCATCAACCCGCGTCTGGTGCGCGGCATGGACTACTACAACCTCAGCGTGTTCGAGTTCGTGACCACCGAGTTGGGTTCGCAGGGCACGGTGTGTGCGGGTGGCCGTTACGATGGCCTGTTTGAGCAGATCGGTGGCAAGCCATCGCCCGCCGTGGGCTGGGCCCTGGGAGTGGAGCGCATTCTGGAGCTGCTCAAGTCGCAGAACCGCTTGCCAACCGCCCCCGTGGCAGACGCCTACGCCATCGTGCCCGACGCGGCGGTGTTGCCCCAGGTGCTGCCGGTGCTGCGCGCCCTGCGCCGGGCCGGCGTGGCGGTGCTCATGCACACGGCCGGTGCCGAAGGCATGGGCAGCATGAAGTCCCAATTCAAAAAAGCCGACGCCAGCGGCGCCCGCTTTGCGCTGATTTTTGGCCCCGACGAAGTGGCCCAGGGCCAGGTGTCGGTCAAGCCGCTGCGCGCGGTGGACGGCCAGGTGGTGGCACAACGCGCCGAGGCCCTGGCCGACGCGGCCCACTGGGCCGCCAGTCTGCGCTGAGTTGCCGCCGGGCGGCCCCCTACAATCGACCGAACTTTTCTGATCCCATCCATGGCCACGCATCTCGACCTCGAAGAACAGGAACAACTCGACCAGCTCAAGCACTTCTGGTCGAAGTACGGCAACCTGATCACCCTCACCCTGGTGTTGGCGTTGGGCGGTGTGGCTGCCTGGAACGGCTGGCAGTACTGGCAATACCGCGGGGCCGAACAAGCCACCGTGCTGTTGGACGAGCTGGAGCGCGCCGCGCAGGCGGGTGACAGTGAACGCGTTGTGCGTGTCACCGCCGACCTGCAGGCCCAGCATGGCCGCACGCTGCAGGCGGCCCAGGCCAGCCTGCTGGCGGCACGCACCCTGCATGACGCCCAGAAGGCGGACGACGCCCGTGGTGCGCTGCAGTGGGTGGTGGACAAAGGCAGCGACGATGCCTACCAGGCCATCGCCCGTGTGCGGCTGGCTGGCCTGCTGATGGATCAAAAGGCGTACGACGAAGCCTTGAAGGTGCTGGACGCGAAGTTGCCTGCCGCCATGGCACCGCTGGCCGCCGATCGCCGGGGCGACATCCTGCTGGCGCAGGGGCAGCGAGACGGCGCGAAGGCCGCCTACCTGGCCGCCTACCGCGACATGGATGCCGATGCGGGCTACCGCCGGCTGGTCGAGGCCAAACTGGCCGCGTTGGGCGTTGTGGTGGGCGAAGATGCCGCAACAAAGGAGAAAACACCGTGATGTCTGTCGTATTGCCTCGCGGTGCCGGCCGCACTTGGCGCCTGGTGGCCGGTGCCTGCCTGTTGAGCGTGCTCGCCGCCTGTGGCAGCTCTGGCAGCAAAAAGCCTGAGCCCACACCTTTGGCACCGGTGAATGCGCTGCTGGGCGTGCGCCAAGCCTGGACCTTGTCCATCAGCGCCAGTGCGGCGCCGCTCAAACCCGCTGTGATCGGCAGCCAGGTGTGGTTGGGCAGCAGCGACGGCAGCGTGGTGGCGCTGGACGCCGCCGCCGGACGCGAACTGTGGCGCGCCCAGGTGGGTGCGCCCTTGGCGGCGGGCGTGGGCAGCGATGGCAGCACGGTGGCAGCGGTCACGGTCGCCAATGAGCTGGTGGCCATCGAGTCGGGCCGCGTGGTCTGGCGCACCCGCCTGGGCGTGGGTGTGTTCACGCCGCCCTTGGTGGCCGGGCGCCGCGTGTTTGTCTTGGGCGCAGATCGCAGCCTGAGCGCGTTTGATGCCGCCACAGGCGCACGTCTGTGGCAACAAAATCGCCCGGGCGACGCACTGTCCTTGCGTCAGGCCGGTCTGCTGATGGCCCTGGGCGACACGCTGGTGGCTGGGCAACAAGGCCGGCTGGCCGGCCTCGACCCGAACACCGGCGCGCTGCGATGGGACAGCGTGATCGCGTCGCCCCGTGGCACCAACGAAATCGAGCGCCTGGTTGAACTGGTCGCGGGCGTCAGTCGCCAGGGCAATCAGATCTGTGCCCGCGCTTTCCAGATGGCCGTGGGCTGTGTGGACACCGCGCGGGGCACCACCACCTGGACGCGCACTGCGGCCGGCTCGGAGGGCCTGGCCGGCGACGAGAGCCTGTTGTTTGGCACCGAGTCCACAGGGCGTGTACAGGCCTGGCAACGTGCCTCCGGCGAACCGGCATGGCACAGCGACCGTTTCCTGCACCGTGGCCTGACGGCACCGGTGGTGGTCGGCCGGTCGCTGGTCTTTGGCGACGCGGCGGGTTTTGTGCACATGCTGTCGCGCCAGGATGGCGCGGTGTTGAACCGCCTGAGCACCGACGGTTCCAGGCTGGCCGCTGCGCCTGTGCTGGCTGGCGATACCCTGGTGGCCGTGACCCGCAAGGGCGGGGTGTTTGGCTGGCGCCCTGAATGAGAACGTCCGACGCACCTGTTCCCCTTCCTTTTTGAAAGCAGTCTGTCTTGAAACCCGTATTGGCCCTGGTGGGCCGCCCCAATGTCGGTAAGTCCACGCTGTTCAACCGGCTGACCCAGTCGCGCGACGCCATCGTGGCCGATTTTGCCGGGCTCACCCGCGATCGCCACTACGGCAATGGCCACTTGGGTCGACGCGAGTTCATCGTCATCGACACCGGCGGCTTTGAGCCGACGGCCGAGTCAGGCATCTACAAAGAGATGGCCAAACAGACCCGGCAGGCGGTGGCCGAGTCGGACGTGGTCATTTTTGTGGTCGATGCGCGCGGTGGCATCAGCGCGCAAGACCACGACATCGCCAACTACCTGCGCAAGTTGGGCAAGCCCACGCTGCTGATCGCCAACAAGGCCGAGGGCATGCAGCAGGGCCTGCAGCTGGTCGAGTTTTTTGAGCTGGGTTTGGGCGAAGTGCTGCCGGTGTCGGCGGCGCACGGCCAGGGCGTGCGCTCCATGGTGGAAGAGGCCTTGGACAAGTTGGGCATCCCCGAACCCGACGAAGACGCCGACGACGAAGACAAAAGCGTGATCCGCCTGGCCGTGGCCGGGCGCCCCAATGTGGGCAAGTCCACGCTGATCAACGCCTGGCTGGGTGAGGAGCGCCTGGTGGCCTTTGACATGCCAGGCACCACCCGCGACGCCATTTCCGTGCCCTTCGAGCGCAACGGCCAGAAGTTTGAACTGATCGACACGGCAGGCCTGCGGCGCAAGGGCAAGGTGTTTGAGGCGATCGAAAAGTTCTCGGTCGTCAAAACCCTGCAGGCCATCGAGAAGGCCCACGTCGTGCTGTTGCTGCTGGACGCGGAGCAGGGCGTGACCGACCAGGATGCCCACATCGCAGGCTTCATCCTGGAGAGTGGCCGTTCGGTGGTGTTGGCCATCAACAAATGGGACGCGGTGGACGCCTACCAGCGCCAGACCGTGGAGCGCTCGGTTGAGCAGCGCCTGGCTTTCCTCAAGTTTGCACAGATGCACCTGATTTCGGCCAAAAAACGCCAGGGTCTGGGGCCGCTGTGGAAGTCGATTGCACAGGCCCACGCAGCGGCCAACCGCAAAATGCCCACGCCTGTGCTGACCCGTTTGCTGCAGGAGGCGGTGGCTTTCCAGCAGCCGCAGCGCAGCGGCATGTACCGCCCCAAAATGCGCTACGCCCACCAAGGTGGCATGAACCCGCCGGTGATCGTGATCCACGGCAACTCGCTGGAACACGTGAACGACAGCTACAAGCGCTTCCTGGAAGGGCGGTTCCGCAAGGCGTTCGATCTGGTGGGCACGCCTTTGCGCATCGAGTTCAAGACGTCCGACAATCCCTACAAGGACCAAGATTGACAACCCCGTCTCCGGGTTTGCCCTTCCCGCTGTGGTATGGTCGTCACTTCATCAACTTTTCTTGAACACGGAGCATATCGTGAGCAACAACAAAGGCCAACTTTTGCAAGACCCGTTCCTGAACCAGCTGCGTCGCGAGCACGTGCCGGTTTCCATCTACTTGGTGAACGGGATTAAGCTGCAAGGCCAGATCGAATCGTTTGACCAGTACGTGGTGCTGCTGCGCAACACCGTGACCCAGATGGTCTACAAACACGCCATTTCCACCATTGTGCCCGGCCGTCCGGTGCAATTTGCGGCCGTGCAAGCCGCCGATGGCGCATCTTCCTGATCCCGCGCCGCCTGGCGCCTGAGCGCCGCGCGGCGTGTCATCGCCGCCCCCACATTTGAATTCTTCTGACCCCCCATCCGCCGACCGGCCCGCTGTGGTGCTGGTGGGCGTGGATTTCGGCCACCCCCACTTCGACCATGGGCTGGAGGAGCTTGGCCTGCTGGCTGAGACCGCTGGTTTCCGTGTCACCGAGCGTGTCACCTGCAAACGCCGAGCGCCCGATCCCGCCCTGTTTGTGGGTTCGGGCAAGGCCGATGAAATCAAGGCCCTGGCCTTGGGCACGGGCGCAACCGAGGTGTTGTTCGACCAGGCCCTGAGCCCAGCCCAGCAACGCAACCTGGAGCGTCACCTGGGCTTGGCGGTCAACGACCGCACCCTGCTCATCCTGCAGATTTTTGCCCAGCGTGCGCGCAGCCACGAAGGCAAGTTGCAGGTGGAGCTGGCGCGGCTGCAATACCTGTCCACGCGCCTGGTGCGCCGCTGGAGCCACCTGGAACGCCAAAGTGGTGGTATCGGCATGCGCGGTGGCCCGGGGGAGACCCAGATCGAGCTCGACCGCCGCATGATCGGCGACGCCATCAAGCGCACCAAAGAGCGTTTGGAGAAGGTGAAGAAACAACGTGCGACCCAGCGCCGCCAGCGCGAGCGGCGTGACGCCTTCAACATCTCCTTGGTGGGCTACACCAACGCGGGCAAGTCATCACTCTTCAACGCCCTCGTCAAGGCGCGCGCCTACGCGGCCGATCAGCTGTTTGCCACGCTCGATACCACGACCCGCCAGCTTTACCTGGGTGAAGCGGGGCGCAGCGTGTCGCTGTCGGACACGGTGGGCTTCATCCGCGACCTGCCGCACGGGCTGGTCGATGCGTTTGCCGCCACCTTGCAAGAGGCGGCCGACGCCGATTTGCTCCTGCATGTGGTGGATGCGTCCAACCCGAGCCACCCCGAGCAGATCGCCGAAGTGATGCGGGTGCTGCACGACATTGGCGCAGCGCAGGTGCCCCAGTTGCTGGTTTTCAACAAGCTCGATGCCATCGATCCCGAGCGTCAGCCGCAGCGACTGCGTGACCACATGGATGTCGAAGGGCTGAGTGTGACGCGGGTGTTTGTGAGCGCACTGACCGGGCAGGGCTTGCCCGAGTTGCGGCAGGCCCTGGCCGACGTGGTGGCACAAGACCGACCGGCGGAAACTTTCTCGGATGCCGGCGATCCGTCTCAAGAGCCCCCCTTGGGTGAGTTCGACTGAGCTGTCCATGGCGCTGATTCCCTTCTCGCGCGGGCCTGATGGCCCGATTCGGCACAATAGCGCGTGTTGGTGTTTTTCCATTCATAACCTCTGCCATCCATGAGTCTCCATTTCCCGCGACTTCGACTGCCGGCCGCCTGGACGCGTGCCGCGGGCATGTTCAACCTCAACGACCCGCGCTGGGGGCGTGGCGACGATGGCAAGGACGAAGGGGCAACCCCTCCACCACCGCCACCGCCGGGGCGCGAAGAGCCGCGCAGCCAGCGGCCGCAAGGCCCCAACCAGGGCCCGCCCGATCTGGACGAGCTGTGGCGCGATTTCAACCGCAAACTGGGTGGCTTGCTGGGTGGTGGTCGAGGTGACAACAACGGTGGCGGCCGCCAGGGTGGCATGCCCCCGTTCAAACCCGATCCCAAAAGCACAGGCATTGGTGCGGGCCTGATTCTTGGTGTGGCCGCTCTGATCTGGATGGGCACCGGATTTTTCATCGTTCAGGAAGGCCAGCGCGCGGTCATCACGCAGTTTGGCAAGTATCACAGCACCGTGGGCGCGGGTTTCAACTGGCGCTTGCCATACCCCATCCAGCGCCACGAAACCGTGTTTGCCACACAAATCCGCTCGGTGGATGTGGGTCGCGACGCTATCGTGCGGGCCACCGGCCTGCGCGAATCGGCGATGCTGACCGAAGACGAGAACATCGTCGAGATCAAGTTTGCGGTGCAGTACCGCCTGAGCGACGCGCGCATGTACCTGTTTGAAAGCCGCGACCCGGACGCCGCCGTGGTCAAGGCCGCCGAGACCGCCGTGCGCGAGGTGGTGGGCAAGATGAAGATGGACGCCGCGCTGGCCGAAGAGCGCGATCAGATCGCACCGCGTGTGCGCACCCTGATGCAGACCATCCTGGACCGCTACAACGTGGGCATCGAGGTGGTCGGCATCAACATGCAGCAAGGTGGTGTGCGCCCGCCCGAGCAGGTGCAGGCCTCGTTCGACGATGTGCTCAAGGCCGGCCAGGAGCGTGAGCGCGCCAAAAACGAAGCCCAGGCCTACGCCAACGACGTGGTGCCCCGTGCCCGTGGTACGGCCTCGCGACTGATGGAGGAGGCGGAAGGTTACAAAGCCCGCATCGTGGCACAGGCACAGGGTGATGCGCAGCGCTTCCGCTCCATCCAGACCGAATACGCCAAGGCGCCGCAGGTCACGCGTGAGCGCATGTATGTGGACACCATGCAAGAGGTCTACAGCAATGTGACCAAGGTGCTGATCGACAGCAAACAGGGCTCCAACCTGCTGTACCTGCCGCTGGACAAGCTGACCCAGGCGGTGGCGCAGGGCGCTGCGGCCGCAGCACCTGCCGCTACCGGCACCGCCAGCACACCCTCGCCTGCCGGGGCTGCCAACCTGAGCGACAGCCGCAGCCGCGACGCCGAGCGCTCGCGCAGCCGTGAAACCCGTTGATGCGCCGACTGCCGTGCACGATCTGAAAGCCTTGTCATGAACAGAATCGGTTTCATTCTCTCGTCCTTGCTGGTTGCGCTTGCGCTGGCCAGTTCCATGTTGTTTGTGGTTGATCAACGCCAGTTTGGTGTGGTGTTTGCCCTGGGGCAGATCAAAACCGTGATCACCGAGCCAGGCCTCAACTTCAAGTTGCCGCCGCCGTTCCAGAACGTGTCCTACATCGACAAGCGCCTCTTGACGCTGGAGAGCACCGACACCGAGCCGACGCTCACCGCTGAAAAGCAACGGGTGGTGATCGACTGGTATGTGCGCTGGCGCATTTCCGATCCGTCGGCCTACATCCGCAACGTCGGCCTGGACGAGCGTGCCGGTGCGCTGCAACTCAACCGCGTGGTGCGCAACTCCTTCCAGCAAGAAGTCAACAAGCGCACCGTGAGCGAGTTGCTTTCGACCCGCCGCGAAGACCTGATGAACGACGTCAAGCGCGAGGTGCTGGCGGCCGTGCGCGGTGCCGAAAAGCCTTGGGGCATGGACGTGGTGGATGTGCGCATCACCCGTGTGGACTACGCCGAAACCATCACCAAGTCGGTGTACGACCGCATGGAGGCCGAGCGCAAACGGGTGGCCAACGAGCTGCGCTCCACCGGTGCGGCCGAAGGCGAAAAGATCCGAGCCGATGCCGACCGCCAACGCGAGGTGATTGTGGCCGAGGCCTACCGCAAGGCGCAGGAGGTCAAGGGCCAGGGCGATGCCGAAGCCGCGCGTGCTTACGCCGAAGCCTTTGGCCGCGACCCCGCCTTTGCCCAGTTCTACCGCAGTCTGGAAGCCTACAAGGCCAGTTTTGCCGGCAAGTCCGACGTGATGGTGGTTGATCCCTCGTCCGACTTCTTCAAGGCCATGCGCAGCAGCACCGTTCAGGGCGGCGGCAAGTGATGCCCGCGTGAGCGAGGTGTTCTGGCTGGCACTGGCCCTGATGCTGGTGCTCGAAGGCCTGCTGCCCATGCTGGCGCCCACCCGCTGGCGCCAGATGTTCAGCGAAATCCTGAAGCTGCACGATGGCCAGATCCGCTTCTTCGGCCTCTGCTGTGTGGTGGCCGGACTGCTGCTCTGGTGGTGGCTGTCACCCGCCTGATCGGCGAGCGGTCCCGCCAGGGCCGGTAGAATCACGTTTTTAACAGCCCCCACCGATGACCATGTCCGCCTGGGTCCTGCCGGATCAGATCGCCGATGTTTTGCCTTCCGAGGCCCGGCACATTGAGGAACTGCGCCGCAGCCTGCTGGACACCGCATCCGGTTATGGCTACGAGCTGGTCATGCCGCCCATGCTCGAGCACCTGGAGTCGCTGCTGACCGGCACCGGCGAGGCGCTGGATCTGCAGACCTTCAAACTTGTCGATCAACTGTCTGGGCGCAGTCTGGGTCTTCGCGCCGACAGCACGCCACAGGTGGCACGCATCGATGCCCACCTGCTCAACCGCCAAGGCGTGGCCCGTCTGTGTTACTGCGGTCCGGTGCTGCACACCCGCGCCGATCGCCCGCTGGCCACGCGCGAGCCGCTTCAGTTGGGCGCCGAAATTTACGGTCACGCCGGCCTGGAAGCCGATCTGGAAGCCATGGAACTGGCCCAGGCCTGTGTGCTGGCGGCGGGGCTGCGGCACCTCACACTGGACATGGCCGATGTGCGCGTGATCGATTCGGTGCTGGCGGGTGTGCCGCTGAGCGCCGAACAAACCCACCTCATCCACGCGGCCCTGGCCCGCAAGGACGCGGCGGAACTGAACACCCTCTCCAAAGACCTGCCGGCCGACGTGCGCGCCAGCCTGCTGGCCCTGCCGCGCCTGTACGGCGACGTGGCGGTGCTGGCCGAGGCGCGCCGCACGCTGCGCCCTTCGCCCCTGCTGAACGAGGCGCTGGATGGCCTTCAATGGTTGGCTGACCACCTGAGCGGCCTGGACGTAAGTTTTGATCTGGCCGACCTGCGCGGTTACGCCTATTACACGGGCATGCGCTTTTCCCTGTTTGCCCGCAGCGAGCGCCAGGGTGGCGCGGCCACCCACGCCGAACTGGTTCGGGGTGGCCGCTACGACGAGGTGGGCGCCATTTTTGGCCGCAAGCGACCGGCGGTGGGCTTCAGCCTCGACCTCAAGGAGTTGGTGCAGGTCAGTCCACGGCGCGCGCTCAAGGCGGCGGTGCGGGCGCCCTGGGGCAATCAACCCGGCCTGCGCGACGCCATTGCGGCTTTGCGCGCGGCGGGCGAAACAGTGGTGTGCGCCTTGCCAGGGCACGACCACGAGGTGGACGAATTCCACTGCGACCGTGTGCTGACGCAGCACGGTGGTGGTTGGTCGGTCCAGCCGGTGTGACTCTTTCTTTCAAAGCGACGACATGAGCAATTCCGATATGCGCGCCCAACCCGGGCGCAACGTGGTGGTGGTCGGTACCCAATGGGGTGACGAAGGCAAGGGCAAACTGGTCGACTGGTTGACCGAAACCGCGCGCGGCGTGGTGCGTTTCCAGGGCGGTCACAACGCCGGCCACACGCTGGTCATCAACGGCGTCAAGACCGCGCTGCACCTCATTCCCAGCGGCATCATGCGCCCGGGCGTCAAGTGCTACATCGGCAACGGTGTGGTGCTGTCCGTCACCAAGCTGCTCGAAGAGATCGAAGGCCTGGAAAAGGCCGGTGTCGAGGTGCGCTCGCGCCTGCGCATCAGCGAGGCCTGCCCGCTGATCCTGCCCTTCCACGCCGCACTGGACATCGCGCGCGAGGCCTACCGCGAAAAGGGCGGCACCGAGAAGATCGGCACCACCGGTCGGGGCATTGGCCCGGCCTATGAGGACAAGATCGCCCGCCGCGCCCTGCGTGTGCAGGATCTGAAGTTCCCCGAGCGGTTTGCCGCCAAGCTGCGCGAGCTGCTGGACCTGCACAACCACGTGCTGACCACCTACCTGCACGCCCCGGCCATCGATTTCGACACCACCTTTGCCCAGGCCATGGCCCAGGCCGAGTTGATCAAGCCGATGATGGCGGATGTGTCGCGTGAGCTGAACGAAGCCAGCAAGGCCGGTGTCAACCTGCTGTTCGAAGGCGCGCAGGGCACGCTGCTCGACGTGGACCACGGCACCTACCCGTTTGTCACGTCCAGCAACTGTGTGGCTGGCAACGCCGCCGCTGGTGCCGGTGTGGGCCCGGGCCTGCTGCACTACATCCTGGGCATCACCAAGGCCTACTGCACCCGTGTGGGCGGTGGCCCCTTCCCGACCGAACTCGAATGGGAAAAAGAGGGCACGCCGGGTTACCACATGAGCACCGTGGGCGCCGAAAAGGGCGTGACCACCGGGCGCAGCCGCCGTTGTGGCTGGTTCGATGCAGCGCTGCTCAAGCGCAGTGCGCAGGTGAACGGTTTGAGCGGCCTGTGTATCACCAAGCTCGACGTGCTGGACGGCCTGACGGAGTTGAAGCTGTGCGTGGGCTACCAGCTCGATGGCCAGTTCACCGACATCCTGCCCATGGGCGCCGATGAAATTGCGCGTTGTGTGCCCGTGTACGAAACGCTGCCCGGCTGGAGCGAGTCGTCGGTGGGTGTGACCCAGTACGACAAGCTGCCCGCCAATGCGCAGAAGTACCTCAAGCGCATTGAAGAAACCACCGGTGTGCCTGTGCACGTGATCTCGACCAGCCCGGACCGCGATCACACCATCCTGCTGCACCACCCCTACGCCGCCTGATTTCCACACCACCACGATGAGGAGCGCATCCATGCTGACTGAAGACGGCAAACACCTGTATGTGTCTTACGACGAGTACCACAACCTGATCGAAAAACTGGCGATCAAGGTGTACCAGTCGGGCTGGGAGTTCGACACCATCCTGTGCCTGGCCCGGGGTGGCATGCGCCCGGGTGACATCCTTTCGCGCATCTTCGACGTGCCCCTGGCCATCATGTCCACCAGCTCCTACCGCGCCAGTGCCGGCACGGTGCAGGGCAAACTGGACATCGCGCGCTACATCACCACGCCCAAGGGCGAGATCGCTGGCAAGGTGCTGCTGGTCGACGACCTGGCCGATTCCGGCCACACGCTCAAGGCGGTGATCGAGCAACTGCGCAACAACTACCCGCCCATTACTGAGCTGCGCAGCGCGGTGATCTGGACCAAACAGCTGTCCACCTTCACGCCCGACTATTCGGTGGAGTACCTGCCCACCAACCCGTGGATCCACCAGCCTTTCGAGGGCTACGACGCGTTGCGCCCTGCGCAATTGCTGGAAAAGTGGAAAGTCTGAACGGGTCATGAGCGACATCCGCACCCAGCTCATCCACCACCCCTACCGCGCACCGGCTGAGTTCGACGCGGTGCCGGTCGCGGTCCACAAGGCCTCGACCGTTTTTTTCAACAACGTGGCCGATTTGCGCAGCCGCCGTTGGAAAGACAAAAGCGGCTACACCTACGGCCTGCATGGCACGCCCACCACCTTCACGCTGGAGGAGCGGCTGGCCACCCTCGAAGGGGGCAGGTATTGCCTGCTGGCGCCCAGTGGCCTGGCGGCCGTGGCCCTGGTGGACACCGCCTTCCTGCAGCAGGGCGACGAGATGCTTCTGCCCGACAACGTTTACGGCCCCAACCAGACCCTGGCGGACGGTGAACTGGTGGGCTGGGGCATCACCCACCGCTTTTACGACCCGATGGACCCGGCCGACCTGGCCGCCAAGATCACGCCGGCCACCCGCCTGGTGTGGCTGGAGGCCGCTGGCTCCATCACGCTGGAGTTCCCCGATCTGCCGGCCCTGACGGCGGTGATCCGCGACGCCAATGCCGCGCGGGGCGTGGGTGCGCGGCCCATCGTCAGTGCGCTAGACAACACCTGGGGCGCCGGTATTGCGTTCAATGGCTTCGAGTTGGGGGCCGACGTGGTGATGCACGCCTTGACCAAATACCCCAGCGGTGGCGCCGACGTGTTGATGGGTTCGGTGGTCACACGCGACCCGGCTTTGCACCACATGCTGGTCGACACCCACATGCGTTTTGGCATTGGGGTGGGCGCCAACGACGCCGAACTGGTGCTGCGTGGCCTGCCCACCACGGCGTTGCGCTACGAGGCACAGGACCGCAGCACGCGTGTGCTGGCGCAGTGGATGAGCGAGCGCCCCGAGGTGGCCTGCGTGCTGCACCCGGCCTTGCCTGGCTCGCCAGGGCACCTGACCTGGAAGCGGGACGCCATGGGCGCAGCCTGCCTGTTCAGTGCCGTTTTCAAGCCCGAATTCAGCCAGCCGCAGATCGACCGTTTCTGCGACAGCCTGCAGCTCTTTCATCTGGGCTGGAGCTGGGCCGGGCCGATCAGCCTGTGCGCGCCGTATGATGTGCCCTCGATTCGCCGCCTGCCTTGGCCCCATGCCGGGGGGCTGGTGCGTTTTGCGGTGGGTCTGGAAGCGGTCGATGACTTGCGCCAGGACATCGAGCAAGCGCTCCGGGCCCTGCGCGGCTGAATCTCCTCCAACCCTGGCACACAGAAAGAACCCACGCCTTGGCCACTCCCAACTACGGATACGAAAAACGCCAGCGTGAGCTGGCCAAGAAGCAGAAGAAAGAAGAGAAGGCTCGCGCCAAAGCGCAACGCCAACACGAGCCCGGGCAGGATGGCGAGCAGCCTCAGCCGGGGGCCGATGAGGCTGCCCCCGAGAGTGGCGCTGGCGACGCAGCGGCAGACTGACCTGTGTCAGTTGCTGGCGGCGAGCAATTGCCTGGCCAGCACCTCGAAGCTGCCCGCGCCCTGGTAGGTCACGGGCCAGCGCGTGGACGTGGGGTAGGCCACAAAGTTGCGTGCCATCGATTCCTCGTAGCGCGGGTCGTAGTGGTTGGCCAGCAGGTCCTCCACCACTTCGGCCATATGGCCTGAGCGCGCCTGTGCCTGCCAGCGCCCCACGGTTTCGCGTCCGCGCAATTCGGTGAGGGTGGCGAGCCGATCACAAAAGAACTCGGCATCCTGGGCAAAAAACGCGTAGTCGTGCAGCAGCAGGGCCACGCGGTCGGGCAAGTCCATCTCCAGCGTCAGGCAGGGGCTGGCGCGCATGGCGTGGATCAGCGCCTCAGGCACCGTCACATTGCCCACCCGTTTGCTTTCCGCCTCCACGTACACCTCGCGTGCCGGGTCGAGCGCACGCAGCGCCGCCCACAGGCGTGAATCGAACAGTTTTTGGCTGGGCTGGGGTTGCCCCGGGATCAGCCCCAGTACCGAGCTGCGGTGCTGCGCCAAGGCCTCCAGGTCGAGGATTTGTGCGCCCTGGGCCGCCAGGGCTTGCAACAAATGTGTCTTGCCGGTGCCGGTGCGGCCACACACCACACGGTAGCGCAGCCGCTGTGCCATCGCAGGCAAGTCTGCCAGCACGGCGGTGCGGTAGGCTTTGTAACCCCCCTCAACCAGCGTCACCTTGAAGCCAATGGCCCCCAGGATGGTGGCCAGCGCACCGCTTCGGTTACCACCGCGCCAGCAGTACACCAGCGGCTGCCAGCTTTTGGGTGTGTCCAACAATTCGCGTTCGATGTGGGCCGCGATGTTGCGAGCCGAGATCGCCGCGCCGCGCTTCTTGGCTTCAAACGGGTTGACCTGCTTGTACAGCGTACCAATCACCCGCCGCTCCTCGTTGTTCAGCGTGGGCCAATTGACGGCGCCAGGCAGGTGGTCCTCGGCAAACTCGGCCTCGCTGCGGGCATCAATGAGGGCATCGAACGCGGCGAGGTGTTGCAGCGCTTCGGTCGCGCTGATCTTGTGGACGCTCATTTATTTCAGCAACTTCTGCAGGTTGGGCCACACATTGGCCAGCAGGGTGGGTTGGGCCTGCTCGTTGGGGTGGATGCGGTCATTCTGGAACAGGGCGAGGGGGTCGGCGGCATCGGCCACGCCCTTGAGCAGGAAGGGCACCAGTTCCGCTTTTTCCGTGCGTGCAACCTGGGCAAAGGTGTCGGCAAACCGCTGGGTGTAGGCGGCGCCGTAATTGGGCGGTACCTGCATGCCCACCACCAGCACGCGCGCGCCGGCCGCGCGGGCCGCCTGTGCCATGGCCCGGAGGTTCTGTTCCGTCATCTCCAGCGGCAGGCCACGCAACGCGTCGTTGCCGCCCAGCTCGATCACCACCACGGCCGGCTTGTGCTGGTTCAGCAGCGCCGGCAGGCGCGAACGACCGCCCGAGGTGGTGTCGCCACTGATGCTGGCGTTGACCACACGCCAGGGTCGCTTTTGTTCGACCAGGCGTTGCTCCAGCAGCGCAACCCAGCCACTGCCTCGGCGCAAGCCGTACTCGGCGCTCAGCGAATCGCCCACCACCAACACCGTTTTGGCGGGCGCGGGCGACTGCGCGGTGGCGCTGCCCGCAATCCCCCACAGCGCCAGCGCAGCGCAGGCCACGTTAAAGTGTCGCCTCATCCAGATTGGGTCACGCATGTTTCAAGAGCATCAGGTTCAGGGTTCGGGTCAGGTCAGCGCGGCGGATGCGCCTGCCATGGTGGTGGCGCGTGGCGTGGGCAAGTCGGTCACCGATTCCACCGGCACGCTGACCATTCTGCGCGATATCGATTTTTCCCTCGCGGCTGGGCAGACGGTGGCCATCGTTGGGGCATCGGGCTCGGGCAAAAGCACCTTGTTGTCGATTATCGCGGGCCTCGATACCCCCAGCACGGGCACGGTCCACCTGGCCGGTGTCGATTTGTTTGCGCTGGACGAAGACCAACGCGCTGCGTTGCGCGCGCAGAAGGTGGGTTTTGTGTTCCAGAGCTTTCAGCTGCTGGGCAACCTGACCGCGCTCGAAAACGTGATGCTGCCCCTGGAGCTGGCCGGGCGGAGCGACGCACGCAGCGCTGCCACCGACATGCTCAAACGCGTGGGCTTGGGCGAGCGCCTCGGGCACTACCCCAAGCTGCTCTCGGGTGGCGAGCAACAACGTGTGGCGTTGGCGCGGGCCTTTGTGGTGCACCCGGCGGTGTTGTTGGCCGACGAACCCACGGGCAGTCTGGACTTCGCCACCGGCGAGCGGGTGATGGAGCTGATGTTTGAGTTGAACCGTGAACTGGGCACCACCCTGGTGCTGGTGACACACGATCGCGGCATCGCCGCCCGCTGCGAGCGCCGCATCACCATCGAGGCGGGCCGCATGGCCGGCTGATCGGTTCAGAACAACTCGGCCGAGCCGAAGTGCAGGCTCGGCAAGGCGCCTTCGGACTGCAGCAGGTCGTAGCAGTAGGCGCGGTTGCGGCCGTCGCGTTTGGCTTGGTACAGCGTGCGGTCAGCCCGTGCAATGATTTCGTGGGCCGAGTACTGCGCATCAATGCGGGCTACCCCGATGCTGATGGTGACTTTGCCTACCTGTGGGAAGCGGTGGCCTTCAATGCGCAGGCGCACGCGCTCCATGACGTCCAGCACATCGGCTTCCGACGCCGCGCTGGTGATGGCCAGAAACTCTTCGCCGCCGTAGCGGTAGACCAGGTCGCTTTTGCGGAAACAATCGGCCACCATGCGCGAGACCAGCAGCAGGATTTCATCGCCCACCACGTGGCCATGTGTGTCGTTGACCACTTTGAAGTGGTCGATGTCCAGCATGGCCAGCCAGTAGTCGTATTCGGCGGTGCGGCGGCGTGACGGCGCCTGCGACTTGCCGTGTTGTGCCAGCAGCGGCCACATGCGCTCGATGCCGGTGTCCAGCGCATGGCGGTTGTACAAGCCTGTCAGTTGATCGCGTTGGCTGTCGTCGAGCAGGCTGTAGTAGTTGGCATACACCTCCAGGACGCCATGGACGATGGCGTGTTCGGTGTCACTCAGGCCGTTGGCCTTGCGAAACGCGATGTGGCCACACAAGCGACGGGCGTTCATCAGTGGCAGCACCACCAGGGTGCTGCCGTCGATCTGCCAGGTGCTGGGCTTGTGGGTCAGGCGCACGTTTTCCATCAGCGCCAGTTCGGGTGCCGGCACCTCTACGTTCTGGTAGACGGTCTCGATGCGCTCGGTGACACGCTCGACGCCTTCGCGGTCCAGCACCACCGAGCGGTGCTGGTTGAGCATGCCCACACAGCGTTGGTACTCGTCGGTCTTGTAGAGCGATACATCGTTCACGCCCAGAACGGCCCCCAAAGTCTTCAGCAGGCTTTGTTCCAGCAACTCGGTGTCGCGTATCGCGGTCATCGAACCCAGGCGTTCGAGTAAGGGGGGCAACTTGATGACGTTGCTGCTCATTTTTGACAACTCCCTTTCAAACTTCACCAGCACAGGACGTGTCTTGGTCAAGCGTTGACGGATTGTGTACAGTTTTGGCGGATGTTTGTTGGACCTTGACTATCGTTAACCGTTTCGTCGCCAATTGATACAAAAGTGCCGTGCTCGTGCGGCAGTACAAGGGTGTGCGGGGCGTTGTGTCCGTGCGGGGATAATCGGGTCATGTCTGCGCCCAAAGTCCTGTTCGGTTTCCATGCGGTGGGCGTTCGCCTGAAAACCGCCCCTACCTCCATCCTGGAGCTCTACGTCGATCCGTCGCGCCGCGACGCCCGCATGCGGCAGTTTGTCGAACGCGCCAAAGAGGCCGGCCTGCGCCTTCTGGACGCCGATGGCATGCGCTTGGCCAAGCTTTGCGGCAGCCATGGGCACCAAGGTGTGGTGGCCCGCGTCCAGGCCATCGACCTGGCGCGTTCGCTGGACGATTTGCTCGACCAGTTGGAAGCGGCCGGACAGGTGCCTTTGCTGCTGGTGCTCGATGGCGTGACCGACCCGCACAACCTGGGCGCGTGCCTGCGGGTGGCCGACGGGGCCGGTGCACACGCCGTCATTGCGCCCAAGGACCACGCCGTGGGCTTGAACGCCACCGTGGCCAAGGTGGCCAGTGGCGCGGCCGAAACCATGCCGTATTTCATGGTGACCAACCTGGCGCGCACCCTGGGTGAGCTGAAAGAACGCAACATCTGGGTCATCGGCACCAGCGGCGATGCGCCCAAGTCCTTGTACCAGATGGATTTCAAAGGCCCCACCGCCCTGGTGTTGGGCGCCGAGGGTGACGGCATGCGCCAACTCACCCGCAAAACCTGCGACGAACTCGTCAGCATCCCCATGGCGGGGGCGGTGGAGAGCCTGAACGTGTCGGTGGCCAGCGGCGTGTGCCTGTACGAGGCGCTGCGCCAGCGCTCCTGAGTCAGCCGCCCTTCACACCAGCCCAAACGCGCCCAGCAGCGCGCCGGTGCCCAGCAGCCACAGCAGGTGCAGCTTGGTGCGCCACACGATGACGGTGGCCATGGCGGTCAACAGCCACAGCCGCCAGTCGCGCGCGGGCTGGTCGTGGGCGGCGGTGAGCAGCCAGCCCGTGGCGACCAACAGCGCGATGACGATGGGCGCCATACCGGTCTTGAAGGCTCGCACCGCGCGCAATTCGCGGTTGTGGTGGGCCCAGCGGGTAGCGGTGTAGGTCAACACCGACGAGGGCAGCATGATGGCTGTCAGTGTGACCACCACGCCCAGCAGCGCCGTCCACCAGGCGATGGCACCGGCCACCGGGCCACCGGCCGCATTCAACCCGAGGTTCCAGCCCAGCAAGGCCACGAACAACACGTTGGGGCCGGGCGCTGCCTGTGACAGCGCGATGGACGATGTGAACTGGGCATCGCTCAGCCAGCCTTGCTGGTGCACCAGGTAGCGGTGCATGTCGGGCGCGGTGGTGATGGCGCCACCGACACCCAACAAGGACAGCGTGGCGAAGTGGGTGAACAACTCCAGCCAATTGGCGAAGGTGGGGGCCATGTTCATGGGCGTGCCGTGGGTGTGATGCGACCCAGCACGTGGTAGGCCCACAGGCAGGCGCCGCCGCCAACGCCCAGCAGCACCCACAGCAGGGGCCAGCGCAGCAACGCGATGGCCACGAAGGTGAGGGCGGCCAGCAGCAAGCAGGCCAGGCGGCCCATGGCGTTGTTGTCGAGTGCCGCGATCAGCTTGATGCCGGTGGCCGTGATCAGCCCGGCGGCCACCGCACCCATGCCACGCAGCGCACCCTGGGCCACCGGCTGCTCGGCCACAGTGCCGTAAAGCACGGCCAGCAGCAGCACAACCACCAGCGGCGCGGCCAACATGCCGGCCAGCGCCGCGAGCGCGCCCGACAGGCCAAAGTAGCGCCCACCAATCATCATCGACAGGTTGACCACGTTGGGGCCAGGCATGATCTGGGCGACGGCCCATTCCTCCACGAACTGGTCGCGGGTCATCCAGCGTTTTTTCTCCACCAGCTCACGTTGCACCACCGCCAACACGCCGCCAAAACCTTGCAGCGCCAGCCAGGTGAAAGAGACGAACAGGTCGGTGCGGGAGGTGGGTGCGTTGAGCGCAGGTGCGGTGGATGGGGCGGTGCCTTCAGTCATCGTGTTCGGCGGTCGCCGCGCCCAACAGGCTCTGGGCCAGGCTGTCGCAACGGTCCATCCAGGCTTGCAATTCGGTCGGGTAGCTGCCCTGGGCGCCGGCGCGCCAGCGTCTGCGCGCTTGGCGGGCCAAGGTGCGCAACTGCCAAGCGGCTTCTTTGGCCAGCAGGGACAGTTCGCGCGCCAGCATCGGATCGTTGGCACCGTCACCCAACTGTTCCAGTTGGGCAGGGGCCAGGCCGGCCTCGGCCAGGGTGCGGCGCAGTTGCGACATCTGTTCGCTGACGACGGTCAGGCCCGCTTGGCGTTCTGGCGTCAGTTCGCTCAACACCGAGAAGTCGCGTGGCCAGCCCGCCACCACCTCGTCCACCTCGATCAGGCGTTGTGCGGGCGCCTCAATCAACTCCACCGCTTCGCTGCCGGGATCGAGCTCGGGGTGCAGCAGGCCCATGATGCGTGCGATCAGCGCCGGGTCGTAGCGGTGCATGTTCATGCGCAGCAACACCGCCAGCCGCAACTCCCCGCCATCGCGTTTGCTGCCAATCATGGCGGTGACCACCTCGACCACCGACATGCAGCGCCCCAAGGGGCTGATCTGGTTGCCACTGAGGTTGCGCGGATAACCCGATGCGTTCAGGCATTCGTGGTGTTCCAGCACCGCCTGCACCACCTCTTTCGGGTAGGCGTGGTGGCGCTCGATCAGCATCATGCTGATGATGGGGTGGCTGTAGAGCTGGCGGCGCTGGCCCCGGGTCAGTTCGGCCGTCGGGTCCAGCAAGGCCGGGTCCAGGTGCAGCATGCCGATGTCGTGCAGCAGCCCCACGGCCGCCGCCTCCGACAGCTCAAACCGTTTGCCCAAGGGGTGGCTGGCCAGCCAGGCCATGGTCCACATGGCGCGCAGGCTGTGCCGGTAGACGCTGGGTTGCAGGTCCCGCGCCAGCGTCAGCTGAAACGCCATCGCGTCCGGCAGAGGCAGTTTTTCGATCACGTCCAGCCGCTTGGCGCGCTCAGTGGGCGTGGTGGTCATGCGCGCGTAGAACGGCTCGTTTTCGAGCACCAGTTCCATGTCCAGCCGGAGCGAACGCCCGGTGACGATCCCTTCGGTTGACAACGCGTCTTCCAGCGGTTCGGGCAACTTGTGGGCGTTCAACCGTTCGTAGAGGCTGGCGTTGATGGCCGTGCCTTTTTCGACGATTTTGATGCCCTGGGCGTTGAAGATGGCCTGTTTGGCCACCACGGCGCGTTTCTCCCCCAGCGCTGTGACCGCGCGGGTGAAGTGTTCGGCATCGACCTGTGGTGCGGCGGGGTTGTCGTTTGCGGTCATCGTGTGGCTGCGGGGGGGGGCTGCAGCAATATGTTTCCGCAAGTTTACATTTGCATTACACCGTCATGCCGCCCGACACCTCCAACACCGCACCGTTGACGTAGCTGGCCTCGTCGCTGGCCAGAAAGGCGTAGGCGTTGGCGATTTCCTCGGGTTTGCCCAGGCGCTTGAGGGGCACGTGGGCGCGCATCTCGTCGAGCACTTTGTCGGGGATGGTGGACAGGATGGGTGTCTCCACAAAACCGGGTGCCACGGCATTCACGCGTACGCCCTTGGGGCCCAGCTCGCGGCTCCAGGTCTTGGTGAAGCCAATGACACCGAACTTGGTGGCTGCGTAGTTGGTCTGGCCAAAGTTGCCGTAGATGCCCACCACCGAGCTGGCGTTGAGGATGACGCCACTGCCCTGGGCCACCATGGTGTCTGCAACGGCCTGCGTGCAGTGGAAAACGCCGCGCAGGTTGACGTCGATCACGCGGTCGAACTGCTCCAGCGTCATCTTCTGCAGCCGCGCGTCTTGTGTGATGCCGGCGTTGTTGACCAGCACGTCGATGCGGCCAAAGCGGTCTTTCACCTGGGCCACCACGGCGTCCACCATCTCGCGCTGGGTCACGTCCAGCACAAAGCCCACGGCGGTGGCCCCCACCGCCTGGCACTGGGCCACGGCCGCGTCCACGCCGGCCTGTTGGATGTCGCAGACGACAACGGTGGCGCCTTCCTGGGCAAACTTGAGCGCGGTGGCCAGGCCAATGCCTTGGGCGGCACCGGTGATGAGAGAGACTTTTCCTTGCAGACGGGGCATGTTCAGTAACGGGGTTGGTGTTGTCGGAGGGTGGCTTTGACGGCATCGGTCAGGACAAAGCCCGGGCCGCATTGTGCGGCCAGCTCGGCGCAGCGTTTTTCAAACGCGTCGATGCCGGTGCCGTAGATGAACTGCATGGCGCCACCGGTCCAGGCCGGGAAGCCGATGCCGAAGATGGAGCCGATGTTGGCGTCGTGCACGGTGGTGAGCACGCCTTCGGTCAGGCAGCGCGCGGTTTCCACCGCCTGGCGGTAGAGCAGGCGGTCCTTCAGGGTCAACATGTCCCAGGTGGCGCCGGGCTTTTCGAACCGGGTTTTCAGTTCCGGCCACAGCGTTTTTTTCTGCCCGGCCGGGTAGTCGTAAAAACCACCGCCGGCCGCGCGGCCCTTGCGGTGCAGCTCCTTCACCATGGTTTCCACCAGCAGCTCGCCCGGCGTGGCGGTGTAGGTTTTGCCTGCGGCGGCAAAGTCGGCGCGGGTCTGGTCGAGCACGTGCACGCTCAATGACAGCGCGGTTTCGTCCAGCACCGCCAGCGGGCCCACCGGCATGCCGGCCTGGATCCCCGCGTTTTCGATGACCGCAGCAGGGATGCCTTCGCCCAGCATGGCCGCGCCTTCCATCACGAAAGTGCCGAAGGTGCGGCTGGTGTAGAAGCCGCGCGCGTCGTTCACAACGATGGGGATCTTGCCCAGCGCCTGCACGTAGTCAAACGCACGCGCCACGGTCTCGTCGTCGGTTGTGGCACCGCGGATGATTTCCACCAGCTTCATCTTGTCCACCGGGCTGAAGAAGTGGATGCCGATGAACTTCTCCGGCCGCGCGCTGGCCGTGGCCAGACCGCTGATGGGCAGGGTGGAGGTGTTGCTGGCGAAGAAGCCGCCGGCTGCCAGCTGTGGCTCGGCCTCCTGTGTCACCCGGGCCTTGAGCGCGCGGTCTTCGAACACGGCTTCGATGATGAGGTCGCAGCCGGCCAGATCGGCCGCGTTGGCCGTGGGGGTGATGCGTGCCAGCAGCGCGGCCTGGTCGTGGGGGCTCAAACGGCCCTTGTCCACGCGCGGTTGTGTCACCTTGACGCTGTAGGCCTTGCCCGCCTCGGCCTTCTCAAGCGACACATCTTTGAGCACCGTGGCGATGCCCCGGCTGGCCTGGGCGTAGGCAATGCCGGCGCCCATCATGCCCGCGCCCAGCAGGCCAACCTTCTGCGGCTTGTAGCGCGGCACGTCCTTCGGCCTCGACTGACCGCTCTTGATGGCGTTCATGTTGAAGAAGAAGGTGTTGATCATGTTGCGCGCCACCGGCGTTGTCATGAGCTTGGCGAGGTAGCGGCTTTCGATGCGCAGGGCGGTGTCGTAGTCCACCATCGCCCCTTCGGCCATGGCGGCCAACGCGTATTCGGGCGCCGGGTACAGGCCACGCGTTTTTTGTTTGAGCATGGCCGGCGCCACGGTCAATGCGCCGGCTATCTTGGGATTGGCCGGTGTGCCGCCCGGCAGCTTGTAGGCTTTGTCGTCCCAGGGGTGCTGTGCGCTGGGGTGGGCGGCAATCCAGGCCAGGGCGGCGGGGCGCAGGGCGTCTGGGCTGTCCACCAACTCGTGTACCAGGCCCAGCGCGTGGGCTTGGGCCGGGTTGAACAACTGGCTTTCCAAAATGTAGGGCTGCGCGCCCATCAGCCCCAGCAGCCGAACCATCTTGGTGATGCCGGTGGCGCCGGGCATCAGACCCAGGGTGATCTCGGGCAGACCGAGTTGGACTTTGTTGTCGTTGACGGCAATGCGGTGGTGGCCGATGAGTGCCACCTCCCAGCCCCCGCCCAGGGCCGCGCCGTTGATGCAACTCACCACCGGTTTGCCCAGGGTTTCGAGCGCGCGGAAAGCGCGTTTCATGGTCTCGATTTCGTTGAACACGGCGGGCGCATCGGCAGCCGTCAGGCGCATGGTGGCCTTGAGGTCGGCGCCGGCAAAAAAGCTGCTCTTGGCCGATGCAAGCACGATGCCCGCGATTTGGTCTTTGTCTTGCAGCACCTGCGCGGTGACCGCCTGCAGGTCTTGCTGCCACTGCCGGCACATGGTGTTGACGGGAGAGCCTTGCTCATCAAAGGTGATCGTGGCGATGCCGTCTTGCAGCTCGTAGCGGATGGTGTGGGTGATCATGGGTGTGTCTCCGCTGGGGTTCAGATGCGTTCAACAATCGTGGCGATGCCCATGCCACCGCCCACACACAAAGTGGCCAGGCCGTAGCGCAGTTGGCGGCGGTGCAACTCGTCGATCAGGGTGCCCAAAATCATGGCACCGGTGGCCCCCAGCGGGTGGCCCATGGCGATGGCGCCGCCGTTGACGTTGACCTTCTCGTGTGGCACGCCCATGTCCTTCATGAACTTCATGGGCACGGCGGCAAAGGCCTCGTTCACTTCAAACAGGTCGATCTGATCCACCGTGAGCCCGGCCTTGGCCAAGGCCTTGCGCGCCGCTGGTGTGGGGCCGGTCAGCATGATGGTGGGGTCGGCGCCCGACACGGCGGCAGCCACGATGCGCGCGCGCGGGGTGAGGCCATGCGCTTTGGCGGCGGCGTCCGAGCCGATGAGCATGGCGGTCGCGCCATCGACGATGCCCGACGAATTGCCGGCGTGGTGCACGTGGTGGATGCGCTCCACCTGCGGGTAGCGGCCAATGGCCACCGCATCGAAGCCCATGGCGCCGAGTTGTTCAAACGCGGGCTTGAGGCCGGCCAGCGATTCCACCGTGGTGCGCGGTTTGATGAACTCGTCGTGGTCCAGAATGGTCTGGCCCAGGAAGTCTTTCACCGGCACCACCGAGCGCGCAAAGTAGCCCGCCTCGCGCGCCGCTGCGGCGCGGCGTTGTGATTCGGCGGCGTAGGCGTCCACATCGGCGCGCGTGAAGCCCTCGAGCGTGGCGATGAGGTCGGCGCCAATGCCCTGCGGCACAAAGTCGGTCTGGCTGTTGGTCTCCGGGTCTTGCGCCCAGGCGCCGCCGTCCGAGCCAATCGGCACGCGGCTCATGCTCTCCACGCCGCCCGCCACCACCAGGTCTTCCCAGCCGCTGCGCACCTTCTGCGCGGCCATGTTCACGGCCTCCAGGCCGGAGGCGCAGAAGCGGTTGAGCTGCACGCCCGAGCAGGTCCAGTCCCAGCCCGCCTTGAGCGCGGCGGTCTTGGCAATGACCGAACCCTGCTCACCCACGGGCGACACCACGCCCATCACCACGTCGTCCACCCGTGCGGTGTCAAAGCCGTTGCGGCGTTGCAGCTCGGTGAGCACGCCCGTCAGCAGGTTGATGGGCTTGACTTCGTGCAGGCTGCCGTCTTTTTTGCCCTTGCCGCGTGGGGTGCGGATGGCGTCGAACACATAGGCTTCGGTCATGGGGGTCTCCGGCGGTGTGGGATGTGGACCCAACAGTATAGTTTTGCCGAGCGATTGCTCTGTATAAATTGTGACAACCGGTGCTGCCATCCCGTCGAGTCAAAAACATCATGCAGGGGCAGGCATGAGGAGGCTGCTGTTGGGTCTCATGATGGTGTTGGCACCTTGTTCGACTGGTGTGCCCTCGCGTCGCGGGCGATGAGACCTCAAGCGAGGTCCGCCCCGGCCTCGCGCAGCAGCTCGCGCAACACCGAGCGGTGGCAGCGCGACGCGTTGTCGCAGTAGCAGCCCACCGAGAGGTCGGTGTCTTGAGACAAGCGGGCCAGCAGCGCAATGCTGTGCGCGTTCTCGGGTGTCTTCATCTCGGCGCGGTAGCGTTTGGCAAAAGCCGTCCATTGCGCTTCGGTGTCGGCCGTCTGACCCAGTTTCATGGTGTCCACGCTGGGCGCGAGGTTGGGGTACCACACGTCGTACCAGTTGCCGCTGGCAAATTCGGCCTTGGGCACGCCGCGTGGGGGGCGGCGCACCGTGCCGATGCGGGTGCCTTCGTTGGGCAGGCGTGGGCTGCCCAGTTGCACGATGCGCAGAGCCATGGGGTTCTCCTTGGGTTTGCGTCGCAGTGTGCCGCAAAGCCTGGCAGGCGGTTATAGTTTTGCAGAGCACTTGCTTGCCAAAATGATTCCAGGAGATTCCACATGATCGAACGCACCCTGTTCAGCGCCGACCACCAGGCCTTCCGCGACAGCTTCCAGCGCTTTTGCGACAAGGAGATCGCCCCGCACCACGAGGCCTGGGAGGAGCAGGGCTACGTGGACCGCGAGGTGTGGCGCAAGGCGGGGCAGAACGGCTTCTTGTGCATGACCCTGCCCGAAGCCTACGGCGGTGCCGATGCCGACAAGCTGTACTCGGTGGCGCAGATGGAGGTGTTGAGTGCCGGTGGCTTCAGCGGCATTGGCTTTGGGTTGCACAGCGAGATCGTGGCACCCTACATCCTGCACTACGGCACCGAAGCTCAGAAGCAGAAGTACCTGCCGCAACTCGCCAGTGGCGAGATGGTGGGCGCCATCGCCATGAGTGAGCCGGCCGCCGGCAGCGACCTGCAGGGTGTGAAAACCACGGCCATCAAGCAGCCCGATGGCAGCTATCTGCTCAACGGCAGCAAGACCTTCATCACCAACGGCTGGCACGCCGATCTGGTGATCGTGGTCGCCAAGACCGATCCGGCAGCCGGCGCCAAGGGCACGAGTCTTTTCCTCATCGAGCGGGGCATGCCGGGCTTTGAGAAGGGCAAGCGCCTCAAGAAGCTGGGCATGAAGGCGCAGGACACGTCGGAACTGTTTTTCGACAACGTGAAGGTGCCGGCCGAGAACCTGCTGGGCGGCGCGGCCTTTGAAGGCAAGGGTTTCATCTGCCTGATGGAGCAATTGCCCTGGGAGCGCCTGCAAATTGCGATTGGTGCGGTGGCCGCTGCGCAGGCCGCCATCGACTGGACCGTGACCTATGTGAAGGACCGCAAGGTGTTTGGCCAGCCGGTGGCCGCGTACCAGAACACCCGCTACACCCTGGCCGAGTTGCAGACCGAGGTGCAGGTGGCGCGGGTGTTTGTGGACAAGTGCTGCGAGTTGGTGGCGGTCGAGCAGCTCGATACCGCCACAGCCAGCATGGCCAAGTACTGGTGCTCGGACCTGCAATGCAAGGTCATGGACGAATGCGTGCAACTGCACGGCGGCTACGGCTACATGTGGGAGTACCCCATCACGCGGGCCTATGCCGACGCGCGCGTGCAGCGCATTTACGGCGGTACCAACGAGATCATGAAAGAGGTGATCACCCGCTCAATGGGTCTGGGTGGTCGTTGAGCCCTGGGGTTGTGCCCCAACCGTTTTGGCGGGGGGTGCCGTGGGCGGAGCCGCCGGCACAGCATCGAGTCCATAGCCTGCACGCTGGGCCGCGTTGATCGGCGAAATGGCGCGTCGCGCGCGTTGTGTCGTGAAGCGTGGGCCAGCGTAGGTGGACGGGTGTTGCATGGCGTTTCTGCCTGGTGGGGCAGTGTGGTTGCGAGGGTTTCATGCTAGGGGGGTGGCCCTGTTACGTGCGCGGCGCTTGCGCAAACCGGGTAAGCAATCGTTTCAAGTTGCGGTGCTGGCTGCGCGGCTGCTGGGTGTTGCGAGCAAGCCCACGTCACCACTGAGTTGTCCGCCTTCGGCGATGCTGATCTTGCCGTAACGCACCGTGCCGGTGACGCGGCCTGTGGGGTGGATCACAAGCCGATCGCGCACCGTGAGCGTGCCTTCGAAATGGCCGTGGATTTCGGCGATGTCGATCTCGGCCGCGCCTTTGAAGCGCCCGGGCGGTGCGATCTCCATCACACGCGAGTCCATGGTGGCTTCCACCGTGCCTTCCACAAACAAGGTGTCGCAATCGGTGATTTCCACCCCTTTGAGGTGGATCAGCGGGCCGACCTTGAGCAGACTGTCGGCGCCGGGCCGTGCGTCTTTGTCTTTGGTGGGTACAGCCGCGGGTGTCTCAGGCGGCGCCACAGTGGTTGCGGGCGTGGGTGGTGTTGCGGTCAGGGGGCCGATGCGTCCGGCCTGTGTCGGGGGGATGGTGCGAGCCGCAGGCGTTTCCGTTTCGCGTTTGCCGAAGAAAGGGGATTGCAATGCCATGGGGAAGGGGTCCTGTGTCGGAATAGGGAGGCCTTCATGCTAGGCGTGCCACTCACTTACATGTGATGCACGGCGGCAAGACGCGTAAGCAATGGTCTCGCGGGTGTGCTCACTCGGGTGTGCGCAGCCAGGCCAGGTGCCCTTGCCCTGCCTCGTTGAGGCGGTGTTGCAGCGCCGCCGCAGCGACTTCTGGCAGTTTGAAGTGCAGCGTCACGATCGCCGCATGTTCGACGGCCAGCAGGCCCGCGCCGGCCGCGTCCAGCTCGCGCCGCACCAGGCCTTCGAGCGCGTAGGGCACACAACAGGCCAGGGTTCGCATGCGTTGCAGCGGCAGCTTGTGGGCGCCCAGCAGCGCCTGCGCCACGGCGTCGGTGTAAGCGCGCACCAAACCCCCGGCACCCAGCTTGACGCCACCAAAGTAGCGCACCACCGTGGCCAGCACACCTTCCAAATCCTGGTGACGCAGCACCTCCAGCATGGGGCGCCCGGCCGTGCCGCTGGGCTCGCCGTCGTCCACCGCCGCCGACTGGCCGCCCGCCAGCAGGGCCCAGCACACGTGGGCCGCGCCTGGGTGTTGCGAACGCAGCGCTGCCACAGCGGCCTGCGCGCCCGTGCGGTCATCCATCGGCTGCACGCAGGCAATGAACCGGCTCTTCTTGATGACAAGCTCGTGGTGAACGGCGGAGGCCAATGTCTGTGCCATGGGGCGCCGAGTGTACGACCTGGTTGAATCACCCTGCGCCGTTGCCAAGCCTGTGGCGGCTTGGTATCGTGCAGGCAGGTGCGGGGCGGGCATTGCGGGCCGCCTCACCACGTTGTTCAGGGAGTGCCATGAGAGTTCCAACACCCACCAAGGTGGGACGTGTGGGCGTTGGGTTGCTGGCCTGGCTGCTGGCCGGCAGCGGTTGGGCGGGCTCGCCAGTGGAAGGTGTGTCACCGGTGAGGGGGCCGCGCATCGAATTCGCCACCTACCCGATCCCCGTTCATGTGGAGAATGCCCGAGAGGGTTTGTTTGTCGAGCTGATGCGCGAGGTGGCTGCCACCGCGGGTTTCCAGCACTTTCACATCGAGGTCATGCCACCGCCGCGTGCGCTGCGCGGTCTGATGACTTCGAAGCACGATGCGGTGTTCCCGGCACTCGACAGCTTGTTTGAGACCCACCAAGCCATGGTGCGGACCTCCGAATCCATCGACTGCAAAGAGGACTTTGTGTTCACTGCCCGGGGAACGCCTATGTTGCGCAGCCTGGCCGATTTGCGTGGCAAGGTGGTGGGCATCACCCACGGTTACCCGTATTCGCGCGAGGTCATGGCCGCCACCGGATTCACGCTGGAGGTCGCCGCTTCCGACGAACTCAACCTGCGCAAGTTGGCAGCCGGCCGCATTGATGCGTTTGTGCTCGACGAGAAGACCGGCATCAAGGCCGCGCAGGCGCTGGGTTTGGGTGCTGCTGTGCAATACGACGGCATGGCCCCGGTGTCGCGTCAGGACGTTTACGTTGCCTTTGCCCCGACCGAACGTGGGCGCGAACTGGCCGAACGCACCTCGGACGCCCTGCGCCAGCTCAAGGCCAGCGGCCGCTACCAAACCATCACCCACGGCATCACCTTCGCACGGGGGTGTGGCGGGCGTTGACGGCGCCACACGGTGCGTGTGTTTTACAGTGCGGCCTCGGGCGGGCCACGGTGGCGCCGCCAATTGCCGGAGACCACATGCCCATCCCCACCCCATCTGCCTCCCTCGAACCGACGGCCCGCCATGTGCCCGCGCAGCGGCTGGTGGTGTTGGGCACCGGCGGCACCATCGCCGGGCGCGCCCGGGCGGCGGGTGACAACGTGGGCTACACCGCCGGTGAGGTGAGCGTGGCCGATTTGTTGGCGGGCGTGTCCGACATGGCGGGGCGCTTGCCCGCACTGGCTGGGCGGGGCTTGGAAGCCGAACAGGTGGCGCAGGTTGACAGCAAAGACATGGGGCCTGCGGTGTGGCGTGCCCTGCTGGAACGTGTGGCCCACCACCTGGCCCGACCCGAGGTGGCCGGGGTGGTGGTCACCCACGGCACCGACACGCTGGAGGAAACCGCGTGGCTGCTGCAGGCGGTGCTGTCGCCCGCCAAACCGGTGGTGCTGGCTTGCGCCATGCGCCCCGCCACGGCGCTGGTGCCCGACGGCCCGCAGAACCTGATGGACGCCTTGTGTGTGGCCGTGGCGCCCGGCGCGCGTGGCGTGGTGGCGGTGTGTGCCGGTCAGGTGCACCAGGCCCGCTACGTGCAAAAGGTGCACACCTACCGGCTGGACGCCTTCGACTCGGGCGACGCCGGCCCGCTGGGCTGTGTGGAGGAAGGGCGCCTGCGCGTGTGGCAAGCCTGGCCCGAGCCCGCCGCGCCCAGCCGTGCGCTGGCACCATTGCTCGCCAGCGGAGCCTGGCCCCGCGTCGAGTTGGTCACCAGCCATGCCGGGGCCGACGGCGCGTTGGTACGTGCGCTGCTGGCCGCGTCGGACACCGGCGCCCCCTTGCGGGGACTGGTGGTGGCCGGCACCGGCAACGGCACACTGCACACCGACCTGCAGGATGCGCTGGTGCAGGCGCAGGCCGCCGGTGTGGTGGTGCGGCGAGGCACCCGCTGTGCCTACGGGCAGGTGGTGCCCGGCCCCCACGACGCCTGGCCCGACACCGGGGGCTTGTCGCCGGTCAAGGCCCGCCTGAGCCTCGTGCTCGACCTGATGGGCTGAGGCATGTTGGCCAGCCTTGCCGCCCACCCCTGGGCCTACCCGATGCTGGAAGTGCTCCATATCGTGGGCATTGCCCTGTTGCTGGGCAACCTCGTGCTGCTGGAGTTGCGCGTGTTCGGTCTGGGCGCGACTTTGCCCGCCGAGCCACTGGCGCGCCTGAGTTTGACCTTGGCCGGTGTGGGCTTTGTGCTGGCGGCCGCATCGGGCCTCACCATGTTTGGCACCATGCCCGGGGAACTGTTGGCCAACCGTGTGTTCACAGCCAAGATGCTGTTGATCACGCTGGCCGCTTGCAACGCCGCCTGGTTCCACGGTCGCGGATCGCTGCAGAAGCTGGACGGCACGGCCCGCGCGCTGATGGTGCTGTCCACCCTGATCTGGCTGCTGGTGTTGACCTGTGGCCGCTGGATTGGCTACACATGACGAAGGAGAACCTCATGCTCAGACGCGACGTGTTGCGCACCACCGGTGCGCTGGGGTTGGTGGGCAGCGTGCCCGTGGCGTGGGCGCACCACGGCTGGAGCAGCTTCGATCAGGAGCGCCCGATTTACCTGGCCGGGCGCGCGGTCGAAGTCAAGTGGCGCAACCCCCATGTGGAACTGATGCTGGAACTCCAAACCCCGCTGGCGCTGCCCACCGACCTGGCGCAACGTCCGGTGCCCGCGCAGTCTGCCCAGGTGGATGGCCGGGGCCTGCTGGCCAAGACGGTGTTGCCCACCCGCCGTGACCGTCGGTGGGAAATCGAGCTGGCGCCCCTGTCCCGAGTGGGGCAGTGGCAGGTGCCTGAAATGGGGGTGGGCACCGAGCTGGCGTTGGTCGGCTTCACCTTCACGGGCGAAAGAGGCGATCCGGTGTTGCGCGCCGAGTACCTCTTCTTGAACGGCAAGACCTACGGCATGCGCTCCAGTCCGGCGTAAAAAAAACCGGCGCGGGGCCGGTTTGTTTGGCGGTGAGACAGCCTCAGCGTGCCAGGGCCTCGAAGGCGCGCGCCGTGATGTCTTCCACCGAGCCGGTGCCGCTGATCTTGCGGTACTTCGGCGCGCTCGTCCCATCCTTGGCGGCCCACTGGCTGTAGTAATCCACCAAGGGGCGGGTTTGGGCGTCATAGACCTCCAGGCGCTTCTTGACCGTTTCTTCCTTGTCGTCGTCGCGCTGGATCAGCGGCTCGCCGGTCACGTCGTCCTGGCCGGCCACCTTGGGCGGGTTGAACTTGACGTGGTAGGTGCGGCCCGATGCGGGGTGTGAACGGCGGCCGCTCATGCGCTCGATGATGGCGTCGAAAGGCACATCGATTTCGAGCACGTAGTCGAGCTTGACGCCGGCGTCCTTCATGGCGTCGGCCTGGGGAATGGTGCGGGGGAAACCGTCGAAAAGGAAACCCTGGGCGCAGTCGGGCTGGGCGATGCGTTCCTTGACCAGGCCGATGATGATGTCGTCGCTCACCAGGGCGCCCGAGTCCATCACGGCTTTGGCTTGCAGGCCCAGTGGCGTGCCGGCCTTGACGGCGGCGCGCAGCATGTCGCCGGTGGAAATCTGGGGGATGCCGTACTTCTGGCAGATGAAAGTGGCTTGTGTGCCTTTGCCCGCGCCCGGTGCTCCCAGCAGTATCAGTCTCATCGCGTTCCTTTGTGCAAGTTTCAAAAATCGCGGCAGGCGTCTCCAGCCGGCCTGAATCCCTCGGAAAAGCTTCCGAAAGGTCAACTTTTCGAGGATAGCATGGGCTTGCCTGCGGGCCGCTTACAGCGCCCGGGTGGGGTAGGCCGGCATCAGGCGCGGGGGCCGATCAGCTGGCGCACACGTTCCAGATCCTCGGGCGTGTCCACGCCGGGGCCGGGCACGGTGTCGCTCACATGCACGGCGATGCGGTGGCCATGCCACAACACGCGCAATTGTTCCAGCGACTCCAGCTGTTCGATGGGGGCAGGCTCCAGCCGGGGAAACTGGCGCAGAAAACCCGCGCGGTAGCCGTAGGTGCCCACGTGGCGCAAGGGGGCTGGCGAGGGCAGGGTTGCCACGCCGCCCGTCCAGGCGCTGGTCATGCCGTCGCGCCACCAGGGCAGGGGTGCGCGGCTGAAGTACAAGGCGGTGCCCAGGCGGTCGAGCACCACCTTCACCACGTTGGGGTTGGTGAAGTCGGCCGTGCTGTGCAGGGCATGGGCGGCGGTGGACATCACACAGTCGGCGCGCTGGGTCAGGGCGGCGGCCACGGCGTCGATCAAGGCCGGGTCCATCAGCGGCTCGTCACCCTGCACATTGACCACGGTGGCGTCGTCCGGCAGACCCAGCAGATCGCAAGCCTCGGCCAGGCGGTCGCTGCCGCTGGGGTGGTCGGCGCGGGTGATGAGTGCACGCACGCCATGTTGGGTGCAGGCGTCGAGCACGGCTTGGCTGTCGGTGGCCACCACCACCTGGCTGGCCTGCGAGCGCGCCGCGCGCCACGCCACGTGCACCACCATGGGCAGGCCGGCGATATCGGCCAGCGGTTTGTTGGGCAGGCGGGTGGAGGCCAGGCGGGCCGGGATCAGCACCGTGAAACTCACGCCGCCAGCTCCTCGTCGGTCAGGGTGCGGGCTTCGTTTTCCAGCAGGATAGGAATGCCGTCGCGCACCGGGTAGGCCAGGCGCGCACTGCGCGAGACCAGCTCCTGTTGGTCGCGGTCGAAGGTAAGTGGGCCCTTGGTCACGGGGCACACCAGCAGTTCAAGGAGTTTGGGGTCCATGGCGGGATGATAGCTGGGCGTCCAAAGCGTCAAAAAACGCCGGCTCCGGGGTCAGTACCAGCGGCACGGCCAGCACACGCGGTGCTGTCCTGTCCAGCAGGGGCCACAGTTTGACGGCGTCTTTTTCGGTGCACAACACGGTGGCGCCCGTTGGGCACTGCACTTGCAGCGTGGGCCACAGGGTGGCGAGGTCTGCGTGGTCGGGCAGGGGCCATGTATCGGCCAGTTGCAGGCCGGCCTCGGTGAGCATGTCGAAAAACACCTCCGGCCGTGCGATGCCGGCAAGCGCGACCACGGGCGCCTGGCGGGCGGCGAGATCCGCCAGTGGGGTGCCGGCACCGGATGTGTCCACCGCGTCGCTGGACAGCGCACGTCGGGCCACAAAACCCGGGCAAAAGGGCGCGGCGGGGTGTCGCTGTTGGTGCAGCACCAGGGCTGGCACGTCGGTCTGGGGCGGCCAAGGTTCACGCAACAGGCCGGCCGGCAGGCACCAGCCGTTGCCCACGCCCCGGTCGTCAAACACCACGATCTCCAGGTCGCGCGCCAGGGCGAGGTGCTGCAAACCGTCGTCGCAGACGATCACATCGACCGTAGGGTGTGCCAGCAGCAAGGCCTGGGCGGCTTTGGCCCGATGCCGGTCCACGAACACCGGCACGCCGGTCGCGCGCTGGATCAGCAGCGGCTCGTCGCCACAGGCGCTGGCCTGGCTGTCCGGGCGCACGGCCATGGCCTGGGTGCCGTGCCGCCCATGGCCACGCGACACCACGCCGGGGTGCCAACCTTGGGCGATCAGATGGCGCACGGTGGCGATGGTGGTGGGCGTTTTGCCCGCGCCCCCCACCACCACGTTGCCCACCACCACCACGGACACCGGCAGGCGGGTGGCCTGCTTCCAGCCCGTGGCGTACAGCCACCGGCGAACGGCCACCAAGCTGCGGTAGAGCAGGCTGGGCAGATACAGCCACCGGGCCAATGGGCCACGCGCCAGCCAGGCTTGGCGCAACGCGCTTTCGGTGGCGGCGCTCACGTGACCGGGGGCTTCAGCGGCCGGCGGCCGTGCCCTGGGTGGCGAAGGTGATTTGCGCCAGGCCGCTGCGCCGCGCGGCATCCATCACATTGATGACCGACTGGTGGCTGGCGGCCGCGTCGGCGCTGACGATGACCACGGTGTCGTTGCGCCCATTGGCCGCCGTGGCCAGGGCCGAGGCCAGGGATTCGACGCTGCCGTTCTCCAGCCCTTGGCGGTCCACCGCGTAGCGGCCATCGCGCCCCACGGCCACCACAATCTCGCGCGGTTGCTGGCGTGGTGTTTCGGCGTCGGCCACGGGCAAGCGCACCTGCAACTCGGTGAACTTGCTGTAGGTTGTGGTCAGCATCAGAAAAATCAGCACCACCAGCAGCACGTCGATGAAAGGGATCAGGTTGATCTCGGGCTCATCGCTGCCGTGGCGGTTCTGGGGGCGGAAGTTCATGCCGACCTCCGCAGCCCCAGCAGGTGCCGCACCAGGGCTTCGGCCGACAGTTCGAACTGCAGCAGGTAGGCGTCCACCCGGGCGCGGAAATAACGCCAGAAGATCAGCGCCGGGATGGCCACGATGAGGCCGAAGGCGGTGTTGTAGAGCGCGATCGAGATGCCGTGCGCCAACTGCGCGGGGTTGCCACCGCCGGGCACCAGGCCACCATCTGCCCCCTGCGAGCCGAAAATCTCGATCATGCCGATCACCGTGCCCAGCAAACCCAGCAGCGGCGCGGCCGACGCGATGGTGGCCAATGCCCCGAGATAGCGCTGCAACTTGGCAGCGGCCTGGCGACCGGCGCTTTCCACGAAGGCGCGCAGGTCGTCTTCGCTCAGGCGCGGGTTGCCCTGCATGGCGCGAAAGCCGCTGGCCAACACCTCGCCCAACAGCGAGTTCTGTTCCAGCTGGTTCACCACCTCGGCGCCCGGCAGGCCGTTGCGCGACACCATGATGGCTTCGTCCAGCAATTTGGCGGGTGCGATCTTGGCGGTTTTGAGCGAGAGGAACCGTTCAATGACCAGTGCCAGGCCCAACACGGAGCAGGCGATCAAGGGCCAGATGGGCCAGCCGGCGGCTTGTATGATGTTCAGCAATGCGGGCTCCAGAGAGTGCGGGCAAGCAGGAATGTCAGCGATTATGGCCCACCCCATGCCCCTCGCCGAAGGGATGCCGGCTCCGCTGCGGTGAACCCCTTCTGGCCTTTGCCACCCCTTTCCTTCATCCACTGTTTCTGTGGATAACTTTGTGAAGAACTGAGCCCCGGCCGCCCGGCAGCCCTGATTTTGTGCGGTCTCAATCACATTGAACGTTTTGTTGGCAGTGGAAAACGCTTTGAAATCAACATCTTGGGATGCATGCCCTGCGCCGCTGTGGTGCGGCAGTCCTCATCGCAGCAACTGCGCCATGTGTGGACAGCTTTGGCCTCGGAGGCCGCATGGTTGAAGGCTTTCGCGCGGAAAACACCGCTGCAGCCGCACGTGTCTGGGCGGTTGGCGCGCTTGTGCGTGCCATTGCGGACACCTTGCAGGCTCGCTTCAACCCGGCCGCCGTGCGGGGTGAGATCTCCGGCTTCGCGCGCGCGGCCAGCGGCCATTGCTACTTTTCGCTGAAAGACGCCCAGGGGCAGATCCGCTGCGCCATGTTCCGCCGCGCGGCCCAAGGCTTGGACTTCAGCCCCGTGGAGGGCGATCTGGTGGAGGTGCAGGGCCGGCTGGATGTGTACGGCCCACGTGGCGACCTGCAGTTCATCGTCGAGAGCTTGCGTCGGGCGGGCCAGGGCGCCTTGTTCGAGCAGTTCCTGAGGCTCAAGGCCCAGCTGGAGGCCGAAGGTTGTTTTGATCCGGCCCGCAAACGCCCCTTGTCACCGCTGCCCACGTCCATCGGCGTGGTCACCTCGCTGGGGGCGGCGGCACTGCGCGATGTGGCCACGGCCTTGGCCCGGCGGGTGCCCCACCTGCCGGTGACGCTGTTCCCTGCTTCGGTGCAGGGTGTTCAGGCACCGGGCGAGTTGTGTGCGGCGCTTGATGCGGCGTTTGCGCAGCACCGCGCCACCGGCGCGCCGGCCGTGCTGTTGCTGGTGCGCGGTGGTGGTTCGCTGGAAGACCTGTGGGCCTTCAACGACCCGGCCGTGGTGCGCACCCTGACCCGTGCGCCCATGCCGGTGGTGTGTGGCGTCGGCCACGAAACCGATTTCACCCTGTGCGACTTCGCGGCCGATTTGCGGGCGCCCACGCCCACCGCTGCCGCCGAGTTGTGTGCACCGGCGCGCGCCGATTTGCTGGCCACACTCGACTGGCTGGACGAGCGCCTGCAGCGCACCGCGCACGACGGACTGGACCTGCGGGCGCAACAGCTCGACCGCCTGGGCGCGCGCCTGGGCCGCCCTTCCGGCCGCCTGACACAGGGCCAGCGCCAGCTGCAGGCCTTGCAAGCCAGCTTGGGGCACGCGGTGCAATTGGGGCTGGAGCGCCGGCGCCTGGGCCTCCAGCGTCTGGCCGAACGACTGCCCCCGAGCGTGACCAGGCACCTGCAGGGCAGCCGGCAGCGCCTGGACCACGCAGGCCAGTCCCTGGCGCTGCTCGACCCCGCCCTGGTCTTGCAGCGGGGCTACGCCTGGCTGACCGATGAGGCCGGCCACGCCATCACCCAGGTGGCCCAGGCGCAACCCGGGCAGGCGGTGCGTGCGGTGCTGGCAGACGGTGAGCTGGGTCTGAAGGTGGAGCGATTGACCGCAGGGCACTGAGGTCATCCGCTCTGCCTACAATGCGGTTTTTCTGACCACCACAACACGAGAGGATCACCTGATGGAACACACCCTGCCCGCGCTGCCCTACGCGATTGACGCTCTGGCCCCGCACTACTCCCAGGAAACCCTGGAGTTCCACCACGGCAAGCACCACAACGCCTATGTGGTCAACCTGAACAACCTGCAAAAGGGCACCGAGTTCGAGAGCAAGACCCTGGAAGAGATCGTCAAGACGTCCAGCGGTGGCATCTACAACAACGCCGCCCAGATCTGGAACCACACCTTCTTCTGGAACTGCATGAAGCCCGCTGGCGGTGGTGAACCCACCGGCGCGCTGGCCGCTGCCATCAACGCCAAGTGGGGCAGCTACGCCGCCTTCAAGGAAGCCTTCGTCAAGAGCGCCGTGGGCAACTTCGGTTCGGGCTGGACCTGGCTGGTCAAGAAGGCCGATGGCTCGGTGGACATCGTCAACACCGGCGCCGCTGGCACCCCGCTGACCACCGCCGACAAGGCCCTGTTGACCGTGGACGTGTGGGAACACGCCTACTACATCGACTACCGCAACATGCGTCCGAAGTTTGTCGAGACCTTCCTCGACAAGCTGGTCAACTGGTCGTTTGCCGAGGCCAATTTCGCCTGACCACTGTCCACCGTGACAACCCAAGAGCCCGGCCCAGTGCCGGGCTTTTTTGCGCCTGGTGCGGGCGGCCGGTCCTGCGCTGTGTCAAAAATCCGCCAAATTTTGAGAAGGAATTTTGCATGGCGGGAAAATCAGGGGAAAAACCGGTGGCAGGTCAGAGCGCAGAAAGCAAAATCGTGCACTGTCAGACGTTTGGACCGGCCGCCCCCTGGGCCGGTGGTTTTTTTCTCACAACCACATCAGGACAACCGAGATGAGTTCCCAGCAATCCACCATCATCTACACCCTGACCGACGAAGCGCCGCTGCTGGCGACCAGCGCCTTCCTCCCGGTCATCCGCACCTTTGCCGCGCCCGCTGGCGTGAACGTGGAGACCAGCGACATCTCGGTGGCCGGCCGCGTGCTCGGTCAGTTCCCTGAGTTCCTGAGCGAAGAGCAGCGTGCGCCCGACAACCTGGCCGAGCTGGGCAAGCTCACGCTCAAGCCCCACGCCAACATCATCAAGCTGCCCAACATCAGCGCGTCGGTGTCGCAGCTGTTGGCCGCCATCAAGGAGTTGCAGGCCAAGGGCTACGCCATTCCCGATTACCCCGAGAACCCGAAGGACGACAAGGAAAAAGACATCCGGGCGCGCTACAACAAGTGCATCGGCTCGGCGGTCAACCCGGTGCTGCGCGAAGGCAACTCCGATCGCCGCGCACCCAAGGCGGTGAAGGAATACGCGCGCAAGAACCCGCACAGCATGGCCGAGTGGAGCCAGGCGTCTCGTTCGCACGTGTCTCACATGCACGCCGGCGACTTCTACCATGGCGAAAAGTCCATGACCCTGGACCGCGCGCGCGATGTGAAGATGGAGCTGATCACCAAAAGTGGCAAGAGCATCGTGCTCAAGCCAAAGGTGTCGCTGCTGGACCGCGAGGTCATCGACTCGATGTTCATGAGCAAGAAGGCGCTCGTCGAGTTCTATGAAAAGGAAATCGAAGACGCACACAAGACGGGCGTGATGTTCTCGCTGCACGTCAAGGCCACCATGATGAAGGTCTCGCACCCCATCGTGTTTGGTCACTGCGTGCGCATCTTCTACAAGGCCGCGTTCGAAAAACACGCCAAGCTGTTTGAGGAGCTGGGCGTCAACGTCAACAACGGCATGGTCGATCTGTACAACAAGATCGCCACGCTGCCACAAAGCAAACAGGACGAAATCAAGCGCGACCTGCACGCTTGCCACGAAGGCCGTCCCGAGCTGGCCATGGTCGATTCGGCCAAGGGCATCACCAACTTCCACTCGCCCAACGACGTGATCGTGGACGCCTCGATGCCTGCCATGATCCGCAACGGCGGCAAGATGTGGGGAGCTGATGGCCGCCTCAAGGACGTCAAGGCCGTGATGCCCGAATCGACCTTCGCCCGCATCTACCAGGAGATGATCAACTTCTGCAAGTGGCACGGCGCCTTCGACCCCAAGACCATGGGCACGGTGCCCAACGTCGGCTTGATGGCCCAGCAGGCCGAGGAATACGGCTCGCACGACAAGACCTTCGAGATCCCCGAAGACGGCGTGGCCAACATCACCGACATCAACACCGGAGAGGTGCTGCTGAGCCAGGAGGTGGAAACCGGCGACATCTGGCGCATGTGCCAGGTCAAGGACGCCGCCATCCGCGACTGGGTCAAGCTGGCCGTCAACCGCGCCCGCAACTCCGGCATGCCGGTGGTGTTCTGGCTCGACCAGTACCGCCCCCACGAGGCGCAGCTCATCACCAAGGTCAAGATGTACCTGCACGAGCACAACACGGCTGGGCTGGACATCCAGATCATGAGCCAGGTGCGTGCCATGCGCTACACGCTGGAGCGTGTCATTCGCGGCCTGGACACCATCAGCGCCACCGGCAACATTCTGCGCGACTACCTGACCGACCTGTTCCCCATCATGGAGCTGGGCACCTCGGCCAAGATGTTGTCCATCGTGCCCCTGATGGCCGGCGGTGGCATGTACGAAACCGGTGCCGGCGGCTCGGCGCCCAAACACGTCCAGCAGCTGGTGGAAGAAAACCACTTGCGCTGGGATTCGCTGGGCGAGTTCCTGGCCCTGGCCGTGAGCCTGGAAGACCTGGGCCTCAAGACCGGCAACAACAAGGCCAAAATCCTGGCCAAGACGCTGGACGCTGCCACCGGCAAGCTGCTGGACAACAACAAAAACCCCAGCCCCAAGACCGGCCAGCTCGACAACCGCGGCAGCCAGTTCTACCTGGCCATGTACTGGGCCCAGGCCCTGGCCGAGCAGACCGAAGACGCGGCCCTGGCCGCCCAGTTTGCGCCCCTGGCCAAGGCCCTGACCGACAACGAGCAGACCATCGTGGCCGAACTGGCGGCTGTGCAGGGCAAACCGGTGGACATTGGCGGCTACTACAAGCCCGACTTCAGCAAGCTGGACGCGGTGATGCGCCCCAGCGCCACCTTCAACGCCGCACTGGCCAGCGTGAAGGCCTGAACCTTTTCAGGATGACAACAAAAAACCCGCAGGTCTTCAGGACCTGCGGGTTTTTTTATGGGCCGTTGGAGGTCAGCGTGGCACAGGGTAGGTGCCGGGCACCAGGATGGACTTGTCCACGTTCTGCAGCTGGGTGTGGCCACAGAAGGCCATGCTCACGTCCAGTTCCTTGTGGATGATTTGCAGCGCCTTGCTCACGCCCGCTTCACCCATGGCGCCCAGGCCATAGACCATGGCGCGGCCGATCATGGTGCCGCGTGCGCCCAGGGCCCAGGCCTTGAGCACGTCCTGTCCGCTGCGGATGCCGCCATCCATCCACACTTCGAGCTTGTCGCCCACGGCGTCAACGATGGCGGGCAGGGCGTGGATGCTGCTGGGCGCACCGTCCAGCTGGCGCCCGCCGTGGTTGCTCACCACAATGGCATCGGCACCGTGCTGGGCCGCCAGCACCGCGTCCTCCACCTCCATGATGCCCTTGAGGATGAGCTTGCCGCCCCATTGCTGCTTCACCCATTCCACATCGGCCCAGCTCAGGCGCGGGTCGAACTGCTCGTTGGTCCACGAGGCCAGCGAGTTCATGTCGCTCACGCCCTTCACATGGCCGACCAGGTTGCCGAAGGTGTGGCGGCGCGTGCCGGCCATCCCTAAGCACCAGCGGGGTTTGGTCATCAGGTTGATGATGTTGGCGATGGTGGGGCGGGGTGGGGCGGTGAGGCCGTTCTTCAAATCTTTGTGGCGCTGGCCAATCACCTGCAAGTCGAGCGTCAGCACCAGGGCCGAGCACTTGGCGTCCTTGCAGCGCTGGATCATGCGTGCCATCGCGTCTCGGTCGCGCATCATGTAGAGCTGGAACCAGAAGGGCGACGATGTGTGGCTGGCGATGTCCTCGATGGAGCAGATGCTCATGGTGGACAGGGTGAACGGGATGCCAAACTTCTCGGCCGCTCGCGCTGCATGGATTTCACCGTCGGCGTGCTGCATGCCCGTGAGGCCCACAGGTGCGATGGACACGGGCATCTTGGCGTCCACACCCACCATCTTCACCGCCGTGCTGCGGTTCTCCATGTTCACTGCCACCCGCTGGCGCAGCTTGATAGGCTGGAAGTCACTCTCGTTGGCACGGTAGGTGCCCTCGGTCCAGCTGCCCGAGTCGGCGTAGTCGTAGAACATGCGCGGCACGCGCTTCTCGGCCAGCACGCGCAGGTCTTCGATGTTGGTGATGACGGTCATTCGCGGGTCTCCTCTTGGGTGTGGCGCGAATGGTAGCGGAGCGCGCCCTGGGCCGGGTGTGAAAGCCGGCAACAGGACCGTGAAAAAAATTGGCTCGGGACCGCCTGCCCGATGGCAAGTGGCTTAACTGCAGCTCACGCTGCCACACCCGCTCATGGTGGCGGGACGGATGGCGCTGGGGTCGGCCAGGGTTTCGGTGCGGCTGTCGAACTGCACGGTGCGCAGGTGCATGGCCAGGCCGGCGTCCATGCTGGCGGCGTGCTGCGGGAACCACTCGGCCAATGCTTCGGCCAGGCGGGTGATGATCTCTTGGTCGCCTTTGAGGTAGTGCTCCTCCACGGCGCGCATGGTTTCCAGGATGCTGGCGTGTTGGCCCGCGTGGCAGTTGTCGGCGGTGAAGCCGGTGGCCACCATCCAGCGGTCTTCCTGGTCGAAGTGGTCTTGTGTGTGCGCCAGAAAGGTGCGGTACAGCGGCAGTTGCTGGTCGGCCGGGGTGGCGAGCAGGGTGTTGAGCTGCTCGACAAATTCGGCATGGGTTTCGTCCATGCGGCCGTCGCCGGTGTGCAATTCGCTGGTCCAGGCCAGGGGGACGGGTGCGGTGGCGGTGTTCATGGCGGGGGAGCTTAAGTGTTGCCGGGCCGCCCGGCGTTGATGAAGGTCAAGTGCTGCGTGCCTTTGGTCGCTGTTCAGTCGCCGTAGCGCACCAGCATGTAGCGGCCGGGTGCGTCGCCCAAGGCGGGGTCGGCCGGCACCCCTCGGGCGGGCACTGTCTCTGGTGTGCCTTGAACCAGCAGCCATTCGTGCCAGCTTTGCCACCAGCTGCCCTCCACGCGGGGCGCGGCAGCTTGCCACTCCTCTGGCGTGCGCCAGGGTTGTTCGGGTGGGGTGTTCAGCAGGTGGTGGTAGCGGCCCTGGTGCCCGGGCTCAGACACGATACCGGCATTGTGCCCGCCGTTGGTCAGCGCAAAGGTGACCGGGCCCGACACCAGGCGGTGCATTTTGTAGCAGGAGCGCCAGGGTGCTACGTGGTCTTTGAGGGTGCCGACACCGAACACCGGCACACGGATGTCGCGCAGCGAGATGGGGTCGTCCTCGAAAGGAAAACGGCCTTCGGCCAAGTCGTTGTTCAGAAAGCAGCGGCGCAGGTATTCGCTGTGCATCACGGCGGGCAGGCGGGTGACGTCGGCGTTCCACACCATCAGTTCGTTGCCCACCTCGTCCTCGCCGAGCAGCCAGCGTTTGGTGCGGCTGGACCACACCAGCTCGCGCGAATGCAGGAACTGGAAGGAGCCGGCCATTTGCTGCCCGGTGAGAAAGCCTTGTGCGGCCATCATGTCTTCGAGCAAGCGCACCTGGGCTTCGTCGATGAGCACGCCCATTTCACCGGGCTCGGTGAAGTCGGTTTCAGCGGCCAGCAGCGTCAGGCTCTTCAGGCAGCCGTTGCCGGCACCGCCCAGCGCGGCCGCCGCGATGGCGGCAAAGGTGCCACCCAGGCAGTAGCCACACAGGTGCACAGGCTCGTGCGTGGCACGCTGCACATGGTCCAGCGCGGCCAGCACGCCGTCGCGCACGTAGTCGTCCATGCTGAGCAGGGCATCGCTTTCATCGGGGTTGCGCCATGACACGATGTAGACCGTGTGGCCCTGTGCCACCAGCCAACGCACCATGGAGGTCTCGGGCGTGAGGTCCAAAATGTGGAACTTCATGATGCACGAGGGCACGATGAGCAGTGGCGTGCGCTGCACACGCGTGGTGGTGGGCAGGTACTGGATCAGCTCGATCAGGGCGTTGCGCATCACCACGCGGCCGGGCGTCATGGCCAGGCCGTGGCCGGGCGATGGGTCGGCCGCGCGGCTGTGCAGGGGCTCCAGGCCGTGGCGCAGCCGCAGTTCGTCCACCGCGTGACCCATGCCTTTGAGCAGGCTGGTGCCACCGCTTTGCCAGGCCGCTTGCAGCGCCTGCGGGTTGGTGGCCAGCCAGTTGCTGGGTGAAAAAGCATCGAGCACCTGCTGGCCATAAAAGCGCATTTGCTCGCGGCTGTGGTCTTGCATGCCGCGCAATTGGCTGGCGCTGTTCCACCAGCCTTCCCACGCCTTGCTGGCTGCGGCCAGGCCATGCCAGGGCCATTGTTGCCAGGTGGGGTCGGCAAACCGCGCGTCGGCGGCCACCGCCTGGCCCAGGGGCGTGGGCGCCGGTTCGGCGCGGGGTGCGCCAGCGCTGCGCACGGCATCGGTCATCCACTCGCCGGCTTGTGTCAGGGCCTGCTGGGTCAGCCGTGCCTGCGAGCCCGGTGAGCTGAGCAGGTGCAGCAACCAGTCGGTGTAGGCCAGCGTCAGCGAGATGGGCGATAGACCACCCCACGCACGTGCCATCGCGGCGCCCACGTGGGCGTCAATGGCGCTGTGGGCGCCACGCTCATCGCCGTCGGGCGCTGGGGTCATGGCGTCAGCCCAGGCGCGCGCGGTGGCGGGCCAGTTGTTGGCGCACCTGCGTGGGCGCCGTGCCACCCAGGGTATTGCGTGCGTGCAGCGAGCCTTGCAGGCTCAGGCAGTCGTACACGTCTTTTTCAATGGACGGGTGAAAGCCTTGCAGCACCGCCAGGGGCAGTTCCGACAGGTCGCACGCGTGGGCGGTGGCCGCCTTGACGGCATGCGCCACGGTTTCGTGGGCATCGCGGAAGGGCAGGCCTTTTTTCACCAGGTAGTCGGCCAGATCGGTGGCGGTGGCGTAGCCACGTTTGGCGGCTTCTTCCATGGCGACGGCGTTCACGGTGATGCCGCCCTCCTTGGCGCCGGTGGCCGGGTTCACCTGGCCACCCACCATCTCGGCAAAAATGCGCAGCGTGTCCTTCAAGGTGTCCACGGTGTCGAACAGCGGCTCCTTGTCTTCCTGGTTGTCCTTGTTGTAGGCCAGGGGCTGGCCCTTCATGAGCGTGATCAGGCCCATCAGGTGGCCCACCACGCGGCCGGTCTTGCCGCGTGCGAGTTCGGGCACGTCCGGGTTTTTCTTTTGCGGCATGATCGACGAGCCGGTGGTGAAGCGGTCGGCGATTTTGATGAAGCCGAAGTTCTGGCTCATCCAGACAATCAGCTCTTCGCTGAAGCGGCTGATGTGCACCATGATCAGCGAGGCGGCGGCGCTGAACTCGATGGCAAAGTCGCGGTCACTCACCGCATCCAGGCTGTTCTGGCACACCTGGGCCACGCCTTGCTCGTCGACCATGCCCAGGGTGCGCGCCACGCGCTCGCGGTCCAGCGGGTAGGTGGTGCCGGCCAGGGCCGCGCTGCCCAGGGGCAGGCGGTTGGTGCGGCGGCGCACGTCGCCCAGGCGCTCGGCGTCGCGCGCAAACATCTCCACATAGGCCAGCAGGTGGTGGGCAAAACTCACTGGTTGCGCCACCTGCAGGTGGGTGAAACCGGGCAGGATGACGTCCACGTTCTGTTCCGCCACATCCACCAAGGCGTTTTGCAGGTCGTCCAGCAGTGTGGTGATGAGGTCGATCTCGCCGCGCAGCCACAGGCGCACATCGGTGGCAACCTGGTCGTTGCGGCTGCGGCCGGTGTGCAGGCGTTTGCCGGCATCACCCACCAGCTGGGTCAGGCGGGCTTCGATGTTGAGGTGCACGTCCTCAAGGTCCAGCTTCCATTCAAAGCTGCCCGACTCGATTTCCTGGCGGATCTGGGCCATGCCACGCTCGATGGCCTCGCGGTCGGCGGCAGCGATGATGCCCTGAGCGGCCAGCATTTCGGCGTGCGCCAGGCTGCCCGTGATGTCGGCCAGCCACAGGCGTTTGTCAAAGAACACGCTGGCGGTGTAGCGCTTGACCAAGTCGCTCATCGGCTCGGAGAATAGGGCCGACCAGGCTTGGGATTTGGTGTCGAGTTGGTTGGAAGACATGGTGTGTGCTGGGGTTGCGCGCAAGCTGCGGGCGGCGCGCGTCCTCTGAAATGACCTGTGTGGGCCCGGATGAACGATTCGCAAATTTTATCGACCTTCGCCGACCTGCCACGACCGGGGGTGGCAGCGGCGGTTCCAGACCACGGTGCATCGGCACGCCCACTGGCATGGGACGTCTGCCAACTCGGTGTGGTGCTGCGCGCGGTGCTGTTTGTGCAGGCGGTCACAGCCGTGGGCGTGATGTTTGTGGCGCCTGCGCCGCAAGCCTGGTTGATGTCCACCGCGCTGTTGACGGCGGGCACCTTGCCTGCCACCTTGTTGTGGTTGTTGATGGCTTGTGGGGGGCGGCGGCTGTTTTCAAGCTGGCCCATGACCGCCCAGTGGCTGGTGGCTGGCGTCCTGGGCGCCCTGGCGGGTTTGGCCGGATGTGGCTTGTTGGCGTGGTCCGGACTGCTGCTGGTGGTGCCTTGGGTGGGCAGTGCCGCAGGCGGTGGTTTGATGGCGCTGGTGCTGCTGGCCGGCCTGGTCTGGCGGGCCAAGGCCACGATGCCGGCCGGTACGCAGGCGCGGCTGGTCGAGTTGCAGTCGCGCATACGGCCCCACTTTTTGTTCAACACGCTCAACAGCGCCATCGCCCTGGTGCGTGCAGAACCCAAACAGGCTGAGGCTTTGCTGGAAGACCTGAGTGAACTGTTCCGCCACGCCCTCACCGACCAGGGGCAGGCGGTGCCACTGGCTCAGGAAATTGACTTGGCGCGGCGTTATTTGGCCATCGAGCAGGTGCGTTTTGGTGAGCGCCTGAGGGTGGTGTGGGACATTGATCCCCTGGCCGATGCCGCCCGGTTGCCGCCGCTGATCCTGCAGCCGCTGGTGGAGAATGCGGTCAAACACGGTGTGGAGCCGAGCCCGGAGGGGGCCCAATTGCACATCAGCACACAACGCCGTGGCGCGGTGGTGGTGATCAAAGTGTCCAACACCGTGCCGGCGGGCAGTGGTGCACCCGGTCATGGTTTGGCGCTGGCCAATGTGCGCGAACGCTTGGCTTTGCTGCATGATGTCGAGGGGCAGTTTCGTCACAGCCTGCGCGATGGGGTCTTCCGGGTGCGGTTGGAGCTGCCGGCCTGAGATGAAAAATAGGAAGGGGAGGAAGGGCATGCAAAGGAGCTACTCATGTCGCTGAAGGTATTGGTGGTGGACGACGAGCCGCTGGCCCGCATGCGCCTGCGCGATCTGCTGTCTGACTGCGACGAGCCGGTCACCGAGTGGGTGGGCGAGGCGGCGCATGCGCAGCAGGCGCTGGACATGCTGGGCACCACCCGGTGCGACGTGGTGCTGCTCGACATCCACATGCCCGGCATGGACGGCTTGCGTCTGGCGCAGGCGATCAAGGCCTTGCCCCTGCCTCCGGCCATTGTGTTCGTCACCGCGCATGCCGAGCACGCGCTGGAGGCCTTCGATCTGGAAGCGCTGGACTACCTCACCAAGCCGGTGCGCCGCGACCGGCTCCAGCAGGCCCTCGACAAAGCGCAACGCTGGCACGCCACACGCCTGGCCACTGGCAGCGAGGCGGCAGACCACCTGCTGATCCAGGACAGGGGCCGCGTGGAGCGTGTGCCGGTGACCGACGTCGTCTATCTCAAGGCCGAACTCAAGTACGTGACCGTGCGCACGCGTGAACGCAGCCACATCTACGACGGCTCACTCAGCGACCTGGAAACGCGTTACCCCGAGCGTTTTGTGCGCGTGCACCGCAACGCCCTGGTGGCACGGCCCTGCCTGCGTGCGCTGGAGCGCCACCACGGCGGCGGCGCCGAGGCCGACGGCTGGGAGGTGGCGTTACACGGTGTGGACGAGCGCCTGAGCGTGTCGCGGCGCCAGCTGGCCTCGTTGCGCGAGGTCTTGCAGCAGACCGCCCACTGAAGCCATCGCGCGCGGCTCAGCCCGTGTTGCGCAACCCGGCCGCGATGCCGTTGATGGACAGGTGGATGCCGCGCTTGACGCGTTCGTCCCCCTCGCCCTGGCGGTGTCGGCGGATCAGTTCCACTTGCAGGTGGTGCAGCGGGTCGATGTAGGGGAAACGGTGGCGCATGGAGCGCTGCAGCGCGGCGTTGTTGGACAGGCGCTGCTTCTCGCCGGTGATGAGTGCCAACGCTTTTGCGGTGCGCTGCCACTCAGCCTCGATGGCGCTGAACACCTTTTTGCGCAGCCGCGTGTTGTCCACCAGCTCGGCGTAACGCGAGGCCAGGGCCAGGTCGCTCTTGGCCAACACCATGTCCATGTTGGACAGCAGGGTGCGGAAAAACGGCCACTGCCGGTACATGCGCTGCAGCAAGGCCTCGCGCTTTTTCACGTCGCCCGCGCCGCCTGCCTTCACAAAAGCCTCCACCGCCGAGCCGAAACCGTACCAACCTGGCAGCGTGAGGCGGCACTGGCCCCAGCTGAAGCCCCACGGAATCGCCCGCAGGTCTTCGATACGCTGTGTGGCCTTGCGTGAGGCCGGACGCGAGCCAATCTGCAACTCCGCGATCTCGCGGATGGGCGTGGCGCTGAAGAAATAGTCGGCGAACCCGGTCGTCCCGTAGACCAGCGCGCGGTAGGCACCCATGCTGGTGTCGGACAGTTGCGCTGCGGCTTCGAGAAAGGTTTTGGGTGCGGTCTGGGCGGGCGGCAGCAACGTCGCTTCCAGCGTGGCGGCCACCAGGGTCTCCAGGTTGCGCCGCCCGATGTCGGGGTTGGCGTATTTGGAGGCGATGACCTCGCCTTGTTCGGTCAGGCGGATTTGCCCACGCACCGTGCCGGGGGGCTGCGCGAGGATGGCTTGGTAGCTCGGGCCACCGCCTCGACCCACCGTGCCGCCACGGCCGTGGAACATGCGAAGCCGGATCGGTTTGTCGGCCGTGCCGAGTTGGTCAAACAGGGCGACCAGCGCGACTTCGGCGCGGTACAACGACCAGTTGCTGGTGAAGATGCCGCCGTCCTTGTTGCTGTCGGAGTAGCCCAGCATCACGTCCTGTTCGCTGTACTGGTGTGCCCCGCCGTTCTGCACCATGGCCAACACGCCGGGCAGGGCGTAGAAGTCGCGCATGATGTGATCGCTCTGCCCCAGGTCGGGGATGGTCTCGAACAGGGGCACGACGATGAGGTCGGCGCGTGCGTCCTCGCCCAACAGGCCGTGCATCAGCCCACATTCTTTTTGTAGCAGCAACACCTCCAGCAGGTCACTCACGGTTTCGGTGTGGCTGATGATGTAGTGGCGCAGCGCCTGCGCGCCGTACCGGGCACGGCCCTCGCGCGCGGCCTCGAAGATGGCCAGCTCGCTTTGCGCATGGGCGCTGTAGTTGGCACCGGGCACACGCAGTGGGCGGGCGTCTTGCAGGCATTGCAACAGCAGGGCCTGGCGTTCGTTTTCATCCAGCGCGCTGTAGTCGGCGCAGAGGCGGGCGTGTTGGAGCAGCTCGGTCACCACCAGTTCGTGCTGGTCCGAACTTTGGCGCAAATCCACCGTGGCGAGGTGAAAGCCAAACACCTCGACCGTGCGGATCAGCGGGCGCAGGCGCTGCTGCGCCAGGGCCTGACCGTGGTGGGCACACAGCGACGCATCGATCGTACGCAGGTCGGCCAGAAAGTCCTCCGCGCTGTCGTAGGGGTTCTGGGGCGCCACCGCATGGCGTGCCGCTTCGCCGCCGGTCAGCTCGTGCAGCGTCGCGGCCAGCCGGGCGTAGATGCCGGTGAGGGCGCGCCGGTAGGGCTCGTCCTGGCGGTGCTCGTTGGTGTCGGGCGAGCGCTCGGCCAAGGCCGCCATCGCGGGCGTCACACTGGTGAGCATGGCCGACATGGACAGCTCGCCGCCCAGCAGGTGCACCTCGGTGAGGTGGTGGCGCAGCACCATCTCGGCCTGGCGCGACAAGGCCACGCGCAGCGTGCTGGCCGTCACGAAGGGGTTGCCATCGCGGTCGCCGCCAATCCACTGGCCCATGCGCAGGAACGGGGCCACCGGTGTGGGCACGTCCAGGCGCTGCTCCAGCTCGCGGTACAGGCGCGGGATCTGGCGCAAAAAGGTGCTTTCGTAGTAACTCAGCGCGTTCTCGATTTCGTCGCTCACCGTGAGTTTGGTGAAACGCAGCAAGCGCGTTTGCCAGAGTTGTGCGACGCGGGCACGCATTTGCAGTTCGATGTCGGCGCGCGCCAGCGGTGTGGCCTCTTCGCGCTGAGCCAGCAACTGCGCAATGCCACGCTCGGCGTCGAGGATGCTTTTGCGCTGCACCTCGGTGGGGTGGGCGGTGAGCACGGGCGACACATGGCACTGCGCCAACTCGGCCGCGATGGTGTGGTTGGCGATGCCGGCGGCGGCCAGGCGCTGCAGCGTCATGGCCAGGCTGCCTTCCTGGTGGCTGCCGGCGCGTTCGTGCACGGCGCGGCGGCGCACGTGGTGGCGGTCCTCGGCCAGGTTGACCAGGTGGCTGAAATAGGTGAAGGCGCGGATCACGCTGACCGCCTGGTCGCCGCTCAAGCTTTTGAGCAGGCGTTTGAGGGCTTGCTGGGCGGCCGCGTCGGCGTCGCGGTGGAAGGCCACCGACATTTGCCGGATGCGCTCGATGAGTTCAAAAGCGGCGTTGCCCTCCTGTTCGCGGATCACATCGCCCAACATGCGGCCCAGCAGGCGGATGTCGTCGAGCAGGGGTTGGTCCTTGTCGGGGCGGCGGGCGGTCGAGGCGGTGGGCTTCATGGTGTCGCAGGGCGTTGGGGCAGGGGGCTCGGGCGGGCGCCATGCTAGCATCCGCGCGACCCCGCCCGTTACCACCGAGTTACCGCCAAGTTGGCGTTCTGCATGGCTTCCTTCCCCGCTTCCACTCCCCTGTCCCTGACCATTGCTACCCGCGAAAGCCGGTTGGCGTTGTGGCAGGCCGAACACGTCAAAGCCTGCCTGCAAGCCCAGGGCCACAGCGTGACCTTGCTGGGCATGACCACGCTGGGCGACCAGATTCTGGACCGCACGCTGAGCAAGGTGGGAGGCAAGGGCTTGTTCGTCAAAGAACTGGAAACCGCTTTGGAAGATGGCCGCGCCGACCTGGCCGTGCATTCGCTCAAGGACGTGCCCATGGAATTGCCGCCTGGTTTTGAGCTGGCGGCCGTGATGGAGCGCGAAGACCCGCGCGACGCCTGGGTGTCGCCCGACTGCGCCGGCCTGGCCGATTTGCCGCCGGGTGCGGTGGTGGGTACCTCCAGCCTGCGCCGCCAGGTGCTGCTGCAGGACGCCTTGCGCGAGCTGGACCGCAGCGACGTGCGCATCGAACCCCTGCGCGGCAACCTCGACACCCGCCTGCGCAAGCTCGACGAAGGCCAGTACCACGCCATCGTGTTGGCCGCCGCTGGCTTGAAGCGCCTGGGCCTGGGCGATCGCATCCGCCACGTGTTCGAACCCGAAACCATGTTGCCTGCGGCCGGGCAGGGTGCGCTGGGCATCGAAATCCGTTCGGGTCGCCCCGAGCTGCGCGCCGCGCTGGCGCCGCTGTGCCATGCCCGCAGCTGGGCTGCGGTGGCGGCCGAACGTGCGGTGTCGCGTGCCATGGGCGGCAGTTGCTCCATGCCACTGGCCGCGCACGCGGTGCTGACCGATGGCAACGTATTCTTGCGCGCCGCCTGGGGCGACGTGGAGTTGGGCGGACCGCTGGTGCGTGCGCAGGACAGCCTGGTGCTGAGCGACCTGGCTGATCTGGCTGCGGCCGAGGCATTGGGCACCCGGGTGGCTGCGGCCTTGCGCGCCGGTGGCGCGGGCTGAAGCGGGCGCCGCCCGGTGAAGTCGCCAGCCCAACGCGTCGTCGTCACACGCCCGGCCGATGAGGCTGGGCCTTGGCAGACTGCTTTGGAGCAGCACGGGTTCATGACCTTGATGCTGCCCTTGATCGATGTGGCGGGTATGCCTGACGTGGCGATGCCGCCGCTGGCAGGCTTCGATGCCGTGATGTGGGTCAGTGGCAACGCGGTGCGGTTTTTTCTGCCTGCGGTGGTTGCTCGGTGGCCCAGTGGGTTGCGCTGCTGGGCGCCCGGGCCCGGCACCGCACAGGCGCTGCGCGTGGGGGGCGTGCCGGCCCATCTCATCGACGAGCCGGCGGTTGATGCGCCCCAATTCGATTCCGAGGCCCTGTGGGCCGTGGTTTCCCACCAAATGGCGCCAGGCAAACGTGTGCTGCTGGTGCGCGGGCGCAGCCAGGGCGTGGCGGCCGCATCTTCCGGCAGAGAGTGGTTGTTGCAGCAATGTGCGGCGGCCAGCGCCGAGGTGGTGGTCCTGCCGGTGTACGAACGGCGTTGCCCAGTCTGGCGTGCCGAAGAGGCTGCCGAAGCGGCGTTGGCGGCTGTGGATGGCAGCGTCTGGCTGTTCAGCAGCGGCGAAGCGGTGGGCTATTTGCAGACACTGCTGCCCGGGCAGGATTGGCGTCAGACGCCGGCCGTGGCGACCCACCCGCGCATCACGCTGGCGCTGGAAAAAGCGGGCTTTGCTCGGGTGCGTACCGTTCGCCCCACGGTGCAAAGCGTTGTTGAGGCGCTGTCCCCTGCCTGATCGGGTCCGCAGGGCGCCTAGAATCGGCGTGACATGAGTGCCGAATCGCCCACTTCAAGCCCCCAGGTCGCCGACGAGCGACCTCCTGCGCCACGCGCCAGTGCCGGTGCAGGCGGCGCCTTGCTCATGCTGACCCTGGTGGTGGCACTGGTGGCCTTGTTGATGTCCGGCATCCTGTGGCAAAAGCTGGAGCAGACCCAGAAGGAACTGGCCCGCCAGAGTGCGGAAAGTGCCAGCGACGCCAAGGACGCCCGCTCGGTGGCCACCGAAACCGAATCACAGTTCCAGGAATTGCAGGCGCGCCTGAGCGTGGCCGAAGTGCGGCTCTCCGAAGTGAGTCTGCAGCGCAGCCAGCTGGAAGAGCTGATGGTCAGCGTGTCCCGGTCGCGCGACGACCACCTGGTGCAGGAGCTGGAATCCACCCTCAAACTGGCCCAGCAACAGGCCCAGCTCACCGGCAGCGCGCAACTGCTGATCTCGGCATTGCAGTCGGCTGACAACCGCATTTCGCGGGCCGTGCAACCCCGCCTCAACCCGGTGCAGCGGGCCATTGCACGCGACATCGAGCGCATCAAGGGCGCGGCCTTGACCGACATTCCGGCCTTGGCCAACCGCCTGGATGAGTTGATCAAGGTGGTGGACGAATTGCCCATGGCGAACGCGGTGGGTGCGCTCGGGCGGCCTGTGCCACCGGCTGGCGCGGCGCGGCGCGAGGCGGCAGATCTGCCGACGGAACCTGCCATGGACCCAGGTTGGTGGGCGCGCGTGCGCCATACCGCTGAAGTGCTGTGGGCCCGTGTGTGGGCCGATGTGCGAGAAGAAGCCAGCGACCTGCTGCGGGTCACCCGCATCGATCAGCCAGAGGCCCTGTTGCTGGCGCCCGAACAAGCCTTCATGCTGCGGCAAAACCTCAAAATGCAGCTCCTCAATGCCCGTCTGGCGCTGCTGGCGCGTCAGATTCCGCAGGCCCAGGCCGATGTACTGACCGCTTCCGCCGCCGTGCGACGCTACTTTGACGAAGAGGCGGCGCCCACGCGCCACGTGCTCAAGGCCCTGGCGCAGGTGCAGTCGGAGATGACTTCGACCGACCTGCCTCGACCGACCGAGACGCTGGCCGCTCTGGCCACGGCGGCCGGCGGGCGGTGAGAGAGGCACGCCGATGTTCCGTCATGTGTTCTGGTTCCTGGCATGGGCGGCGGTGGCCGTGGCGCTGGCCTTGCTGGTGGGGCAGAACCATGCCAGTGTGACGGTGTTCTGGCCCCCCTACCGCATCGACCTGTCCTTCAACCTGGTGTTGTTTGGCGTGGCGGCCGTGTTTGTGTTGCTGCACCTGAGCTGGCGCGGCGCCAGCAGCCTGGCCGCCATGCCCGGGCGGGCCCGGCGCTGGCGTGCGCGGCAGCTTGAGCGCGCCGCGATGTCGGGCGTCATGGACGCCTTGTCCAACCAGCTTGCCGGGCGTTTTGTGCGCGCCCAGACCGCTGCCCAAGAGGCCTTGGATCACCTGAAACAGTTGCCCGACCACGACCTGCCCCGGCACGGCCAGTTGACGGCGCTGGCGCACCTGCTGGTGGCTGAAAGTGCCCACGCTTTGCAGAACCGCGACACCCGCGACCACCACCAGCGTTTGGCGATCGCGCCGGGTCTGGTGCGCCAGGGCAACGAAACCCGCGAAGGTGCGCTGTTGCGCGCGGCCCGCTGGGCGGTGGAAGACCGCGATGCCAACGCCGCTGCCGCGTGGCTGGGCGAACTGCCACAAGGCGCGGCGCGCCGCATCGTGGCGCTGCGCCTGCGCTTGCGTGTGGCGCGCATGCAGCGTGATGCGACGGCCGCGCTTGAGATGGCCCGTGTGCTGGCCAAACACCGGGCCTTCTCCAGCGACGCCGCACCCGCCGTGTTGCGGGGGTTGGTGCTCGATGCGTTCAAAGGCGCGCGCGACCTGCCGCAACTGCAGGCCATCTGGCGCCAGCTGGACCCGGCCGAACAGGCCATGCCGGAACTGGCGATCGCGGCGGCAGAACGCCTGCATGCCCTTGCTGCCTCCCAGGGGCGGGATGGGGGCTCACCTGACGGCGGGGCCGATGAAGCGGCACTCGTGGCGCGGGACATGGTGCTGGGCGTGTGGTCTCAATACGCGGCGCTGGATGCCCATTGGCGCGCCCGCTTGGTCAAGGTGCTCGCACGTCGTATGGACGTGAACGACACCGGCTGGCTCGCACGCATCGAGCAGATGCAGCGCCAACTGCCCAACGATCCGTTCCTGCAGTACCTGGGCGGGCACGTCTGCCTGCAGCGTCAGCTGTGGGGCAAAGCGGCACAGCTGTTGTCTCAGGCCAGCACCGGCTTGGTCGACGCCGAGCTGTTGCGCCAGACGTGGTGTGGCCTGGCGCTGTTGGCCGAGGAGCGGGGCGACGCCACGGCAGCGCAGGCGGCCTGGAGAAAAGCCGCTCAAACCGTTTAAGCGTCTCTCGACATCAACACCCGGAACCGACCATAAAAAAACCCGCCGTATTGGCGGGTTTTTTTATGGTCCGAGCCTGTCTTCAGGCTCAGGGCTTGCGTCAGTGGGCGCTCTGCGTTGGCTGCTGTTCAAACGGCAACACCATGTTGCGCAGGTCGCGGCGGGTTTCTACCAGCACCAGCGGGCCGTCGTCCATGGCCACCACGGGCTTGGGCTCGCGCGGCACGTGGATGGGCTTGGGCTCGGCAGCGATGGCGGCCTGTGCTTGCTGCACCTTGTCGTCATCGGAATGCACCCACACCAGCCCAGAAGCTTGGGCGATGCTGGCCAGTGCGTCGATTTCGAGTGTGAACGGCTGCACCTTGGGCAGGCCCGCTTCGGCCACTGGCGCCACGGCAGGCGTTGCGACGGTTTTCTCGACAGGCGCGGGTCGTGGTTGGGGCGCGGGGGCTTCGGTCTGGGGCGCGATGTCGGTGGGCTGTTCAGCCGCCACCTCATCCGACGCGACCGACACCGGTTCGGCCGCCTGGGTCCGGGTGAAGTAGCTCCGCACCGGTGCGTCGATGTCCACCGCCGGGGCAGCCGGCGATGCAGTGTCGGCGCCATCGCTGGCCACCTCGGTGGAGGCAACCGGGCTGTCGCCCTGGCCTGCGTCGGCGCTGTCGCCTCGGCCACGGCGTTCGCGGCCGTAGCGGTCGCGGCTGCGGCGCTGACCACCATTGCGAGCCGGTTCCTGGCCGTCTTGTGGGGCATCGGCAGCGGCGCCATCGGTGGCGGCGCTGTTGTCGCTGGCCACTTGTGCATTGCCTTCGGCGGTGTCGTCGGCGGGGCGGCGTTCGTTGCGGCGGCCACCACGCTCGCGGCGGGCGCCTTCGCCACGTTCACCACCACGTTCGCTGCGCTCGCGGCGCGGTGCATCGCTGGTGCTGTCCACCGCTGCTTCGATCGCGACGTTGTCGTTCACGGTCGCCTGGGCCACAGCGCCCAGTTCCTGTTGTTCGCGGGCACCTTCGCGCTGGCCGTCACGTTGGCCGCCACGGCCACCTCGGCTGCCGCGTGCCCCACGTTCTTCACCGCGACCTTCGCTGCGACGGCCTTCGGCGTTGCCACGCTCGCTGCCTTCGGGGCGCGGGCCACGGCCGCCTCGACCACCTTCTCGTGCGCCGTCACGGCCACCTTCGCGGCCGCCGTCTCGTCCCGCATCGCGCTGACCGCCACGGCCACCACGGCCACCGTCACGGCGGCCTTCTTTGGCAGGGGCGCTGTCGGCAGCGGCGGCGGGCTTGGCGGGCGTTGGCGCCGGGGCGGCGGCGGGTTCACCGCCAAGCAAACGCTTGAGCCAGCCGAAGAAGCCGCCGGTGGCTGCCACCGGGGCCGCGGCCACGGGGCGCGCTGCCGGTGTGGCAACGGGGGCCTCTTTGGCCTTGGCGTGTTCGGCCGGTGCGGCTTCTGCGCGAGCGGCCACCGGGGCCGGGCCGTCAGGCAATACGCCCTTGATGACCGGCTCTTGCTTGTTGGTGCGCTCCTGGCTGCGGCGGGTGACCGAGGTCACGTCCTCCACTTCCTCGGCCATCTTGTAGCTGGCGTCGAGGTTGTCCAGGCGCGGGTCGTCGTGCTTGATGCGCTCCAGCTTGTAGTGCGGGGTGTCCAGCGACTTGTTGGGCACCAGCAGCACGTTGATGCGCTGCTTGAGTTCGATCTTGGTGATCTCGGTGCGCTTCTCATTCAGCAGGAAGCTGGCGACTTCAACCGGCACCTGCACGAACACGGCGGCCGTGCTGTCCTTGAGCGACTCTTCCTGGATGATGCGCAGGATCTGCAGTGCCGAGCTTTCCGTGTCGCGGATGTGGCCCGAGCCGCCGCAGCGCGGGCAGGGGATGGACGCACCTTCGCTGAGCATGGGCTTCAGGCGCTGGCGGCTCATTTCCAGCAGGCCGAACTTGCTGATGGCGCCGAACTGCACGCGGGCACGGTCCTGGCGCAGGGCGTCGCGCAGGCGGTTTTCCACCTCGCGGCGGTTCTTGCTCTCCTCCATGTCGATGAAGTCGATCACGATCAGGCCGCCGAGGTCGCGCAAACGGGCCTGGCGTGCCACCTCGTCGGCAGCTTCCAGGTTGGTGCGGGTGGCGGTTTCCTCGATGTCGCCGCCCTTGATGGCGCGTGCCGAGTTCACGTCCACCGCTACCAAGGCTTCGGTCTGGTCGATCACGATGGCGCCGCCGCTGGGCAGCTGGACGGTGCGGCTGTAGGCGGTTTCGATCTGGTGCTCGATCTGGAAGCGGCTGAACAGCGGCGCGTCGTCGCGGTAGCGCTTCACGCGGTGCCCGTGTTCGGGCATCACGTGGCTCATGAACTGATGAGCCTGCTCATAGATGTCATCGGTGTCGATCAGGATCTCGCCGATGTTGCTGTTGAAGTAGTCGCGGATGGCGCGGATCACCAGGCTGGATTCCTGGTAGATCAGGAAGGCGCCCTTGCCGGCTTTGGACGCGCCGTCGATGGCGGTCCACAGCTTGAGCAGGTAGTTCAAGTCCCACTGCAGCTCGGGCGCTTCGCGGCCAATGCCGGCGGTCCGCGCGATGATGCTCATGCCATTGGGGTATTCGAGCTGGTCCAGGGCCTGCTTCAGCTCCTGGCGCTCTTCGCCCTCGATGCGGCGGCTCACGCCACCGCCGCGCGGGTTGTTGGGCATCAGCACCACGTAGCGGCCGGCCAGACTGACAAAGGTGGTCAGGGCAGCGCCCTTGTTGCCGCGCTCTTCCTTTTCGACCTGGACCAGCAGCTCCTGGCCTTCCTTGATCACATCATTGATGCGGGCCTGCGAGGGCGAGGTGTTGCCCTGGAAGTACTGGCGCGAGATTTCCTTGAACGGCAGGAACCCGTGGCGCTCCTCGCCGTAGTCCACAAAACAGGCTTCGAGCGAGGGTTCGACACGGGTGACCACCGCCTTGTAGATGTTGCCCTTGCGCTGCTCGCGCCCCTCGATTTCGATTTCGTAGTCCAGCAGTTTCTGGCCGTCCACGATGGCCAGGCGGCGCTCTTCGGCCTGCGTGGCGTTGATCAACATACGCTTCATGTGCGTTTTCCTCGTTGCAAACAATGCACAACGTGCACGACCACCCAGGCCCTTGAGGCGCGGGCGGTCGCTCACTCCGTGGCCTGGTCTTCAGGCCAGTGCCGTGAGCCGAGCGCGTGCTGCGAACGAGGAGGGAATTGCCGGAGAGCGCGGAGCGGTCAGGCGCTGGTGGCACACAGGTGCCACGACACTGACCCGGACCGGGCGTAGGCGCGTGGAGGTGGGCGAAACATCAAAGAGGGCAGCCATCGGCGGTGACGCGGACTCGTCTGCGTTGTCTCTGGGTTCACTTGGGTCCTCGACCAGCCCGCTCCTGCGGTCTGGTCGATTGGGGTATTCCGTTTTCGGGTTCGCAATTCAACACTGGGCTCATCCGCCGGCCTGGCACCCGGGAGCCGGACAGACTCGTCCGTTGCTCGGGGGTGCGCCGGTGGATGTCGGCACGCTCCGGCCGGGCCATGTGGGCTTGACTGCCTTAAACTGGCGGCAAATCAAACACTTATACACGCGCGACGGGAACGGACCATTATAGGGCCGACCTCGCGCCCTGCAGCGATTGTGGTTCATTCATGGCGTCAGCCGAAGTTCGTCACCTGCGTGTCGATGAAGAGTCCGCCGGTCAGCGGCTGGACAATTTCCTGATCCGGGAACTCAAAGGGGCGCCCAAAACCCTGGTTTATCGGATCATTCGCTCCGGCGAAGTCCGGGTCAACAAAGGGCGGGCCAGCGCAGAAACGCGTATTCAGGCGGGTGACGATATCCGTGTGCCACCTTTGCGGCTGTCAGAGAAACCGCAGGAAAAAGCCGAACAAACGGTGCCAGGCCGTGAATTTCCCGTCCTGTTCGAGGATGGATGGTTTCTGGCAATTGACAAACCGGCCGGTGTGGCCGTGCACGGCGGCAGCGGCGTGTCGTTCGGCGTGATCGAGCAGTTGCGCCGCGCCAGACCCCAGGCGCCTTTGCTGGAATTGGTGCACCGGCTGGACCGTGAAACCAGTGGCGTGTTGCTGGTGGCGAAGAAAAAAAGTGCGCTGAAGTCTCTGCAAAATCAATTCCGTGAACGCGAAACCGCCAAAACCTACCTGGCGCTGGTCAAAGGCGCGTGGCCACAACGGTTGAAAGTGATTGACCTGCCCTTGCACAAGTACCTGCTCGCCGATGGCGAACGTCGGGTCAAGGTGGTGCCGGCCGATCACCCCGACGGCCAGCGTTCATTGACACTGGTGAAGGTGAGGGCTTCGGGTGTGCTGCCGGGACTGGCGGGCACGCCCGATGCCGCCACCGTGTTCAGTCTGTTGGAGGTCACCATCAAGACCGGGCGCACCCACCAGATCCGCGTTCACCTGTCCCATTCTGGCCACCCGATTGTGGGCGATGACAAATACGGCGATTTCGATCTGAACCGCAGAATGCAGCGGGCCGGCCTCAAGCGCATGTTCCTGCATGCGTGGCGCCTCGGATTGGTGCATCCGACCACGTTGGAAATGCTGGAGCTGAAATCTGAGTTGCCTTCCGAATTGTCCGCGTGGTCTGAATTCACTTGATTTTTACAATGATTTTGAAGTGATGCCTGAAATCACCCACCATTGTGTGTAAACTGTTCGGCGTTTATTCATTCTTTTTGAGGAAATTCGATGTCCAGTTATTCCGAACTCATGAACCAGGCGCAGGCATTGATGGCCCAGGCCGAACAGGTGCGCAAGCAGGAGCTGGCGGCAGTGATTGCCGACATCAAGGCAAAAATGAAGGAATACGGCATCACCGTGTCCGATTTGGGTGGCGCGGCAGCTGCGGTGCGCAAGTCGCCCAAATCCAAGGTGGCCCGCGAGGTCAAATACCGTGGTCCCAATGGTGAAACCTGGGCCGGTGGCCTGGGCCGCAAGCCCGAGTGGGTGCGGGCGATTCTGGCCGCAGGCAAGAACATCGAAGATTTCCGCATCTGACCTCCCGTTACCGGGCCTGTCACACCAGGGGCGCACAATGCGCCCCTTGTCTTTTCCGTCCGCCGCCATGTCCACACGCCATTTTGACCTGATCGCTTTCGACTGGGATGGCACCCTGTTCGATTCCACCGCCATCATCACCCAGTCCATCCAGGCGGCCGTGCGCGACGTGGGGGGGCGTGAGCCCAGCCGGGAGCAGGCCAGCTATGTGATTGGCATGGGGCTGATGCAGGCGCTGGCCCATGCCGCGCCCGATGTGCCGCCCGAAAAATACCCCGAACTGGGCGCACGTTACCGGCACCACTACGCCAGCCGGGCTGACGAGCTGAACCTCTTTGAAGGCGTGCTGCCGCTGCTGGCTGACCTCAAAGCGCGCCAGCATTGGTTGGCGGTGGCCACAGGCAAAAGCCGGCGTGGCCTCGATGATTGCCTGCGCAGCGTTCCGCTGCAGGGCGTGTTTGACGACTCGCGCACCGCCGATGAAACGGCGGGCAAGCCCCATCCGCTCATGCTGCAGGAGTTGATGGCGGTGTGGGGCGTGCCGCCCGAGCGCACGCTGATGATCGGCGACACCACCCACGACCTATTGATGGCACAAAACGCGGGTTGCCCCAGCGTGGGGGTGGCCTACGGTGCCCACCACCACGCCGGTTTCGAGGCGCATGGCCCGCTGTTTGTGGCGCACACGGTGCGCGAGCTGCACGACTGGTTGCTCGCCAACGGCTGACGTTTCAGCGGGCGTGGGTCACACCGCCGTCCACCACCAGGGTTTCGCCCACCACATAGTCGCCCGCGCGCGACGCGAGGTAAATGGCCGCTGCCGCCAGGTCTTCGGGTTGCCCCACCCGCCCAGCCGGAATGCGTTGGCGGGTGGTTTCTTCCTCGTCGCGGGCGGCGCGGTTCATGTCGGTCGGAAAGGCGCCGGGGGCAATGGCGCTGACCACGATCTGTTCGCGAACCAACTGCAGCGCCATGCGTTTGGTCAGGTGGATCAGCCCGGCCTTGCTGGCCGCGTAGGGGTAGGTTTCCAGCATGTTCACCGACAGCCCGTCGATGGACGCGATGTGGATGACCTTGGCTGGGCGCCCGCTGGCGGCCACCGAGGCACGCAGGGCCGGGGCCAGGGCCTGCGTGAGGAAAAACGGTGTTTTCAGGTTGAGGTCCACGACCTTGTCCCAGCCGGCTTCTGGAAATGCGTCGAACGGCGCTGCCCAGGCGGCGCCGGCGTTGTTCACCAGGATGTCCAGCGTGGGCTCGTGTGCCAAATAGGCTTGTTTGAGCGCCGCGATGCCGGCCGGGTGGGACACATCGGCCGGCAACGAGATGCAATGCCCCAGCGCTGAAAGGTCTTGCGCCGTCGCGTCGCAGGCCTCTGCCTTGCGTGCGCTGATGTAGACACGGGCGCCTTGGGCCAGAAAACCTTCGGCAATCATGCGGCCGATGCCGCGAGAGCCGCCGGTGATCAGCGCGGTGCGCCCTTTCAGGGAAAACAGGTCGGTGGTGTTCATGTGGCCGGGTGCCTTCTCATTGAAAAACGCCAGCCTACGTGGGATCGCCTTTGGCGCCGGTCACCTGGGTGGCACCGCTGCGCTGAGCCAGCCGCCGGCGCCGGGTCCAACGGGTTTTCAGTACCCACAGCAGGCTGGCCAAAAAATAGACCAACACGCCGCAGACAGAGGCCACGATGGCCAGGCCCACCACCAAGGGCTTGCCCACCGTGCTCAGGTAGGTCCACCAGTGCGCCAGTTGCGCCCGCAGACCCTGGGCCTGCGACGGCTCGGCCTGCGATGTCTCAAGCGCCTGGGCAGCCGCGGTTTCACTGAGTTGCGGTTCGTGCAACACCCAGCGGCCCAGGCGGTAGGCGCCGTAGTACACCGGGCCGAAGGTGACCGGGTTGGTGACCAGGGTGCTCGCCACCGCCACCGGCAGGTTGGCGCGCAACAGCACCGCCAGCGTGGCCGAGGCGGGGATTTGCGCCACCGGTATCAGTAAACCAAAGAAGATGCCCAGCGCCAGGCCCAGCGCCAGACCTTTGCGGCTCATGTGCCACAGGCGCGGGTGGTGCAGTGCGGGCCCCATCCAGCGCAGCCAGCGGTTGTTGTGCAGAGACTCCCGTGTGGGCAGCCAGCGGGCAAAGCGGTGGTTCATGGGGCAACGGCGATCGAACGGTTGGCGCCAGGGGGTTGTTTGGCAAGGCTTGGAGTATGCTCGCGCCCTCTCAGTTCAGCCGCCTTCGCCCCACACCATGCTGCCGTTGCAGGAAATTCTGTTCTCCCAGGGATTTGGCACCCGCCGCGTCTGTTGTGGGCTGGTGCAACAGGGCCTGGTGCAGGTGGGCGCTGAGCGCAGCCCCTGCACCGATCCGTGGGCCGAGTTTGACACCCACGGCCTGTTGTTCACCGTCCAGGGGCAGGACTGGGCTTTTCACGAACGAGCCTATCTGATGCTGCACAAGCCGGCGGGCCACGAGTGCTCGCAAAAACCCAGCAACCACCCCAGCATCTATTCGCTCCTGCCCGCCCCTTTGCGCGCGCGCGGTGGTGGCGCCGCTGCCGGTGTGCAGGCGGTGGGGCGGCTGGACCAGGACACCACCGGGCTGCTGCTGATGTCGGACGACGGCGCTTTCATCCACCGCCTGACATCGCCCCGCCACCACGTGCCCAAGGTGTACGAAGTGGGGGTGAAACACCCGCTGGATGACAAGCAGGTGCAACGTTTGTTGGACGGTGTGGTGCTCGACGACGACCCCAAGCCGGTGCGCGCGGCCGCCTGCGAGGCGGTGGCCCCCCATCACCTGCGCCTGACCTTGACGGAAGGCAAGTACCACCAGGTCAAACGCATGGTGGCGGCCGTGGGCAACCGGGTGGAAACGCTGCACCGTTCTCGCATCGGTGACCTGGTGTTGCCGCCCGATCTGGCGCCCGGCGCCTGGCGCTGGCTCACCGCCGACGAGGTGGCCAGTTTGTACAAAAAACCCGCCAACGCATCCGCTTGAACGGCCCCTCGTGGGCGGTCACGCCTTGCGTGTATTCTTTGACCATGGGTTTGATCTTCGATTCGTTCTGGCGCGCGGTGGCCTACTGTCTGCACCCGCGGGTGATTGCCTTGTCGGTGTTGCCGCTCATCCTGATGGTGGCGTTGTCGTTTGCGCTCGGCTATTTTTTCTGGGAACCGGCGGTGGCGGCGGTGGCGGCTTGGCTGCAGAACTACGAGCTGGTCGGCGCGTTTCTCAACTGGCTGGATCAGGTCGGCGCGGGTGCTTTTCGCACCGTGTTCGCGCCTTTGCTGGTGTTGGTCGTGGCCACACCGGCCATCGTGTTTCTCACCCTCTTGTTGGTGGCCGTGACCATGACGCCACAAATGGTGGCGCTGGTGGCGCAGCGGCGCTTTGCCGCGCTGGAGCGCAAACGCGGCGGCAGTTTGCTGGCCAGCGTTTTCTGGTCGTTGGGCTCGACCTTGCTGGCCCTGGTGGTGATGGTGTTGACCATGCCGCTGTGGCTGATCCCGCCTTTGGTGCTGTTGTTGCCGCCCCTGATCTGGGGTTGGCTCACCTACCGCGTGTTCGCGTTTGACGCACTGGCCGACCACGCCAGCAAAGAGGAGCGCACCGGTCTGATCCAGACGCACCGTGCGCCGCTGCTGGTGATGGGGGTGTTGACCGGTTTCCTGGGCGCGGCGCCCAGCCTGATCTGGGCTTCGGGCGCCATGTTCATTGTGGCCGCGCCCTTGCTGGTGCCACTGGCCATCTGGATCTACACCCTGGTGTTCGCCTTTGCCTCGTTGTGGTTTGCCCATTACCTGTTGGCGGCGTTGGAGCGCACGCGGGCTGCTGCCGCGCCGGTCAGACCGGTGTCAGACGCAGCGCCGACCATGGCATCTCAATCGCAGAACGTGGAAGACGTGTTGCCCAAGCCACTGCCAGGCACGACACCCACACTGCCCGGACCCAACCCACCCACCACGCCATGAACTCGCCCCTGTCCGACAACGTGTCACCCGTGCCCGACATCGGCCTCATCATCGTGGGCGATGAAATCCTGTCGGGCAAACGGGCGGACAAACACCTGAGCAAAACCATAGAACTGCTGGGCGAGCGGGGTTTGACCTTGAGCTGGGCGCGCTACGTCGGCGACGACCGGCGGCAGATCACGGCCGCGTTGCGCGATGCGTTTGCCCAGCCTGGCATCGTGTTTTCGTGTGGCGGCATAGGCGCCACCCCCGACGACCACACGCGCCAGTGTGCGGCGGCTGCGCTGGAACGCTCTCTGGTGCTGCACCCGCAGGCGCGCGAGCTGATTCTGGAGCGCATGCGCGATGTGGCGGCCGAGCAGAACCTGCCCTACGAGCCTGAACGCGCCGACAACGTGCACCGGCTGAACATGGGGGTGTTTCCCGAAGGCGCGGACATTGTGCCCAACCCCTACAACAAAATCCCCGGCTTCGACTGCACCGGCAGCGGTGGTGGCCGGGTGTTTTTCCTGCCCGGCTTCCCGGTCATGGCCTGGCCCATGATGGCTTGGGCGCTCGACACCCATTGCCACACTTGGTTCCACCGCCAAACCTGGGTGGAGCGTTCCGTGATCGTTTTTGGTGCGATGGAGGCCAGCCTCACGCCGCTGATGGAGCGCATCGAGGCCGAGCACGCGGGGGTCAAAGTGTTCAGCCTGCCCAGTGTGGACCACCCCGAATATGGGCGCCACATCGAATTGGGCGTCAAAGGTGAAGAGGGTGCCACCCAACCCGCTTTTGACGCACTCAAACAAGGCTTGTCGGCTTTTGGTGCACCAATGGGCCCTGAAATGGTGCGCTGATTGCCAATCTGCTCTATTTATGCACCTGTTAAGTGCGTCCGTTCCGGGTGCACAATATTGAGCTGAACACTGCGTCGGTTGTGCCACACCTCGGTGCGTGCTGGCACAAAAGCTGCTTAATCGTTTTCCGTCACCCTTTTTACCCAACCCGTACCAGGAGAGTTTCTGATGGCCAAAAGCGTCGCCGACGTCATGAGCATGGTCAAGGACAACGACGTCAAGTTCGTTGACTTCCGTTTTACCGACACCCGTGGCAAGTGGCAGCACATCACCATTCCCGTGTCCCAGTTCGAAGAAGACAAGTTCGAACAAGGCCAGGCTTTCGACGGTTCGTCCATCGCTGGCTGGAAGGGCATTGAAGCGTCGGACATGTTGCTGATGCCCGACGCCGCCACCGCCTTCATCGACCCCTTCGTCGAAGAAGTCACCCTGGTGCTGGTCTGCGACGTGATCGAACCCACCGATGGCAAAGCTTACGAGCGCGACCCGCGTTCCATCGCCAAGCGCGCCGAAGCCTACCTGAAGGCCTCTGGCCTGGGCGACACCGCTTTCTTCGGTCCGGAACCCGAGTTCTTCCTGTTTGATGAAGTGCGCTGGAGCAACGAACCTGGCCACAGCTTCTACCAGATCGAAGAGTACGAAGCCCCCTGGAACAGCGGCGCCAAGCTCGAAGGTGGCAACCGTGGTCACCGTCCGCGCGTCAAGGGCGGCTATTTCCCCGTGCCCCCGGTGGACAGCACCATGGACATGCGCAACGAGATGTGCGAAATCCTGGAAGCCGTCGGCATTCCCGTTGAAGTGCATCACCACGAAGTGGCCGGTGCTGGCCAGTGCGAAATCGGCACCAAGTTCTCGACCCTGGTCGAGCGCGCCGACTGGACCCTGCTGCAGAAGTACGTGATCCAGAACGTGGCCAACGCCTACGGCAAGACCGCCACCTTCATGCCCAAGCCCTACCATGGCGACAACGGCTCGGGCATGCACGTGCACCAGTCGGTCTGGAAGGACGGCAAGAACCTGTTTGCTGGCAGCGGCTACGCCGGTCTGTCCGAGTTCGCGCTGTACTACATCGGCGGCGTGATCAAGCACGCACGTGCCCTGAACGCCATCACCAACCCCGGCACCAACAGCTACAAGCGCCTGGTGCCCCACTTCGAAGCCCCGGTCAAGCTGGCCTACTCGGCCAAAAACCGCTCGGCATCGATCCGCATCCCCAACGTCGCATCCGACAAGGCCCGTCGCGTGGAAGCCCGCTTCCCCGATCCCCTGTGCAACCCCTACCTGGGTTTTGCCGCCTTGCTGATGGCCGGTCTGGACGGCGTTGAGAACAAGATCCACCCGGGCGAAGCCGCCTCCAAGGACCTGTATCACCTGCCGCCCGAAGAGGACAAGCTGGTCCCCACCGTGTGCGCCAGCCTGGATGAAGCCCTGGCCCACCTGGACAAGGACCGCGCCTTCCTGACCAAGGGCGGCGTGTTCACCGACGCCTGGATCGACGCCTACATCGAGCTGAAGATGCAGGAAGTGACCCGCTCGCGCGTGGAAGTGTCGCCTGTCGAGTACGACATGTACTACAGCCTGTAATCCAGGTAACCGATGTGTGAAGGGACGGCTTTGGCCGTCCCTTTTTGCTTGTGGGCGGCCAGCGACCGGGCACTTTTGGGCGATACTGGAAATCACAGGCCCATGCCGTTCTGGAGGCCATGCCTCTTGCCTGGAGTGCCGACATGTTCGATGCCGCAATGAAATCCTTTGTTTCTGTTCCCGTATCCCATCTGGTGTGTCTGTTGATGCTGGGCGCCGCAGCCGTGCCTGCCGTGGCGCAGGACCGCATTTACCGCTGCGGCAACGAATACACCAACGACCCCGGCGACGCAAAAGCGCGTGGCTGCCGCGTGATTGAAGGTGGCAACGTGACGGTGATCCAGGGGCTCAAGCCGGCACCTTCATCAACGGCTGGCGCGCCCGCGCGCACCCCTGCGCCTGCGGCCAGCTCGGGTAGCCCGCGCAATGGCAACGACCGGGTTGACGCTGCTGCCCAGCGTGCCCGCGATGCCGACGCGCGCACCATTTTGGAGGCCGAACTGCGCAAGGCGGAAAACCGCCTGAATGGCCTGAGCCAGGAGTACAACAACGGCGAACCGGAGAAACGCGGACCTGAGTTCCGCAACCACCAGATGTACCTGGACCGAGTGGCCGAACTCAAGGCCGGCGTGGCCCGCGCGCAGAGCGATGTGGACGGCATCAAACGCGAACTTGCCCGCCTGGGGCCGGCGTCGGCGGCCCAGCGCTGAAAAGCCCATGATTGGGTTGAAAAAACGAAAGGTGTCACCTGCCCAGCGGTTTCAGTCGCTGGACCTGTTGGCCACCCTGGTGGCGGTGGTGGATGCCCAGGGCCAGGTGCTGTTTGCCAACGCGGCGTTGGAAGACGCGCTGGGCATGTCCCGGCGCAGCATCACCGGCACCCATTTCCCCGACTGTTTCACCGAGCCGCATCTGTTGAACAATGCGCTGGCCGGCGCGCGTGGCAACGAATTTGCCGCCTTGCGTTATGACGCCCGCCTCAAACGACTGGCACATGAGGTGCTGCCCGTGCACGTGGTGGTGGCGCAGACCGACGTGGCTGGCGAGGTGGTGGTGGAACTGCTGCCGCAGGAGCAACAGGCGCGGCAGGAGCGCGAGGAGCGCTTAATCGACCAGGCGCAGGCCAACAAGGAGCTGATCCGCAACCTGGCGCACGAGATCAAGAACCCGCTGGGGGGCATCCGTGGCGCGGCCCAGTTGCTGCAGATGGACTTGGAGTCCAAGGACCTGATCGAGTACACCCAGGTCATCATCCACGAGGCCGATCGCCTGCAGTCGTTGGTGGACCGCCTGCTGGCGCCACACCGCCGTCCGCACGTGGTGGGCGACGTCAACATCCACGAGGTGTGTGAGCGCGTGCGTTCGCTCATCCTGGCCGAGTTTCCCAAGGGCCTGCGCGTGGTGCGCGATTACGACACGTCCATCCCCGAGTTTCGGGGCGACCGCGAGCAGCTGATCCAGGCCGTGCTCAACATCGCACACAACGCGGCGCAGGCCTTGGCCACGCGCATCGCGGCCGGTGACGCGCAGATTGTTTTCAAGACCCGCGTGGGCCGCCAGGTGACCTTTGGCAAACAGCGCTACCGCCTGGCACTGGAATTGCATGTGATTGACAACGGGCCCGGCGTGCCGGACTCGATCAAGGACCGCATCTTTTTTCCCCTGGTGTCAGGGCGGGATGGCGGCTCCGGCCTGGGGCTGACGCTGGCACAAACCTTTGTGCAGCAACACCACGGTCTGATCGAGTGCGACAGCGTTCCAGGCCAGACCGACTTCAAGCTGCTCATCCCATTGCCTTGAAGCCGGTGTTGATCAACACAATGAGGCGACTCGAAAGGCAGGGCACACGCGCATGAAACCCATCTGGATCGTGGATGACGACCAATCCATCCGGTTTGTGCTGGAGAAGGCGCTGGCGCGCGAAGAACTGCCCACCCGCAGCTTCACCCATCCGCAGGAGGTGATTGCCGCCCTCGATGACGCCAGCGACAGCGAAGGGCCACAAATCCTGGTGAGCGACATCCGCATGCCCGGTGGTTCTGGTCTCGACCTGCTGGAGCAGGTGAAAAAGCGCCTGCCCGGTTTGCCGGTCATCATCATGACCGCCTTCTCCGACCTGGACAGCGCGGTGTCGGCGTTTCAGGGCGGTGCTTTCGAGTACCTGCCCAAACCCTTCGATTTGCCCAAAGCGGTGGAGCTGATCCGCCGCGCCGTGGACGAAAGCCAGCGCGAGGAAGTGGCCGAAGAGCGCCTGGGCGCCGTGCCCGAGATGCTGGGCCAGGCGCCCGCCATGCAGGACGTGTTCCGCGCCATTGGCCGCTTGTCGCAAAGCAACGTCACGGTGCTCATCACCGGTGAATCCGGCGCCGGCAAGGAGCTGGTGGCACACGCCCTGCACAAACATTCCCCGCGCTCGGGGGGGCCTTTTGTGGCCATCAACACGGCGGCCATACCCAAAGACTTGCTGGAAAGCGAACTCTTCGGCCACGAGCGCGGCGCGTTCACCGGCGCGCAGACCATGCGCCGAGGCCGCTTCGAGCAGGCCGAGGGCGGCACGCTGTTTCTCGACGAGATCGGCGATATGCCCTTCGACCTTCAGACGCGCCTGCTGCGCGTGTTGTCCGACGGAAACTTCTACCGCGTGGGTGGCCACAGTGCCGTCAAAGCCCACGTGCGCGTGATCGCCGCCACCCACCAGAACCTGGAGCAGCGCGTCAAGGAAGGCAGCTTCCGCGAGGATTTGTTCCACCGCCTCAACGTCATCCGCCTGCGCCTGCCCGCGTTGCGCGAACGGCGCGAGGACGTGCCCATGCTCACGCGCTACTTCCTGCAGCAAAGTGCCACCCAGTTGGGCGTCGAGCCCAAGCGCATTTCAGACGCCGCCTTGCAGGTGCTGAGCGGCTTTGACTACCCCGGCAACGTGCGCCAGTTGCAGAACATCTGCCATTGGTTGACCGTGATGGCGCCGGCGCAAGTGGTGGACGTGAAAGACCTGCCGCCCGAGGTGATGGGCGGTGTGCCCGCGCCCACCGTCGGGGCCGCCGTGCCGGCCGCAGCACCATTGGCCATGCCGGTGGACATGCCACATGCGCCTGCACCAGTCGCCACGGTGCCGGCGGTGTCAGACGGCGCGGGCGATTGGGAGCAGGACTTGCAGGCCGAGGCCCAGCGCCTGCTGGCCCAAGGCCGCACCGATGTGTGGGACGTGTTGACGCGACGCTTTGAAACCCGCCTGATTCAGACCGCACTGGCCAGCACACGGGGCCGTCGCATCGAGGCCGCCCACAAACTCGGCATCGGTCGCAACACCATCACCCGCAAAATTCAAGAACTCCATTTGGAGGAGTGATCGCCCCGATCAGCCCAGCGTCATCACCACCGGTGCGTGGTCGCTGGGCCGCTCGTTCTTGCGTGGGGTTTTGTCGATCTCGCACGCGGTGGCGCGGGCCTTCACCGCGTCGCTGACCAGGATGTGGTCGATGCGCAGCCCACGGTTGCGGCGGAAGGCGAAGTCGCGGTAGTCCCACCACGAGTAACTCTTGGGCGGTTGAGGGAAGAGGCGCAGGCCATCGTGCAGCCCGAGCGCGATCAACGCGCGCAGGTGGTAGCGCTCTTCCTCGGTGCAGTGGATGGTGTCGCGCAGGCCTTCGGGGTCCCACACGTCGTCGTCGTCGAAGGTGATGTTGTAGTCGCCCATCAGCACCAGCTGCGGGTGCTGCGCCAGTTCGTCACGCACCCAGGCGCGCAGCGCTTCGAGCCAGTGCATCTTGTAGTCGAACTTCTCGCTGCCTGGCTCCTGGCCGTTGGGGAAGTAGGCACCGATCACCCGCACACCGTCCACCGTGGCGCACAACACACGCGACTGGTCATCGTCAAAGCCCGGGATGTTGCGGACCACGTCCTGCGCCGGCGCCTTGGTCAGCAGTGCCACACCGTTGTAGGTCTTCTGCCCGAACACCTGGGCCTGGTAGCCCAAGGCTGAAAACGCTTCGTGCGGGAACTTGTCGTCGGTGAGCTTGAGTTCCTGCAGTGCCAGCACATCCACCGGGTGGGCTTGCAGCCAGTCCAGCACCTGAGGCAGGCGCACGTTGAGGGAGTTGACGTTCCAGGTGGCAAGTTGCATGGTGGGGCGATGGGTCTGAACGTTGTGGTGGATTCGATCACCGCGTACCGCCTAGGCGTGCGCTTTCACTGAAGGGTTGCTTGCGTCAGTGGGCTGGTGCACCCGCCTGAAGTCGCGTTTGCGCCCATTCCAACCGCTTTGACGCGGTGTGGAGGAAGCGCAAAAGGAGCTTGTTGGCCAGTCGTGGAAAGGTCAAAAGCAAATCTTTGTAGGCGCTGCGCGTGATCAGCAAGAAGTCTACCGGCTCGGTGGTGACACAAGTGGCCGAGACCGGTTCGCCGTTGAGGAGCGCGAGTTCGCCCCAGCTGTCGCCGGGCGCCAGCGACAGGCGCGAGCACACGGAACCATCGTGGTTGGTCTGCACGGCTTCGGCCGCGCCGGTCAACACAATCAGCAGGTGGTTGGTGAGCTCGCCTTGCTGCATCAGCCTGGTGTGCCGTCCGGCCGAATACACCGCCATGTAGCGGCACAACGCGGTGGTCTCCGCCAGGTCCAGGCGGTCGAGCACCGGCGTGTTGCCGAAAATCTCATGAATTTCTGCGGCGTGGTCTTGCGCGCCGCCAAGAAGTTCAAAGTGTGTCGAGTTCACACAGTCCCCGATGTTTATTTGCAAAAGAATGCAAACGATGCTAACCGCGCCGCACCGGGTTTGGGTGGTGTCGGGCGGAAGTTTGGCTACAAGCGACTAAGCACTCCTCCAAGTGGCTGTGGGGCTCGAGGTGCATCCCAAAAACACGGCTTCGGAATGGGTGCGTTCGGACCATGGCAGGCCACAGATTCCGGGCCATTCTGATCAGGGGGTGCCTCAGATAATCCGCCCCACTGTCAAAACCCATGCAAGTTCACCGTTTTTTTTCCTCTGCCAGGGGCAGGGATGGCTGCCCGTGTTGTCGCCTTGTTGAGCGAGGCCCGCGTGCGGGTGCTTGGCAGGGGGTGGTTCAGGATCACACATGCTGCATTTGAACGGCCAGCGCTCGGTGCTCCAGCGCCGCAGCAACATCAGCAACGCCTTGCAGGCCCTGCTGGATGGCACGGCGGTGTTGGGCATCGCCTATTGGCTGATTGATCGCCATCTGGGGTTTGTCAGCGCACCCTATACCTTCATGGTGGTGCTGTTGCTGGGCATGCTGGGCCTGCTTTACGACCAGTTGGCGCTTTACCGCAGCAACGCCAACTTCACCACCAAGGCGTTGAAGATTTTCCAGGCCTGGACCCTGGCGTTTGCGATGCTGCTGGCACTGGGTTTTTTGACCAAGCAGACCGAGACCTTCTCGCGCCTTCTGGTCGGGCAGCTCTATGTGCTGGGTTTCTTCGCTCAGCTGCTGCTGCACCTGTTGTTGCGTGTCTTGCAGCGGCAGTTTCTGAAACATGCGGTCGAGCCTGAGAACGTGCTGGTGGTGGGCACCGGTTCGCTGGCGTCGTACCTGCACCAAAAAATCACGCAGAACCCGTGGCTTTCTGAGCGTGTGGTGGGCTGCGTGGGCTTGCCAGGCCACCAACCCAACGCAGCGGCCGATGGGCGCCATCTGCCGCCTTTGCTCGGCACGCTGGACGACCTGATGGCGCTGTTGGACCAGCACCAGATACGCACGGTGTATTTCGCTATCCCGCTGGACGCGTCCAGCGTGATCGAGAGCCTTTACTTCCGCCTTTTGGACCGGCACATCGCTGTGCATTGGGTGCCGGACATCTTCTCACTGCGATTGGTCAACCACAGCGTGCGCGAGATTGCGGGGGTGCCTGTGCTCACCCTGTCGGAGACGCCGCTGACTGGAACCCGGCGCTTGATCAAGTCGCTGGAAGATGTGGTGCTGTCGGCCCTCATCCTGCTGGTGATCTTGCCGCTGTTGCTTGTCATTGCGGTCGCCATTCGTTTGGACAGTCCGGGCCCGGTGTTTTTCAGGCAGCCGCGCATGGGCTGGAATGGCAAGACCTTTCGGATCTGGAAATTCCGCAGCATGTTTGTGCACCGCACCGAGAGCAACACCGTGCAGCAGGCCACCAAAAACGACCCGCGCATCACCCGGGTGGGCGCGTTTCTGCGCAAAACCAGCCTGGATGAACTGCCCCAGCTCTTCAATGTGCTGACGGGCGACATGTCGCTGGTTGGTCCCAGGCCCCACGCGGTTCAGCATGATCTGGAGTATTCACAGCGCATCGAGCAGTACTTTGCGCGGCACAACATCAAGCCCGGTATCACGGGCCTGGCGCAGGTGCGCGGCCACCGCGGCGAAACGCGCGACCTGGATCAGATGATCCAGCGTGTCGAGTCCGACATCGAATACATCAACAACTGGTCGTTGTGGCTGGACTTGTTCATCTTGGCCAGAACGACCATGGCGTTCAGCGGGAAAAACGCCTACTGAACGCTTGTGCGTGGGCGCCTAGCCCCATTGGCTCATTGTGCAGCGCGGTATCGGTGACTATTCTCAAGCAGCGTCTATCGCAATCTTGCCATTCAAATATTCAGGGGTTCAATATGAAATTCATGCCTGCTCTGCGCACAACGGCCGTCGCTGCTGTTCTGGGCGTTTCCAGCCTGGCCAACGCGGCCACGTTGGTCCAAAACGGTTCTTTCGAAGACACGGTGCTTGCCAATGGCACGTTCGCCATTTTCGACAGCCTGCCCGGTTGGACCACCACCACTGGCAACGGGATCGAGGTGCGCAACAATGCCGTGGGTGCTGCTCAAGACGGCAACAACTTTGTGGAACTGGACACCCGCGCCAATAGCAGCATGCTCCAGACCATCAGCACCGTGCTGGGCCAGGTCTACGAGCTGACCTTCTGGTACTCGCCGCGCATCAACATGCCGGCCAACACCAACGGCATTGAAGCGTGGTGGGGCAACACCCTGCTGACCACGCCGGCCATCACGGGCATCGGTGGCACGAGCAACAACTGGACCTCCTACACCTTCTCCGTGGTGGGCACCGGTTCCGACGTGCTCAAGTTCTCTGCTGTGGGTACCAGCGATACCTTTGGCGGCAACATCGACAACGTGTCCCTCAGCGCTGTGCCGCTGCCGGGCGCTGCGTTGTTGTTCGGCTCGGCCTTGTTGGGCTTTATGGGTTTCTCCAACCGCCGCAAGGTCTGATCACGGCCAACGCAAGGTTTGAATACCTGAGAGGGGCCTCGTGCCCCTTTTTCAATTCTCCGCGCGCGTTTCATTCGTCCACACGCCGTCCCTTCAAGACTTTTACTCGCCTCACGCATGAACAAGCTGTTTTCGCCCAAGTCCCTTTTGATGCTGGTGGTCACCAGTCTGGTGAGCGTGTCTGTCTGGGCTCAGGTCCCCGCGCCGATGTACAAGCTTCGTGCGGCCGACCGGCTCCAAATTTCGATCTGGCGCGAGGAGGCGTTGCAGCGCGAGGTCCGTGTGCTGCCCGACGGCAGCATTTCTTTCCCTCTGGTGGGGCGCCTGCCGGTGGCGGGGCTGGATGTGGAGCAGGTTGAAAAGCGCATCGCGGAACGCCTCAAGGCCTACATCCCCGATCCCATCGTGACCGTTGCCGTCTCAGGCACCGAGGGCAACGTGGTCTACGTTTTGGGTAAGGTAAACAAGCCCGGTGTGGTGCCCTTGAGCACCAACACCACCAGTGTGTTGCAGGTGCTCAGCCAGGCCGGCGGCTTGGATCGCTTCGCTGACGGCAACGCGGTGCATGTGCTGCGCGAGGAGGACGGGCCCCGCACCGCGCTGCCCGTGCGCTACAACGACCTCATCAAGGGTGACAGCCTGCAGACCAACGTGCGCATGCGCGCGGGCGACATTGTGTTGGTGCCTTGAACATGCTGACCCGAATGGTTTGTGTGGCGGCAGGGGTGGCCGCGAGTTTGCCGGGCATCGGGCTGGCGCAATCGTTGTACCAACACCGCATCACAGCGCCGGTGGGGCTGTCGTATGACGCCAACCCGGGTTTGAGCGAAACGGATGCCGGTGGTGTGTACCGCGTGCATGTCTCGCCCAGTTACACCCTGTCGCGCAACGCGGGGGGCGATGAATTCCAACTCAAGTTGGGTGCGGTCATCGAGCAAAGCAGCAACACCGCTCTCAGCCGCAACCGGCAAGACGGCAACGCGCGGCTGAGCTGGCGCACCGCGTCCGACACCACAAGCTGGGGTTGGCATGCTGCGTACGAGCAAAGCGCCGCCCGCGCGGCCCTGCTCGAAGAAACCGGCCAACTCAGCGACGACGGCACCCGCACCACCCGGGGTCTGGGGGCGCAGCTGGCGCACGAGTTGGACGAGCGTCACATGCTCAGTGTGCTGGCTGATGTGAAATGGCATGCCTACGATTTTGGTCACACACCCGATCACCGCCTCAGCAGCGCCCAGGTGGAGCTGAGCCGTGCCGCGTCGCCCGGCCAGGATTGGTTTGTGTCGGCGGGTGTGTCGCAGTACGCACCCGACACCGTCGCCTCAACGGGCGCCGTCCATGGCACGGCCCCCCAAAGCTTGCAGCGTGGCTTGCTGCTGGGCTACCGCAGTCAAGTTGACGGCAGTCCATGGGACTGGGAGATCCGAGCCGGCGTGGCCCGCTTCACCGGCGCTTTCAGCGACACCATGCCACAAGGCGAAGCAAAGCTGGGGTACCAAAGCCCGCGCTGGCACTACAGTGCCTCGTTGTCTCGGCTGCCCGTCGCCAACAACTTGCTCGGGTCATTTGCCCCCAACACCCAGGCCCGTTTGCGGGCCGAATACCAGTTGACCGAGTACACCACGGTCGCGGTGGACGCCTTGCACAACCGCACACAAGCCAGCCAGACCGAGGCCACACGCCAGCTGGGCATGCAGGTATCGACGGACCTGAGTCCGCTCTGGCGCATGACGGCCCAGCTGCGTGGCACACGGGCCGAGCGTCACATCGCTGGCCTGCCGACGCAGGCCAGCAACCGCAGTGCCAGCCTGGTGTTCACCTACCTCCACCCCGATTTCTGACCCCCACAGGCAGAAGCGCATCCGATCACCACGGCATGTCCCCAGACGACCACCAGCTTTCCCTGTCCGACTACCTCGCGATTCTCAAGCGCCGTGCCCTGCTCATCATCGCCACCTTTGGCGGGGTGTTTGCCGTGGCCGTGGCGGTGGCCTTGCTCATCCCGCCGGTATACCAGTCCACCGGCACCATCATGATCGAGTCGCAGCAGATCCCGAACGATCTGGTGCAGGCCACCGTCACGAGCTACGCCGACGAGCGCATTGAGATCATCAAACAGCGCGTGATGACCCGCGAAAACCTGCTGCGCATCATCGACAAGTACCAACTCTTCAAAGACCGCGGGCTGACCTTCACCCCGTCAGAACAAATCGACGAAATGCGCCAGCTCATTGGCGTGCAGTTGGTCAACGCCAACATGCGCCAAGGTCAGCGCGGATCGGCCACCATCGCATTCCGCGTTTCGTTCGAGCACCGCCGCCCCGACATCGCGCAGCGTGTGGCCAACGAGCTGGTCACCCTGTTCCTCAGCGAAAACGTAAAAGTGCGCAGCGAACGCGCCACGCAGACGACGGAGTTTTTGACCCAGGAGGCCAACAAGCTCAAGACCGAACTTGATGCGTTGGAAAGCCAGATTGCCAGCTACAAGCAGGAGAACGGCGCGGCGCTGCCCCAAAACATGACGCTGAGCATGAACGCCATCCAGCGGCTGGAAGGCGAACTGCGCGACACCGAACGCGACCACCGCGCCGCCGAAGAAGAGGCGCGCTACCTCGAAGTGGAGCTGGCGGGCGCCAAAGCCGCCGTGACCAACGCCGCGGTCCTCGCGGGAGTGGGGTCGCCCGCCGCCATGGCCGATACCAATGAAGCCGAACTTCAAAAAGCCCGCGCCCTCCTGGCGCGCATGGCCACCACCTACACCGACAACCACCCCGATGTGCGCGCCACCAAGCGCCGCATCGCGGCTCTTGAAAAAGCACTTGCTGAGGCCAGCAGCGCCCCGGCGGCGAGCACCCCTGTCGCCGTGCCCGGTGCGTCCAAGTCACCCACGGTGGCGGCGGCCGAATTGGTGGTCGCCAAGGTCGAATCCCGCTTGGTGGCCGCCCGCTCGCGCATGCAATTGCTCCAGGGCCAACAAGGTGGCTTGCGTGCGCGCTTGGCCCAAGCCGAAAGCCAACTGTTGCAGGCCCCGCAGGTGGAGCGTGGCCTGGCCGCCCTGATGCGCGACCACGAAGGTGCCAAGCGCAAATACGAAGAGATTCGTGCCAAACAAATGACCGCCCAGGTGGCCGAAAACCTCGAAGACGATCAGAAGGCCGAACGCTTCTCGCTGCTGGAGCCGCCGCTCACGCCCGATCGTCCCATCAAACCGGACCGCAAAAAAATGATCGCCTTGGGCTTTGTGCTGGCGGGCGTGGCTGCCGCCGGCTTGGTCATGCTGCTCGAAACCCTGCATGGCACGGTGCGTGGGGCTGACGCCGTGGCGGCCATCACCGGCCACCGGCCGCTGGTGTTGGTGCCCTACATCACCATCGCAGAAGAGGCTGCACAACGCCGCAAGCTGCTGCTGCGCTTGCTGGGCGCAGCCGTGGCGCTGCTGTTGGTGGCCTTGGTGGCCATCCATTTTCTGTACATGCCGCTCGACGTGCTGATCGTCAAAGTCATGCTCCGCCTTTCCTGAACCCGGGCGCCCCATGGAACGCATCAAACAAGCCATTGACAAAGCGCGGCAACAGGCCGCTCACGCCCCGGCGTCGGGGGCCTCACCCAGGCCATTGCGGCCCAACCACGTGAAGCCGGCCGGCGGCGGTGTGGCACAAGCGGCATCGTCAAGCCCGTCAGGACCGTCTGCTCTGGACGCCGACCATCAGATCGAGGTCAGTTACACGCACACCGAGGTTGTGGAACTGGACCCCGTGCACTTGGAGCAGCGTCGCGTGGTGGCCTTCAACAAGGCCAACCCCAACAACTGGGCTTTTGACGTCTTGCGCACCCAGGTGCTGCAAAAGATGGATGAAAAAGGCTGGCGTACCCTGGCCATCACCTCGCCCACCCAGGAATCGGGCAAAACCGTGTTGGCCATCAACCTGGCCATGAGCATGGCCCACCACACGCAGCGCACCGCCGTGCTGGTGGATTTTGATTTGCGACGTCCCCGTGTGGCCAGCTACCTGGGCATCCAGAAAACCCCCTCACTCAACGAGGTGTTCAGCGGCGATGCCGAGTTGCCGGATGCCCTGGTCAATCCCAATTTGCCAAGGCTGGTGGTGTTGCCCACCAACCGGCCCGTGCCCAAGGCGGCCGAGTTGCTGTCTTCGAAAAAAATCGCCCACATGATTCGCGACCTGCGCGAACGCTACCAAGACCGCATCGTCATTTTTGACCTGCCACCCATGATGGCCGGCGACGATGTGATGGCCGTGCTGCCCAACATCGACTGCGTGTTGATGGTGGTGGGCAACGGCAACAGCACCCGCCGCGAGATCGAGGAGAGCATGCGTCACGTGCCTGCAGACCGCTTGTTGGGCGTGGTGCTGAACAAGGCCGAAGCGGCCACCCGTCAGGGTTACTACTAAATTCTAAAATTTTGACAATTGATATTTGTGTTTTTTTTTCCGCATGAAGTGCCGATAATGAACACATGTTTACAAAATTTGTCATTTCGTCCGCCTGCCTGATCTTGCTCGCCGCGTGCGGTGGTGGTGGCAGTTACGCAACCGATGAGGACCACAACCGTGATGGGTCCAATCAACTGGCGGAAGGTGATCTCCTACAGACCGCCATTCCAAACATAGGCATTGGCGTACACCAACTTTCGTACTGGGACCGCAGCTTTGCCATGGCGGATGTGGTGCGGCAGGCACGTTTCGTTAACTTGAGCTGGGGCATTGACGTAGGAGCAGACGCGCAAGGTGCACCCACTCAAGATTTTTTTCTGATCTTTGGCTCACACAGAACTGGCGCAGGCAAGTACACGCTGATGTTCAACGGGCGCGCGGACGTTACGGTCAGAGGTGCACCTAATGGCAGCATACAAAACATGCGCTACGACGTCACGAGTAATCGCAGCACCGCCGATGTATTGCTTCCCGAAGACGTTTCCGGGAACATTTGGCTCAGCTTCCGCAACACCCGAAGAGCACACACCTCCAGCATCAGCGACGGGGTCACCAATGTGCAGTTGTGGCGCCCTGGCTATCCCACGGATGGTTCTGTCACATTCACCCAGGAGTTCATCCACGCGATGAAGAAGTTCAAGGTGATCCGCACCATGGACCTTGTCAGCACCAACACCAACCCCACCGCCAATTGGAGCGAGCGGACATTGCCGGATTTTGTGGGGATGACGGGTGACAAAGGCCAGTCGTGGGAAATGATGGTGACTTTGGCCAACGCCACCGAGCGCGATCTGTGGATCAATGTACCGGTCAAGGCCGATGATGAATACATTCGAAATTTGGCGCTGCTTTTGCGCTATGGCTCCGATGGCGCTATGCCTTACACCAGCCGGCAGACCGAACCGAAGTACCCGCCGCTCAAAACAGGTATCAAGGTGTACGTGGAGTACGGCAACGAAGTCTGGAATTTTGCTGGAGGGTTCAATGGATTTCGTTGGGCGTTGGAATTGGCCAACCTGCACCGTATGAACCCGGCGCACCCTATTGCCAACGACGGTGTCGTTGGCGACCAATACATGGCACTGCGCCGCTGGATTGCCTTTCGCTCGGCGCAGATCAGTCAAACCTTTCGCCAAGTTTGGGGCGACAGCGCCATGATGAGGACGGTACGTCCAATTTTTGCAACACAAGCGGGTGACGCGAACCGTTACCTCTCACATGGTCTTGCGTGGGCTGAGAGCTACTACGGCGACGTGTCCCGCTTGTGGTACGGCGGCGGAGGCGCTGCGTACTATGACTCCACGGTGGAGCCAACCGACCTGCTGCCTTCCACCATGCAGGCATTTTTCGATGGATTGCCTTCCAGCCAATTCGCACGTACCGTTGCCGCAGACAGCGTTTGGACCAAAGCCTACGGTCTGAGGAACGTAGCGTACGAAGGCGGTCCTGGTCCGGGTGGACGCACGCTTCGTCCCGACAGCGCTAGAGCAGAAATTGCATATGCCTACAACGCCGATCCTCGCATGCGCGACCGTATGCATGTGGCACAAGATATATGGCGTGCCAATGGCGGCGACTTGTTGGTTTACTACGTCTATAGCTCGTCTGCATCGTGGTCGTTCTCTGATGGCTCTCGGCCGCTCACACGATCGGACACGGACAGCACCAAGATGCAATTTGTGTCGGACTTGTCTGATGCGCTTCGCCCCGAGCCCCATGTCGCCCTGGGCACTCCGGTGCCGGGCACCGTGTACCTGCGATCACCCGATGCAGCCATTCAAACACGCATCAGTGGCAGCACCACATGGAAGTACAACGGCACCGCCTACCGCATCAATGCCAATGCACAGCAACCGGCCCATTCAGAAACCGTGCTTGTGCCCATCCACACCCGCAGGACTGGCACCTACAGCGTGTCGGTCAACACGCTGGATGCACTGGCCACAGACCGGCTTGACATCTTTGTGAATGGGCAGTGGGCCGGGCAGGTCAGCCCTGGGGTGACCACCACGCCGGGCCAGCCGGTGGCAACGACCCACGTGACCCTCCGTTTGCCCGAAGGCCTTTCGGTGGTGCGTGTACGGGCTAGGGTGGGCAGCGTGTGGATTCGCGATCTGGTGGTGTCGGCCAATTGAATCTTATCGTGCCGGTCCACGCCCGTAGGTATCTTCGAACCGGACGATGTCGTCTTCACCCAAGTAGCTGCCGCTTTGTACCTCGATCAGTTCAAGCGGCACTTTGCCCGGGTTGACCAGGCGGTGGGTGTGGCCGATGGGGATGTAGGTGGATTCGTTTTCCGTCAACAAAAAGGTTTTGTCGCCACTGGTGACTTCGGCAGTGCCGCTGACGACGATCCAGTGCTCTGCCCGGTGGTGGTGCATTTGCAGGCTGAGCTGTGCACCGGGCTTGACGACGATGCGCTTGACCTGGAAGCGCGCACCGGTGTCGATGCTGTCGTACCAGCCCCAGGGGCGGTGCACCTTGCGGTGTGTGGAGGCCAGGGTGCGTTTTTGCGCCTTGAGCTGTTCGACAACTTTTTTCACATCTTGCGTGCAGCGCTTGTCGGCCACCAGCACGGCGTCAGCCGTTTCAACCACCACAAGGTTGCTGACGCCGACCGTGGCCACCAGCCGGTTTTGTGAGAACAGCAGGCTGTCGCGCGTGTCCACCGCAATGGTCTCACCCGTTCTGGCGTTGCCGGCCTCGTCGCGGGGCAACACATCCCACAGGGCATCCCATGCGCCTAGGTCTGACCAGTCCGCGTCCAACGGCACCACGCACGCAGGCACACCCAGCGCCGGGTTGCGCGGCAGGTGTTCCATGACGGCGTAGTCGATGGAGTCGGCCGGGCAGGTGGCAAAGTGATCGGGCTGCGGGCGTATGAAGTCCATGTCGCGGCTCGGGTTTTGCATGGCCCGCTGGCAGGCCTGCAGCATGGCAGGCTGCAGCTGGGCCATGGACTTGAGCCATTGGTCGGCCCGCACCATGAACAAACCGCTGTTCCACAGGTAGTTGCCGCTGGCCACATAAGCCTGCGCCAACTCAAGACTGGGTTTTTCGGCAAAGCTCTCAATGGCATAGGCTGTGCCGCCCGCCATGGCATGTGCTTTTTGGATGTAGCCGTAACCCGTTTCGGGCCGACTGGGCACGATGCCGAAGGTGACCATGGCACCTTGCGCGGCGAGCGGCCAGGCCGCCTCCACCGCCGCTTGCAGGCGGGCGGGGTTGCCCACCACGTGGTCGGCAGGCATGGCGAGCAGCACCGCGTCGGCCGGCGCGGCCAGGGCAGCCAGCGTGAGTGCCGGCGCGGTGTTTCGCCCCACAGGCTCCAGCACCAGGCTCACGCCGGTGATGCCCACCTCTTGCAATTGTTGCGCGGCCAGAAACCGGTGCTCTGCGTTGCAAACGATCAAAGGCGGGCGCTTGGCGATGGTGGGCGAGAGGCCATCGAGTCGCCGTGCGGTGTCTTGCAACATCGACACACCGTTGCCACCGAGTGCCAAAAACTGCTTGGGGTAGGTTTCGCGCGACAGGGGCCACAACCGGGTGCCAGAGCCGCCACAGAGAATGACCGGGAGGAGGTGAAGGGTGCTCATGAATTTCCTGGGCATGGGGTATTTGAATCAAACCGCCGGGCGCAACGCGAGCCACTGCACCGGCAGCCTGCCGTCGAGTCGAATCAGGTAGTGGCCGTTGGCGTAGCGCACCGGGTGCTCCGGCCACTGGTTGAATGGCCCGTTGCGGTAGAGCTTGAGCCCGGGTGGCGCTTTCACCTGCATTTCGCCGGCCAAAGCTTCTACGCGGAAGGGGGTTTTGTTGCCCGGTGCTGGCATCGATCGGGTGCCGATGGACAGCAGCACATGGCGTGATTCGCCCAGCACCGCATCGTCCAGGCTTTGCACCGCCACCGATGCGTGGCGCGTGTCCAGCTTCAAACGCGCGGCAGGTAACGCGATGTCTTCGCCACCTATCCAGCCCAGTGCCGCTTGGGTGCGTGGGGTGTTGATGGTGTAGGTGCCTTTGGCCCAATTTCGCGTGAGTTGGCCGGTGTCGCTGGTGACTTCCTGGGCGCCGCTGGGCAGCAGCGATGGGTTGGGGTCTTTCAGCACCACCGCACCGGGCGGTGGCGCCACACGTTGCAGCCAGGGCAGGGCAGGGGTCTCGGGCATGGCGATCAGCAGCTTGCCTTTTTCAGCCGCGGTGCGCAGCGCGGGTGCGTTGGCCGCTGAAATGGCCTGGTTGAAAAACACCTCTGCGCCGGGGTCGAACACGTAGGTGGTGGTGGCTTCTTGCACATCACCCCGGCGGTACATGAGTGCGGCGGCACTGAGCATGGGCAACAGCGAAGGATCGTTGTACCCGTGCCAGTTGGATGGGCTGTTCCGCTCAAACGGCTCCTGGCTGTAGGCGTAGTGCATCAGGGCGCGCCAACCCTGGTGCGAGGCCATGGCCGCCATCAGCAAGGGCAAGGTGTGCCTGTCGTGGTTGGGAAACGGCTCTGCGTTCCACTCGCTCACCGTCAGCGGCTTGCCCACCACCTGGGCGGCCGCCGCCCAGTGGCCCAGGTGCGCGGCGTGGGCCGGGTCTTTTTCCAGTTCGCCCACACCGCCGTAGCTGTGCACGTCCACCACGTCACCCACCGTCAAGGCGGGCAGCGACGAGATGGGGTTGCGCCCCCAGGTGCTGGTGGTGGACAGCGCCTGCGTGACGCCCATGCCCCGCAAGTGGCCCACCATGGTGTCGTTGAAGCGTTGCTCCAGGTCGTTCAAAAACAGTTTGCTTGGGCCGTGCTCCCAACTGCGCCACACCTTGTCTGCCGACAGCTTGTGCTGGCGGGCAAACGCGTCGGCCGCGTTGCGGTACACCTTGTGGTGCAAGGGCACTTTTTTGTCGGGCAGCAGCGCGTTGCCAAAGTGGTGGGTGATGTCGTTTTCGTTGGTGATTTGCATCGCCACCACCGCCGGGTCGTCTTTGTAGGCAAGGCCGGTGTAGGCGTTGCGCCGCGTGAGGTAGGCCTCGTTGAAGCGCTGCATGGCCTGCTGCATGGTCAGGTTCACGTAGGCGTAGCCCTTGAGGTCGGCGCTGTCTTTGCCCTTGGCCGCCTCTTCAAAGCCGTAGATGTTGTCGCCAGGCTTGAAGGCGCGCTGCACGTGCAAGTCCAGCCAAACAGCGATGCCTTCGTCTTTCAGGCATTTGATCCACCAGTCCAGTTTGTCCAGCGACTCGGCGCTCAGTTGGGTGGTGCTGTTGTAGGTTTTGGGGTTGCCAAACACGTTGGGGTTGACCCAAGGCGAATCGTGGTGGTGCAGGCGCACCAGGTTGTAGCCCAGGGCTGCCAGACGTTTGGCTTGTTCGGCCACCGCCGGCTTGGGTGTGTTGAACAGGGCGTAAGCCGTGACGTTGGTGCCCCAGTAGCGTGTACTGGCATCCCTGTTCGGCGACGAAGCCGCAGCCAAGGTGGTGGTGCCCGTGGCGCTCAGCAATGGGGCGGGCGCACTGCGGGTGCCAATCACATCGCCGGGCCACATGTTCGCCGGTGGGCCACCCAGACGCTCGGTGCGGCTGGGCTGCCACGTCGCGTCGCCGGTCCAACTGAGTGTGATGGTGTGGCTGCGTTCGCCTGAGGGAACGTGGCCGTCATAAAAGAAGGCGCGAATTTCGGCCGGGTTGTTGCGTTCAAAGTACAGCTTGGGCAAGACAGGCTCAAAGCGCATGGTGAATTGCGTGCCGTCACTTCGGCCCCAGCGCCAGCCGGTGTTGCCCGGCAACAGCTCGGGCCGTCCCATGCTGGCGCCAAATGCCGGCAGGTCGAATTTGAAGACCATACCGCCGCCCACCACATTGGGCATGTGTTGCGGTGCCTCCATCTCAACCTGGTACTGCAGCCGCCTCTCTTCTCCGGTCGCGATGGAGCTACGCCAGGCAACGCCCAGCGCGGGCACTTGCCCGGTCCACCGCTTTATTTGCGACGTGGCTGTTTGTTGGGATGCCATCTTGACCTGAGCCCACTTCCACTCAGGCCCCCAGAAGGCCCAATCCGCTCGCACACCCGCCGCGCCGCCTTCGGAGACGACAGGCAGGCCCGTTGTTTCGTTGTTTTCAATTTGCCAACTCAACTGGGCGAGTGCGCTGAGTGGCGCACAAAACAGCAACAGGCAAGGCGCCAGTCTTTGGCGCATCAAATGAGGCAATGGGTGGGTCATGGAGCGGGTGTGGGGTTGGAGGTCAGGCGTTTGAGCATGTCCAGATACGCGACGCACAGGCCGGCCACCAGCCAGTACACAAAGGGAATCACGCCGACGCTGCTGAGAGATGAAATCATGACGGCTATGCCCACCAGCGTGGCCAGCAGGGCTCTGCCCAAGAATCGGGTTTCATCGTCTGGGGGCAAGCGGCGTTGTGCCTGCCACAACTGCCATGCGAGGGTGACAAAAAAGCCCGCAAACAGCGCCAGCCCAATGGCGCCGTGGTCCAGCGCCACGCCCACATAGCTGTTCACGATGTCGACAATGCCCTCGCCCTGGATCATGCTTTGCATCTCGGGCGTCTGCAGGTAGTCCACCGAGCCCAGCCAAAAGTGGCGGTCGATCACGGACAGTGCCTTGTCTAGCAGCTGCTGTCTGTACGTCACATTGAACTCATCCACCTTGCCAATAAATGGCAGCAAATTCAGTGCTTTTTGCCCCGCTGATGTGACTGAGAGCGCGCCCATTCCCAGCGCAGCAAGCACCACCAACAAGGCCGTGTGGCGTGCCGCCCGCGGCCCCGTCCAAATGAACACCAGAAGGATGACCACAGCGCCGACCCACGGTCCGCGGGACAACGCCGCAACGCTGCCACCAGCCATCATCAGCAAGGGCACTTCGGTGCCTGCGGTTGACGGCCTGTCTGAACGGAGGAACAACCAGAACCCTATCCCGATCGCCATGACATAGCCCAGCACAAGGGGCTGTCCCAAGCTGCCCGAGGCGCGGAGAAGACCATCACGACCCAGGTACCCGCCATAGCCCCAACGCAGCCCAAGCGAGTGGGTCAAGCTTGAGTAAAGGTTCCAGTGCTTCAGCGTTTCAAAAGCCGCCAAAACCCCCAACAGGGCCGCGGCACCCACAAACGCCAGCATCACGACCCGGAAATCACCTAACTGGCGCGGTGCGCGGCTTGCCACGTAGTAGGGCAGTACGGTCCCCAACACCAAGTAGTAGCCCCCTCGCAGCGAACTCGTGAGGTTGGCTTCGCGCAGTTGCAACAGCCCCACCAGAAGAACGTAGGCCAGCAGCAGCTTGTCGGCCGGCGTGGCACCCAGCCGCAGGGTGTTTTTTTGTCGTGAGAGCAAAAAACCGGCGGGCACCAGCAGCAGCAATGCCAGCAGTTGGGGCTGGTTGAGTGACACGAAGTAGTTGATCAGCCCGAAGCCCGGCACATTGATGGATGCGGCTGGCACCGCAAACATCAACAAACAGCAAGCAGCAAGAGCTGCTACAGGATTGAGTTCGCGGGTCAACAGCAGCAGACCTGCCACAGCAGCGTAAATCCAAAAATTCCCCACCAAAAAAGCCGTGAGCGTCACGACGAACCACTGAAGGCACCAAGCGCGCCATTGAGCCGTAGCACCCAAGTTTTTGAGCGCAGGTTGCAGCGCAACCCACGATAGGCCCGAAAGAACTACAACAATGATCAGGGCGCGAATGTGTTCTGGCATGACAATTGTCGAATGGGTGTTCTTCGGTTTTGATAATTGCCGGCAGTCTAAGGCAAGTTCACCCGATCACTGTGGCATCGCAAATCTACAAATAATGTTTCGTACTCTGTTTGTCATTTTTCGTCATCTCAGCCTAAAGCGGAGATGGCAGCTCAGCGTGGTCTTGGCCTTGATGTTATGTGGCGCCGTGGCTGAGATTTTCACGCTGGGTGCCGTGGTGCCATTTTTGGGATTTTTGATCAATCCGGATGCGATATCTGGGGCATCAAGAATCTATACGCCCATAAATGCGATTGCCGTATATTTGGGAACCACGTTGCCCTACGCCGCATCAATGGTATTTGCAGTGTTTGTAGTGTGTGCGGCAGCATTGCGTCTGATATTGTCATGGGCCAGTTTTCGTCTTATATATTCGGTGGGGGCTGATTTCGGCGAAAAGATCTATTCGTTGATATTAAAGCAGCCTTATAGTTATCACGTGGAGCGGAACAGCAGTCAAACCATTGCGGCCGTGGAGAAGGTGACGGTTTTGGTGGCAGGTGTAATGGTTCCCGTCATGAATTTGCTGATTGCAGTTCTTATGGTTGTGGCTTTGCTGGGCGCGATGCTCTCGGTTAACCCGCTGGTGGCCATTAGTGCAGGTGGCCTGTTTGGGGGGCTTTATGTCGGTATCAGCATATGGTCAAAAAATCGATTAAAGCACAACAGCCAGATTATTGCTTTCAATGCCACAAAAAAAGTGCAGGCCCTGCAAGAAGGCTTAGGTGCTATTCGTGACGTGATCATTGACGGCAACCAAACTGTTTATGTGGACAAGTTCGCACAGGCCGACCGTACGCAGCGCACCGCGCAGGCATCCAACCAAGTGTTGAGCATCGCGCCCAAATACTTGGTTGAGAGTGTGGGCATGGTCATGATGGTCCTGCTGGCTATCTACCTCATGCAGCAGCCCGGTGGTGCAGCCTCAGCGCTCCCGCTATTGGGTGCGCTGGCTTTGGGGGCGCAACGCATGTTGCCTCACATGCAAAACATGTATTCGGGTGTAGCGGCTTTTCGTGGTAACAGGGTTGCGGCACAAGAGGTGCTCGACTTGTTGGATCTTCCTGCCCCCCTACATCAGCCAAAAAATACGAGAGCAAAAATCTCTCTTGATCTGAAAAAAATACAAGTGCCGGTCATTGAACTGCGCGATGTTCATTTCTCCTATTCAACTGATTTGGTAGATGTTTTGCAAGGGATTCATTTGAGGGTCGAACGCGGTGCGCGCCTCGGCTTCAAGGGTGCTACAGGTAGCGGCAAAAGTACCCTTATTGATTTGATTCTCGGCTTGTTGAAGCCTACGGGGGGGGAGATAATAGTGAGTGGGCAGCTGTTGGATGAGACCTATTTGCCCGCATGGCAAAGCCGCATTGCACATGTGCCACAAAACATCTTTCTGATTGATGCCAGCATTGCCGAAAATGTGGCACTTGGTGTGCGTGCAGAATACATCGACACCTCCCGGCTACAGGTTGCAATGGCCGCTGCACAAATGACCGAATTTATCGAGCGACTTCCCCATGGCGTCAAAACGCGCGTTGGGGAGCGTGGTGTTCAGTTATCAGGTGGACAACGTCAGCGAATCGGTTTGGCACGGGCGCTTTACAAACAGGCTGATATTTTGGTATTGGACGAAGCTACCAGCGCGTTGGATGGCGATACCGAGGCTCGCGTCATGCAAGCCATTTATCAGCTAAATCCAACAATGGTTGTACTAATAATCGCACATCGCCTCACCACGCTCGAGAAATGCGACGCTATTTTTGAAATTGTGGGTGGGAAGCTGCGCCCTGTGGATGAAGGAGAATAAGAAGAGTGTCCAATTTTATTGGTCAGAGTTTCATGTTCTTATTGTTCTAATAGTTTGGGGTTTTAGGTTGAAGATTATTTTCTTGCTTCCACCAGTTAATTTCTCTGGCGGTATTCGTGTGATTTCAATTTATGCCCAATGGTTGGCTCAGCATGGGCACGAAGTGTTGTTGCTGTCACCACCCCCTAAGCCAGTTCCATTTAGGCGAGCGTTGAAATCTTGGATGCGTGGACGTGGGTGGCCTCAAAAAATGCGTGTGGTACCAAGTCATATTGACGGCAAAGGGCTTAATCATCTGGTGCTTGATTGCCATAGACCTCCAAATATCAATGATATACCTAGGGCGGACGTGATCGTGGCGACATGGTGGGAAACCGCCGAGTGGCTTAACTCGTTTCCAGATAATTGGGGTAGTAAAACGTACTTTATTCAGGGTTACGAAGTCTTTGATTATTTGCCGCGAAATCGTTGTGAAGCGACATATCGTTTTCCTTTTAAAAAAATTGTCGTTGCTCAATGGTTGGCTGATTTGATGAGAGAGAAATATGGTGATCCTAATGTGGAGGTGGTTGTCAATGGAGTGGATCATGAATTGTTTTATTCACCTATTCGGGAAAAACAGTGTCGACCGACCATGGGGGTTTTGTATCACGAGGCCCACTTGAAAGGCTTTGATGTTGCCCTTTCGACGATTAGTCGTTTGAAAGCGAGAATCCCCGATTTGGGCGTCATTGCATTCGGCTCTAGGGCACCCAGTGGTGTATATGATATTCCCGATTACTTCGACCTGCATATTGCGCCAGCTCAAGAGCGATTGCGTGAGCTATATTCTTCGTGTGACGTATGGCTTACCACAAGCCGGTCGGAGGGGTTCAATCTTATGGCTGTTGAGGCAATGGCATGCAGAACACCTGTGGTTTCATCTCGTACAGGTTGGCCATATGGGGCAGTCGTCGACGGTAAAAACGGATATTTATTTGATATTGACGATGTCTTGGCCGCCGAAGATGCGCTATACAAAATACTAAATTTGCCGAATCAGTCGTGGAAAACCATGTCGGATAGCGCATTTTCCACGGCGTCAGAGATTTCGTGGGAATCGTCATGCCTAAAATTCGAATCTGCGCTAAAAAAAGCCGTCGCCTAGACTGTCGTTTCTTTTGTGATTTAAGTTGACTGAGTGATGTATTTTTAATGGGTTTTAGGTGCTCATCTTGGATGTTCTATATTTGTCACTATTTTTGATTTGAGCTCGCAAATGTTGGATGTATTTGTGGTTAACTACAATACGGCTAATTTATTGGTGCCTATGCTCTCTGCATGCCAAAAATCGGCTGTTGATATTGACGTCCGGTACTGGGTTGTTGACAACGCATCGCAAGACAACTCGGTGCAGATTCTGCGTCAGCAGTTTCCTCATGTTGGGCTTGAGGTGAATGCACAGAACGTGGGCTTTGGCCGTGCGAACAATCAGCTATTGCCTAATGTGACGAGAGACTACGTTCTCTTGTTGAATACCGACGCGTTTGTCGCGCCCGATACCTTGCAGCGCACGTTGGCATATATGCAAGCCAACCCCGCCTGTGGCGTACTGGGCGTGAAGCTCGTTGGGCGAGATGGTGATTTGCAACCGAGTTGTCGATACTTTCCAACACCGTGGAATGTGTTTCTTTCTCGGACAGGTTTGGGGAGATTTTTCTCCGGCACACAGATGGTGGACGACATGGCATGGGACCACGCCTCGGTTCGTGAATGCGATTGGGTGCCCGGCTGCTATTACTTGGTACGCCGGGAGGTGTTAGACAAAGTGGGTTTGTTCGACCCGCGATTTTTCCTGTATTACGAAGAGGTGGATCATTGCCGTCGCGTGAAAGCAGCCGGGTGGCAGGTGGTTTATTTTCCTGACACAACGGTAGTGCACGTGGGGGGCGAAAGTGCCAAGTCAGCCGGAAAGCTCTCGGAAAGTGGCCGTCAACTGTCGGCATTGCAGGTAGAAAGTGAGCTGCTCTACTTACGCAAACACCACGGCCTGCCGGGGCTTGCCTTGCATCTCATTCTGGCCACTGTTGGTACGTGCTATCTAACGTTGAAAAACACACTCAAGCACCGGCGCTGGGGAGCGTGGAGAGATGAGCTGAAAGAGTTGCGGTTGACCCTGTTTTTGTTATGGCAAACCCGATTTGCCAGCCATTCAACACGATGAATACGACCTCTCAGTCAGAGTCATCGCAATCCGCTGACATTGCGATCAGCAGTACCGTTCCAGATTGGACCCGCGAATACAAACGCTTGGGCGAGTGGAATCCGGGCAAGAGCCTGTTGGCGAGCATACGCGCTTACCACCGACATCAGCACAGACCAGGCTTTTGGGCGCGAATGGCAAAGCTGCGGGCGGTTCTGCAACACCGTTTATGGTCGGTTGTGAGTGGCGCCGACATCCCGTTGAACTGCCAGATTGAAGGGGGGTTGTTGTTGCCTCATCCTAATGGCATCGTTATTCATCCGGCTGCAAAAATTGGCCCCAATTGCCTTATTTTTCAACAGGTGACTTTGGGCACACGTGGTGATGGCGGGGCACCCATGTTGGCCGGGCATGTGGATGTAGGGGCCGGCGCCAAATTGCTGGGGAGCATTCACGTAGGTGAGCACGCTCAAGTTGGAGCCAATTCGGTTGTGTTGAAAGATGTCCCACCTTACGGGGTGGCAGTGGGTGTGCCTGCTGTCGTGAAAGGGTGTGTGAATGCCTGAACTGGTTTTAAGCGAAGTGGGCCTGGTGGTCATCGGGCGCAACGAGGGTGAGCGCCTAGCTGCTTGCCTGCGATCGGTGGTGGGTCGCGTGCCTCACATAGTCTATGTGGACTCAGGGTCAACCGATGGCTCGTGTGAAATGGCGGCAGACATGGGGGTGCATGTTATTCGATTGGATATGTCGGTGCCATTCACCGCAGCACGCGCGCGCAATGTAGGCTGGCGCAGTCTCATGTTCCGCATGCCAAACTTGGTGTTTATTCAATTTGTGGATGGCGACTGTGAACTGACCCCAGGCTGGTTGAACGATGGTCGTATATTTCTTGATTCGAATCCTGAATTTGCAGCCGTTTGCGGTCGGCTCATTGAGAAATATCCAGAACGCTCAATTTATAACCGCTTGTGTCAATACGAGTGGGATGCTCCATCTGGGGAGGCGAAAGCATGTGGCGGGATAGCGATGTTTCGTGCGACAGCTTTGCTTGCTGCAAACGGATTTCGAGATGAGCTTATTGCTGGAGAAGAGCCGGAACTTTGCTACAGATTGCGCCTAATGAACTGGAAGGTCATGCGCCTGCCAGGTTCTATGGCGTATCACGATGCGGCCATCATGAAATTTACTCAATGGTGGCGCCGGTCTAAGAGAGCAGGCTATGCGTTTGCCGAAGGTGCATGGCTGCATGGTCGTGGTCCTGAAAGATACTGGGTCAAGGAGACACTTCGCGCTGTCATATATGGGTTGGCTATTCCTGTTGTGATTTTTGTCCTGCTGTTTTTTGATCAATTTGTTGCGTTGGCTGGAGCGTTAATTTATCCCGTTCTGTGGGGTAGGGTGTTTTGGAGAAATTTTCTTGTTCAAAAGGCGGCAGCTTACGCCTTTTTTCAAGTTCTTGGAAAATTTTCTGAATCTTTCGGGGTCATGCAATTTTTGTTATCTATTTTGCGTGGATCTCGGCAGCGAATAATTGAGTACAAGTAATGTGTGTGATGTTGTGTTTTGAAGATTTTTGTGAGGTCAAGGGTGAGGTTTCTATTTGGCTATTTGGGTTGAGAGATGTTGAATCTGCCTGCTCATGGGGCTGACTCAATGAATATGACAGATGAACGATTTCTTGCAGGGTTGCGCGCTGAACTTCAGTTGCATTCTGCTGTCTCCCGGGAGTTGTCAAACGGCGCTGACATTTCAGTGCTTCGTGTGGGGTCGAGTGTTTCAGATGGTGCGGCAATATTCAAGATAGGGAAAAGCTATATTTTGCATCTGTCTTCTGAATCTTTTCCAAATGTTGCCGGTGAAGAGGTCGCAGCGATGTGGCATGCGAAAGAAATAATTGGATTGCAGCTTTCTGGTCCGATTTTAGACATTGTGGCGACTGGTTGGTTTCGTGGTAGATCCTATTTTGTCGTGCCATTTGCTTCCTCATTTTCAAGAAATAGATTTTATTATGCGGTACAAAAAAGGCTTGTTCGCAAAGAGGTGCTTGATTGGCTGAGAGGGCTTGCCCTTATCTCGTCAAATGTTGTTGCTGGTGATGTGGATGTTTATCTGTCCAATCTTGATTTTTTGAAGCGCACTATGAATGGTTGTGCTGGTATTGGTGAGGATATAGATGTTGCGATGGCATTGCTGAAAAATAACGAGGTCAAACCCAGTCATATTCCTATGCATTCTGACTTGTGGATTGGTAATGTGATGCGAAAAAAAAATGGAGAATTGGCAATAATTGATTGGGGTGGTTTTGAGTCACGAGGCTATCCGCTGTTTGATCTTGTTCGATTTGCGGAGTCGGTTGGAATGACAAAGTCAAGTCTCAAGACAGAAATAGTTGAGCACCTCTCCATTCTTCGTCAGCCTCCGTACGCTGCGCCAACCTTGCTGCTGTCAGGATTGGGGCATATTGCTCAGAATCTGGGTGAGTTTCCCGTGAAAAGATTCCAGATATTAGTTGAAACGAGTGTACGGCAATTGACTGTTGCCTTCAATTAGGTGTTGTGGGCGGGTATGCTACCTCCCGATTTCCTTGATTCATGATGCTGGTCTCGCTATGCAGGGGTGTTTCATGTGGTTTTGGGGCTGCTTTGGATAAATGTAGGTGTTGAATCTTTATTGTGCATATTGCTTATTTCATTAACCAGTATCCCAAAGTCAGTCACAGCTTCATCCGGCGTGAGATCCTTGCGCTGGAGGCGCGTGGCGTGTCGGTAAGCCGGTTTGCTGTGCGCGGGTGGGCCGATGACCTGGTGGATTCTGCTGACGAGCGGGAGCGCGGCCTTACCCACTATCTTCTGCAGCGTGGCTTGGCGGCCTTGTTTTGGGCGGGCGTGTGTGTGGTGGCGCGACGGCCTCGTGCCTTCTTCAAGGCGGCGGTGCTCGCCCTTACGTTGTCGAACCGGGCAGATCGGCCATGGCCTTTGCATTTGGTGTATCTGCTGGAGGCTTGTCAATTGTTGCGCTGGCTGAACAAGGCGCCCGTGCAGCACATTCACGCCCACTTTGGAACCAACTCTGCCGAGGTGGTGATGCTGACCCACGCATTGGGTGGCCCTGCTTACAGCTTTACCGTGCATGGCCCCGAAGAGTTTGACAAGCCCGAGGCCTTGCATCTGCGTGAAAAGATGACGAGCGCTCGGTTTGTGGTGGCGATCAGCTCGTATGGCCGCAGCCAGTTGTACCGGTGGTTGCCCCACGCACATTGGCACAAGGTGGAGGTGGTGCATTGCGGCTTGGATAAAGCCTTTCACGAAGTGCCTGCCGTGCATGTTCCAGCCGCGCCGCGTTTGGTGTGTGTCGGGCGCCTTTGTGAACAAAAGGGGCAGTTGTTGCTGGTGCGTGCGGCTGCCTTGGTCAAGGCGCGCGGCATCCCTTTTGAGGTGATTTTGGCCGGCGATGGCGAGATGCGGCCGCAAATTCAACAGGAGGTGACGCGTCTGGGCTTGGGTGGGCAGGTTCACATCACCGGCTGGGTGTCGTCGGCGCGGGTTCGAGACGAGTTGCTGGCCGCTCGCGCTTTGGTGTTGCCCAGTTTTGCCGAGGGGCTGCCGGTTGTGATCATGGAAGCCATGGCCTTGCGGCGACCTGTGCTCAGCACGTATGTGGCTGGTATTCCCGAGCTGGTGCTGAATGGCGAAACGGGCTGGTTGTTTCCTGCAGGCGATGTTGAGGCGCTGGCCAGCGCCATGGCCGCTTGTTTGGCTGCGCCCACGGGTGAGCTGGACGCGATGGGCGAGGCTGGGCGCGAAAGGGTGTTGGCGCGCCACGATGTGGACACCGAGGCAGCCAAGTTGGCGGCTTTGTTTGCCAAGCAGAGCCAAGCTGGGGCACCGGGATGATGGTGATCACCTTGATTGCGGTAGTGTTGTGGCTGGTGGTGTTGCTGGCCGCCGTGCCCGTGCTGGTGGTGTGGCTGCAAGTGTGCTTGGCTTGGCCGAGCCGGCATCAGGTGTTGCCAGCCCTTCCCCATGCCGTGCCCGACGACGGCCTGTCCGAGGCGCCCAGTTTTGCGGTGCTCGTGCCGGCTCACAACGAGGAAGCCGTGATTGCCGACACCGTGCGGCAGCTCATGAAGCAGCTGCGCCCCACAGACACCCTGCTGGTGGTGGCCGATAACTGCACCGACGCTACAGCGCGCCTGGCCGGCGAGGCGGGCGCGACGGTGGTGGAGCGAAGCGATGCACTGCGGCGGGGCAAGGGCTACGCGCTGGACCACGGCATGCGCTGGCTGGCAGCCCGTCCCCACGCGGTGCTCATCATTGTGGATGCGGATTGCCGTGTGGAGCCGGGTGGGCTGGGCCAACTGGCCGCCAAGGCACACGCCGTCGACCGACCGGTACAAGCGCTGTACCTGATGCATGCGCCTCCCAGCCCCACACTCAAACAGCGCGTTGCTGCCTTTGCTTGGCGCCTGAAGAACTGGGTGCGCCCGCTGGGCTGGCACAACGCCGGCTGGCCGTGCCAGCTGATGGGCACCGGAATGGCCTTCCCGTGGGCCATGGCTCAGAACATGGCATTGGCCAATGCCGAGCTGGTGGAAGACATGAAGCTGGGTGTGGACCTGGCACTGGCCGGCACGCCGCCGCTGTTTTGCCCACAGGTGCTGGTGCACAGCCATTTCCCCACCTCCGAGCAGGCCACCCAAGGTCAGCGCAAGCGCTGGGAGCATGGGCACCTGGGTGTCATCGCATCGCAGGCACCGCGCTTGCTGGCGCAGGCTTGGCGCAGGCGAGATGCGCGTTTGTGGGCAATGGCCCTCGACCTGAGCGTTCCGCCGCTCGCACTGCTGGTGCTGTTGCAACTGGCTGCGTTGGGCTTGGCTGGTATGGGGGCCTGGTTGGGCCTGGGCAGCGGTCCGTTGGAGGCAGCGATCGGATGCCTTGCCATGTTCGCCATGGCGGTCGGTGCGGCTTGGTGGGGTTGGGGCCGGTCGGTGGTGTCGGCCCGCGATTTGTTGACGGTGCCCTGGTATGTGTTGGGCAAGCTGCCGCTGTACCTGGGTTATGTGTTCAAGAGGCAAAAAGAATGGGTGAGGACGGATCGCAAATGAGGCCCAAATTCCAGCGGTTCAGCATCGCCGGCCTGCCTTTTGACGTTTTGGACCAGGCTGAAGCCGTCAACCGCGTGTGCACGGCCATACAACGCCAAGAGCGTTTGTTTTTCTCCACGCCCAACCTGAACTTTCTGGTGATGGCGCAGGAAGACGAAGCGTTTCGGCAGTCGGTGCTGGCCAGTGATTTGAGCCTGGCCGATGGCATGCCCGTGGTGTGGTTGAGCCGGCTGCAAGGCACGCCCTTGCCCGAGCGGGTGGCAGGTTCTACGGTGTTCGAACAGTTGCGCTCGGGTGCCGGTCAGGGTGTGTTGGGGCGACCGATCAAGGTGTATTTTTTTGGTGGCCCGCCCGGTGTTGCAGAAAAGGCCTGTTCGGTGCTGAACGCCGAGCACGCCGCGGGCCGCGGGCAGATGTTGGGTGTGGGTGCTTTTTGCCCCGGCTTTGGCTCTGTGGCCGATATGTCTGCTCCAGCAACCATCGCCGCCATCAATGCCAGCGGAGCAGACCTGTTGGTGGTGGCGCTGGGGGCAAAGAAGGGGCAGGCCTGGATCATGCACAACCTGGACCAACTGACCATTCCGGTGGTGAGCCACCTGGGTGCCGTGGTGAACTTTGTGGCCGGCACGGTGGAGCGGGCGCCGTTGACCTGGCAGCGCTGGGGGTTTGAATGGCTGTGGCGCATTCGACAGGAGCCGGCGCTGTTCAAGCGGTATTGGAATGACGGATGGGGCTTGGTGTATTTGATTGCACATGCATTGTTGGTTCGAAAGAAAAAATGAAATCAAATAACACGGTGCTGGTGCCCTATTTTCCGCTTTTTGATTGGCTGAGAGCGGTATGCGCGTGTGTTGTTATGCTGCATCACGATGGCGCCTTTGCGTGGGGGCAGGCTGGAAATTTTGCGGTGCAGGTTTTCTTCGCCTTGAGTGGCTGGTTGATTGGTGGAATTTTGCTTCGATTGTCGCCATCGGATTTGCCTCGATTTTATTTTAATCGTGCCGTTCGAATATGGGCGCCCTATTACTTGGCGTTATTTTTTCTGCTCGCGGTGAGTGTTTTGCGTGAGCCAATTACTGCAAAATGGATTGAATTCATAATCTATAAAATATTATTTGTTCATAACATTTTTGGTACGCCACAGTTGGCGGAGTTTGTTTCTGCTATGCCGCAAAAAGGTACGTTAAACCATCTTTGGAGTGTGAATGCCGAAGAGCAGTTTTACTTGGTTGCACCCATTATTCTTGTGATTGCTTCCGCATGGCGGGGCGTTCGATTTTGATGTGGCTTATTTTTGCGCTGTTTGCTTGGTATTTTGATATATATGCGGCAATTGTATTCGGAGTTTTGGCTGCGGTTATTGCGAGTAAGTGTCGCGTGTCGAGCTATTATTTTGTCATTCGGTTTGCTGTTTTCTTTTTGCTGAGTGGCTCGATTTTTTGCTTGGTTGAGTTTCCGGGAATTTATAGAGAGGTTGCGCCCATTGCTGCAATTGCCATTGTTTTGATTTTGGCTAAAAAAGGTGCTAAAACGAAGCTGGGGGCGATTGCGGGTGGCATGTCTTATCCCTTGTATTTGAACCATTGGTGTGGCATGTTTCTTTTTAATTTTCTCCTTCCAAATATGCGCGGTGAACCGATTCGAATAGCTGCTGCAGCTATTGTCAATATTGTATTTGCCATTTTGCTGTATTGGTACTTTGACCGACAACTGCTGGCGCAGCGGTCCGCTTGGTATAGCGAGCGGAGGGCGGTTGGCATCACTGTTATTGCGTACGCGACAGTGATTCTTGGGTTGCTGTACGGCACGTTCATGATGTACCGGACGCAGCTTGTCGGCGCGTGATGTGCGCACTTTCGCGTCAGAGATGGGGCGCCTGAAGCCTGCAAACGCGCTGCCTTGGTCCTTCCGGCCTAACGGACTGAACCGACCGGCACCGGTGGCGTCAGTTGTAATTGCTGCCTTCTCGTTTGCACCCTTCGCGCCCTGTGTCCTCAGTCCCCCGTTTTTCTCGCAAAGAGCGCCTGCTGTTGGTGGGTGTTCTCCTGGCCTTTGCCGCCTTCTATGGTGGCTTGGCCGATTTGGTGGCGCGCTGGTACAAGCAAGAGGAGTACAGCCACGGCTTCTTCCTGCCGTTGATTTCGCTGTACCTGCTGTGGCATCGGCGTGCGGTGTTGGCTGAAAGCCGTGGCGCGCCTTCGGCCTGGGGCCTCGCGGCGTTGGTGGTGGCCGCAGGTTTGCTGGTGTTGGGCGAGGTGACCGCGATCTACATTGCCATCCAGGTGGGGTTTCTGGTGGCGCTGGTGGGGCTGGTGTTGTGCTACGGTGGTGTGTCGCTGTTGCGGGTCACGCTGCTGCCCATTGCCTTTTTGCTGTTTGCCATTCCGCTGCCGTACTTCATCGATTCGCAGCTTTCGTGGCGTTTGCAGCTGATCTCGTCCAACCTGGGCGTGGGCTTTTTGAGGCTGATGGGGTATGCGGTTTACCTCGAAGGCAACGTGATCGACCTGGGCAGCTACAAGCTGCAGGTGGTGGAAGCCTGCAGCGGTTTGCGTTACCTCTACCCGTTGCTCAGCCTGGGCTTTTTGATGGCTTACATGTACCCGGCGGCGCTGCGCTGGCGGGTGTTGTTGTTTGTGTCCACGGTGCCGGTGACGGTGCTAACCAACAGCGCGCGCATTGCCATGGTGGGTGTGCTGGTGGAGCGTTGGGGCAGTGGCATGGCCGATGGTTTTTTGCACTACTTCGAAGGCTGGATCATCTTTCTGGTGTGCCAGCTGGTGCTGATGGGTGAGATTTGGCTCATCGAGCGTTACACCCAACGCCGCAGCTTGCTCGACGTGCAGCAGTTCCCCATGCCGGCGGTGGCCCGCCCGACCGGGGCGTTTGTGGCTGGGCGCATCACGCCGGCGTTGTTGGCCGGTTTGGTGGTGCTGGGGGCGGGCTGGGCCGCCGCGCAAACGGTGGGTGGCCGTGAAGAGATCAAGCCCGCCCGTGTGAGCTTGAAAACCTTTCCGCTGGAACTGGGCAATTGGCGGGCGTCGGAGTCGTCGCTGTCCATCGATGTGGAACAGGCGCTGGGTTTTGACGACTACGTCTTGGCCGATTACCGCAGCGACGCGGGCGATTTGGTCAACTTCTATGTGGCCTATTACTCGTCGCAGCGCAAGGGCGTGTCGCCGCACTCGCCGCAGGTGTGTATACCCGGTGGTGGGTGGGTGATTTCAGGCATCACCCGCGAGGTGGTGCCGCTCAACGATGGCACACCCATGGAGGTGGTGCGTGTGGTGATCGACAAAGGCAGCATGCGCCAGTTGGTGTACTACTGGTTTGAGCAACGCGGGCGGCGCATCTCCAACGAGTACCTGATGAAGTGGTTCTTGTTGTCCGACGCCGTGACCCGCAACCGCACCGACGGTGCGCTGGTGCGTGTGGTCACGCCGGTGCGGCCAGGCGAAGCAACCGATGCGGGCGATGAGCGGCTGGCGGCCTTTGTGCGCCTGGCCGTGCCTTTGATGGGGCCGTTTGTGCCCGAATGATCGACTGAAACAAGGGAGGCGGCCCGCCAGACGGGCCGGTAGAACATGATGCACAACGAACAACGTGTGGGTGGGCGCGTGCCCAAGCGGTACCTGGCGGCCACCTTGCTGGTGGCCATGAGCCTGGGGCTGGCGGGTTGTTCTTCGCCCGAAGAAAAGGTCACGGCTTTCTACAACAAGGGCCAAAGCTACTTGGCAGAAGGCAACCACGTGAAGGCCCGGCTGGAATTTCAGAACGCGCTGCAAATCAACCCCAACAGCGTGCCGGCGCTTTTTGGCATGGCCAACATCGCCGAGCGGCAGAGCGATTGGACGCGCGCCCATGGCTTGCTCAGCAAGGTGGTGGAGCTGGACCCACAACATGTGGAGGCGCACATCAAGTTGGGCAAGCTCCTGCTGGCCGGCGGCGTGATGGACAAGGCGCTGGCGCAGAGTGAGATCGTTCAGTCGCTCAGCCCCGACAGCGCCGACGCCCTGGCCCTGCGCGCGGCGGTGATGTTCAAGCTCAATGACACCAAGGCCGCGGTGGATTTGGCGCAGAAGGCTGTGGCGCGCAACCCCAAACATGTGGACGCCCTGGTGGTGCTGGCCTCTGAGCGTTTGGGCGCAGACGACGCACCGGGCGCCATCGCGTTTCTGGACCGCGCGCTGGAGGGCAACGAGCGCGACGTGGCGCTGCAACTCATCAAGGTGCAGGCGCTGGAAAAAATGGCCCGGCTGGACGGTGCCGAGGACATCTTCAAGAAGCTGATCGACTTTTATCCCGACAACAAGGTGTTCCGTCACATCCTGGCGCAGTTCTACCTGATGCACGACAAGCGCGATTTGGCCGAGGCCCAGTACCGCGCCGTGGTGAAGGCGAACCCCAAGGACACCGAGGCCAAGCTGGACGTGGTGCGTTTTCTGGGCAGCACCCAGGGTCAGGACGCCGCCGCTGCCGAGCTCGCGGCGCTCATCCAGGCCGAGCCCAAGGCGCACGACCTCAAGCTCAACCTGGCCAGCATGCGCCTGCAGCAAAACAAGCGCGACGAGGCGCAGGCGCTGTGGCGTGAGGTCATGGCCCAGGCCGGTGACGATGCCGCCGGGCTGCGCGCACGCGGCGCGTTGGCCACCGACCTGCTGGGGCAAGGCAAAAAGGCCGAAGCAACCCAGCTGGTTGACGAAATTCTGACCAACGATGCGCGCAACGAACAAGGTTTGCTGTTGCGTGCTGGCCTGGCCATGGACGAACGCCGGTTGGACGACGCCGTGGCGGATTTGCGCACCATCTTGCGCGATGTACCGTCGTCCGCACGAGCGCACGCCTTGCTGGCGCGGGCCCACGAGATGCAAGGCGCCAAAGACCTGGCACAGGACCACTACGCCCGTTCGGCGCAGGCCGGCAAATTCGAGCCCGCGTTTGCCATGCCGTACGCCGAGTTTCTGATGCGGACCGGCAAGGCCCGCCAGGTGGAAGATGTGTTGCGTGAAACGCTGCGTGTGGCGCCCCGCCACCTGCCGGCCTACCGCTTGCTGGCGCAGTCTTACCTGAGCACGGGCAACCTGGTGGGGGCACAGAACGTGGCCGATCAGGTGGCCAAGCTGGGCGACCAAGCGGTTGCTGCCAACCAGCTGCAAGGGGTGGTGGCCGCCGCACGCAACCAGTTTGACAGCAGCATTTCCTCTTTCAAGAAGGCGTACGAGCTGTCGCCCAACGATGTGCAGCCCATGGTGGCGCTGGTGCGCACTTACCTGCGTGCGGGCAAGCTCAAAGAGGCACAAAACTTCGTGCAGTCGGTGGTGGTGGCGTCGCCGGACAACGTGCCCGCCCGCCTGCTGCAAGCCCAGCTGGCGCTGCAGGCCGGTAACCGCGCGGCCGCGCGGCTGGGTTTCGAGGCGGTGCTGGCGCGCGACCCCAAACACACGGGGGCCCAACTGGGCTTGTCCAACGTGCTCGTGGCCGACAACAAACTCGACGAGGCCCAGCAGGTGCTCGAGCGCGCACTCAAAGAGCAACCAGACGACCAGGGTTTGCGCCTGGCGCAGGCCGGTGTGCTGGAGCAAGCCAACAAGTTGGACGACGCGATTGCCCTGTACGAGCAGTTGCACAAGGACCAGCCCAATGCGGAGGTGGTGGTCAACAACCTCGCCAGCCTTTTGGCCGACCACCGCAGTGATCCGGCCAGCCACAAGCGCGCTTTCGAGCTGGCCCAGCGCCTGAAAGACAGCCACATCCCCCAATTCAAGGACACCGTGGGCTGGACCCACCACCTCGCGGGCAAACACGCCGAGGCGGCCAAGTGGTTGCGCCAGGCGGCCACCGAGATGCCCGGGCTGCCGTCGGTGCACTTTCACTTGGGCATGACGGAGCTGGCGCTCAACAACACCGGTGCCGCACGCAAGTCGCTGGAGCAGGCGCTTGAGTTGGCCGCGAAGGGCGCCCCGTTTGCCCAGAAAGACCAAGCGAAGAAGAGCTTGCAAGGGCTTTGATGCATGTACGAAGCGCACTACGGCCTCACAGAAAAACCGTTTTCTATCCAGCCCGACCCGGACTTCCTGTACTTGGGGCGGCGCCACGCATTGGCGTTCACCATGCTGCAGTACGGCATACAGAACCGCTCGGGCTTCACCGTCATTTGTGGTGACATCGGTTGTGGCAAAACCACCTTGATCCGGCACCTGCTCAACACCCTGGGCCAGGAGCTGACCGTGGGCCTCGTCTACAACACGCACCCCGACATCGCCGATCTGCTTGAGTGGATCATGTTGTCGTTTGGCCAGCCATTTGATGGCCTGTCCCCGGTGGCGCGCTACGAGGCCTTCCAGCGTTTTCTTATCGCCGAATACGCCGCTGGTCGGCGGACGGTGCTGATCGTGGACGAAGCACAAAACCTCAACGCGGGGGCGCTGGAGGCGCTGCGCATGTTGTCCAACATCAACGCCGACAAAGACCAGCTGTTGCAAGTGATTCTGGTGGGCCAACCGCAGCTGCGCGACTTGCTGAAAAAACCAGAGCTGAAGCAGTTTGCCCAGCGTGTGGGGGTGGATTTTTTCATTCCACCTTTCACCCCAGCCGAGGTCGTTGACTACGTGCAGCACCGGCTGCAGGTGGCCGGCCGAGAGCAGCCACTGTTCACCACCGAGGCGCTGGCCCGCATCGCCGAAGTTACCGGCGGTGTGCCGCGCAGCATCAACGTCTTGTGCGACATGGCGCTGGTCTACGGGTTTGGCGGCGACCAGCCCATTGTCGACTTGCCCTTGGTGAACCAGGTGCTGGCGGACCGGCGGGACTATGGTGTGCTGGGCGGATCGAGCGCCGGGCAATAAACCTTGCCACACGGTAGTCCGATACGCCCATAGGAGGCCAGAGGGCTCCCGATACCATCACTGTCATCTGTTGAATGTGGCGAATCGCCACGACAGATCAATCCACATAGGGAGGTGGCATCCATGTCAATTTTGCGCAATTCTTTTTCTCTTACCTTGTGTGCCGTGGCGCTGGCTTGTGCCAGTGTGGGGGCATCGGCTGCCACCGTGACCCTGCAATACGACCAGCAACAATTTGTGGGTCAAGGCGTGTCTATCGATATGAATGCCGGGCCCGGTACCGACTTCAGGACGATCCCCAGCGGCAGCTTGGGCATGGATGTCAACGGTGTCAGCGGCACGGATCTTTTCACTCCCGACACCGGCATACTGGCGTGGTGCGTGGAGCTGTCACAGGCTGTGTCGACAGCAAACACGGTCTACAACATCGACAGCAGCGGCACACAAAGCTGGCTAAGCTCGCTGCAGAAACTCGTCAACCAGCGTTACACCGAGGTTCTGAGCGCGGCCGACGGCATAGCCTCGTCGGCCATGCAACTGGCGGTCTGGGAGCTGGTGAGCGGTGGAACCAACTTGCGCGATGGCAACTTTCAAGTCAATCCCGTTCAGAATGTTTCCTACCCCACGGAGTCCCACGCCGCCGTTGCCAAGGCGCAGAACTGGTTGGATGAACTGAACACGGGCGCAGTGCCCGAGACCGACAACTACCGCATTGTGGTGTTGACCAACAACGGCGCGCAAGATGTGGTGATGTTCGTGCCGCCGTCCGAGGTCCCGCTGCCTGGCGCGGCCTTGTTGTTCGTGTCGGCACTGGGTGCGGGGGGCTTGGCGCGGCGGCGCAAAGGCGCGGGCCGCAAGTCCGTGCTGGCTTGACGCACAAGGGGGCCAGCGTGTGCCACCGCGTGGCAACAAAAAAAGGGGCGTTGGCCCCTTTATTGTTGTCTCGCGTTCAATCTTGTGATGCCTGTACTGGGGCGCCGCTCATTTGGTCGGCATCAAGCGGCTCAGGGTCTCGACCTTGGAAACGGCTTGGGCCCGGTTCATGACATCGAGCTTTTTGAAGATGCGTTGCATGTGGTTTTTCACAGTGAACGCGCTGATGTCGAGGATGATGCCAATTTCATGGTTGGTTTTGCCCATGCGGACCCATTCCATGATTTCCATTTCGCGCCCGCTCAAGCCACCGACAGGCAGCTGGGTGTCAAAGTCCTGATCGCTGGGCAAGCGTTGGTTGACCACGGCGGGCCGACTGGCCTCAAAGTACTGTTCCGGCAGGGGCGTCACTTGCCGGAAGGCAGCGTCGATGTAGGGCAGCATGAAGCGCAGCGAATCGCGTGCTTTGCCGTCGGTCAGGTCGGTGGCGCCGAGCATGATGTAGATGCAGTCGTGTCGGCCACGCCGATCCTTGATGCCGTGAACCAAGCCGCCCCGCATGTGCCGCATGCCGGCCAAAGTGGCTTGGTCCTCGAACGGTTCGAAATCAAAACCGGTCGAGCCGTTGATGGTGAACGGCGTGTTACCACAGGCCAACCAGCGGCTGAACAAGGCGTTGGCAAAAGGCTCAATCACCTTCTCACTGAAACGATCAGTCCGCAGGCCGTCTATCGGCGACACCACGTCGAAACAGATCAGACCCATGGAAAAGTCGCCCCAGGCGGCGATCACCACATCGTGGGGAATGAAACGCTGCAGGTCGTCTTGCAGCCAATGAAACAAATCGCCATGGCTGCGCACGCCGAACGAGCGCTGCACAACTTGCAGCATGGGACCGAGGTCGTCGATCGAGAGGTGGCCCAAAAGTGACATGGCGTTTGTTTTTCTGTTAACGAAAGTTGGTCGAATTTTTGCACTTCTGAGCGCCATTCACCGGCGCCAAAAACTCAACTTCTGTCAACAAGATCACGGTTTTTGTGGGGTCCGATGGTCCGTTTGACCCGCTGAGCGTGCGGCCCGCACCACGAAAATTGGGCGCCATGACAAGCCCTTATATCTTGGTGACCGGCGGCGCTGGTTACATTGGCTCACACACCACCCTGGCGCTATTGCAGGCCGGTTTTTCGGTGGTGGTGCTCGACAACCTGTGCAACAGCTCGGCCGAATCGCTGACCCGTGTGGCCGCCTTGGCCGGGCGGCAACCGCAGTGGGTGCCAGGCGACGTGCGAGACGCCGCGACGCTTGATGCGCTGTTCCAACGCTATCCCGTGCAAGCGGTGTTGCACTTCGCGGGCCTGAAGGCGGTGGGGGACAGTGTTCGTGACCCCTTGCAGTATTTCGACAACAACGTGGTGGGCAGCTTGACCTTGTGCCAGGCCATGCAACGGGCGAACGTGCACACCCTGGTGTTCAGTTCGTCGGCCACCGTGTATGGGGCCGATGCCCCCAGCCCCTACAGCGAAACGACGCCAGTGGGCACGCCCGTCAATCCCTATGGGCGCAGCAAGCTGATGGTGGAAGACATGTTGCGCGACCTCGCAGCGTCCGATGCACGTTGGCGCGTGGCCTTGCTGCGCTATTTCAATCCGGTGGGTGCGCACGAAAGTGGCCAGATCGGCGAGGACCCCCTGGGCGTACCCAACAACCTGGTGCCCTACATCGCGCAGGTGGCGGTGGGGCGCCTGGGGTGTCTGTCGGTGTACGGGGACGATTACCCCACGGCCGACGGCACAGGCGTGCGCGATTACATCCACGTGGTTGATCTGGCCGAGGGGCATGTGGCGGCCTTGCGTGCCCTGACCAAGCGGGCCGGGGTGGCCGTTTGGAACCTGGGCACGGGCAAAGGCAGCAGCGTGTTGGAGGTGATCCGCAGCTTTGAAGCGGCCAGTGGCCAAGCGGTGCCTTACCGTGTGGTGCCACGCCGCGCGGGCGATTTGGCCGCGTACTGGGCCGATGCGTCTGTGGCGCAGCACGAACTCGGCTGGTCTGCCCAGCGGGATCTGGATCAAATGATGCGGGACACCTGGCGCTGGCAGCAGACCAATCCGCAGGGCTACCGGTTGCCGGTGCCGGCCGTTGAACCGATGCTGAGATAACGGCTGTGTTTGGGGCCTGTGGTTGTCAGCCTGTGTGCCGTTTCTCCAGCGTCACAAAGGCATGGGCCAAGCCGTTGACAGAGGTGCCTGTTTTGCGGGCTGTTTCCACCCACTCGGGGCCCAGCACGGGCGCCAACGCGTCGCCTTCAAAGTCCTGCGCGATCTCCGTCACCACCAGCCGCTGGGCGTGTGGCAGCGCCAGCGCGTAGAGCTGGGCGCCGCCGATCACCCACACCTCGGGCACGTCAGCGCAGCGGGCCAGCGCGTCTTGCAGGCTGTCGCAGCGTTCGGCGCCCTCGGCCTGCCAGTCGCTCTGGCGCGTCAGCACCAGATTGCGGCGGCCGGGCAGTGGGCGAAAGCGCGGTGGGAGGGAATCCCAGGTCTTGCGGCCCATGAGCACCGGGCAGCCGCTGGTGTGGCGTTTGAAGTGGGCCAGGTCTTCGGGCAGGTGCCAGGGCAGCTGGTTGTTCTTCCCGATCACGCCGTTGGCGGCGCGCGCGTAGATGAGGTTGAGGCGCATGGGTGTGCGGGGTGTCAGCGGCGTGCGGTGCCGCGCAGGTTCAAAACGTCGAGCTCGCTCACCGCATCGGCCTGGTTGCCCCAGCTGCGGCGCACATGGGTGAGCACGGCGGCGATGTCGGCGTCGCTCAGCGTCAGCAGGTAGGGCGGCATGCCGTAGGGGCGGGGGTGGGCGGCAGTGGCGGGTGAGAAGCCGCCGTTGAGCACGGTCTGCACCAGGTTGGCGGGCGAGGCCATGAGCACCGCCCGGTTGCCGGCCAGCGGCGGGTAGGCGTCGGGCACACCTTCGCCCGCGTCGCCGTGGCAGGCGGCGCAGTGTTGACCGTACAGCTGGGCGCCCAGGTCGAGGGTGCGCGACGGGGTGGGGCGTTGTGCCTGGGGCGGCGGGGTGTCCACACGCGGCAGGGCTTTGAGGTAGGTGGCCATGGCGCGCAGGTCGGTGTCCGTCCAGTGTTGGGTGCTGTGCTGCACCACCTCGGCCATGGGGCCGGTCACCTGGGCGCCGGGTGCGCGGCCATCGCGGAACAGGGCCACGATGTGTTCCAGCGGCCAGTCCTGCAGGCCGGCCTCGCGCGGCGCGTTGAGCGACGGGGCGTACCAGTTTTGCAGCGGGATCAGACCCCCGGCCAGGTCCAGCATGTTGCTGTTGGCGCCGAGCGCGTTGCGCGGCGCGTGGCAGGCACTGCAGTGGGCCAGGCCTTGCACCAGGTAGGCGCCCCGGTTCCATTCGGCACTGTGTTGCGTTTGGGGTGCGTAGGCGCCCGGGCGGAAGTACAGGGCGCGCCACACGGCCAAGGCTGCTTGGGTGCTGTAGGGCCAGTCCAGTTCGTGCGCGCGGTTGGGCTGGGGCACGGCAGGCAGGCTGCGCAGGTAGGCGTACAGCGCGTCGCTGTCTTCGCGGCTGACCAGGGTGGTGTTGTTGTAGGGAAAAGCGGGGTAAAGCAGCCGCCCATCGCGCGAGCGCCCATGGTGCAGGGCGCGCCAGAAGGCGTCGCTGTTCCACTGCCCCAGGCCGTGGGTGGGGTCGGGCGTGAGGTTGCCGGCGTAAACGGTACCAAACGGCGTGGCAATGCCCCGCCCGCCCGCGTAAGGCGCACCACCGCGTGCGGTGTGGCAGGTCTGGCAGTTGCCCACGGTGGCCAGCTGACGTCCGCGTTCGATGGTGGCAGCGTCCGTTGGGGCCTGCGGCGGCGCATCGGACAGGGGGGCTTCACCGCGCACATTGAGCCACACCACGGCAGTGGCCGTGGCCAGCAGCAGCACGCCCAACATCAGCAGCCATTTGATGCGGTGTGTCATGGTCGGCCCCCTGGCGTGTGGGCCGAGCCACACGCCGCCGGCAAGGCCTGGTTGGGCGGCGGGGCGGGCTTGGCGAATGCCGGTACCGCCTGCGTGGCCAGCCAGCCGCTCACGGCCGACACATCGGTCTGGCTCAGCTGCTCGGCCACCTGGGCCATGCAGTCGGGGGTGTGGGCGCGGCGCTGCCCGGTGCGCCATGCGCCCAGTTGGCTGTTGAGGTAATCGCGTGGCAAGCCGAGCAGGCCGGGGGTGGCGGGCTCCATGCCGGTGAGCTGGCTGCCATGGCAGCTGGCGCAGGCCGGAATACGCCGGGTGGGGTCACCCTGCAGTGCCAGTTGCTGGCCTCGGGCCAGATCGGCCGCCGACACCTGCACCGCTGCGGGCGCGGCGTAGGGCAGCTCCAGCGCGGCAAAGTGCTGCGCAATTTCCCACAGGTAGGCGTCGGTCAGCGGGTCCACCATCTGGGCCATCAGGCGGTAGTGGCGGCGGCCGTCGCGGAAGTTGAGCAGCTGGTTGTAGAGGTAGCCAGCCGGCTTGCCAGCAATGCGCGGGTAGTAGCCATCGGGCGCAGCGCGCCCCTGGGCGCCGTGGCAGGCGGTGCAGGCCTGCATGCGCTGGGCCATGCTGTCTTCAAATGGGGGGCGGGCGGTGGTTTGTGCGCCCGCCGTGCTGGTGGCCAGCCAGCAAGACGCCAGGCAGACCAGCCGCCAGAAGTGCTTCAGGTAACAAGGCATGGCGCTATTGTCGCCGCTCGTGTGTGCGCTCCTGGGTGGCCCGCGTGTGGCGGTTCGTGTTGCGAGCGCTCAGTCGGGGGCGCCAACGGTGAGCGTTACCGCACAGGTGCCGTGTTTGCCCAGGTCCACATGGCCGGCGATGTGGTCGCCCGTGGACACCGCCCCCACCCCTTCGGGCGTGCCGGTGTAGATCAGGTCGCCGGGCTGCAGGTGGTAGTAGGTGGAGAGGTCGGTGATGATTTCGCGGATGTTCCAGATCAGCTTGTCCACGTTGGACGACTGTTTGGTCACGCCGTTGACGTCGAGCGCGATGGCGCCTTGTTCAACGACCACACCTTCCATCGGCACGATCTCGGAGCACACCGAGCCTTCTTCGATGTCCTTGCCGGTGTCCCAGGGGCGGCCCTTGTCGCGTGCCACCAGTTGCAGGTCGCGGCGTGTCATGTCCAGGCCGGCGGCGTAGCCGTACACCAGTTCGTGGGCCTGGTCCTCGCTCACGCGAAAGCCCGGCTTGCCGATGGCCAGCACCAGTTCCATCTCGAAGTGGTAGTTGTTGGTGCGCGGTGGGTAGGCCACGGTGGCGCCGCTTTCCACCAGCGTCTGGGGCGACTTGGTGAAATAAAACGCCTGCTCGACACTTTTGTCCACCGGGCGGCCCATCTCGACGGCGTGTGCGTGGTAGTTGCGGCCCACGCAGAAGATGCGGTTGATGGGGAAACGCTCGGTCTTGCCACGGATGGGCAGGGAGGGGGCGACGGGCGGGGCGAAGAGGTAGGTGGTCATGCTCGGGGAAGGAGGCTGGGGTGGTTATCGCGTCTCGTACACACCGAGCTTGCGGTGCAGTGGGGACTCGTCGGCAATAAAAACAAAGGACGGCTGGTCGGCCGATCGGTTGGTCAGCGTGACGGGCTCATAGCCGGGCGCGCAGCAGGTGTCGGCCTCGACCAGACCGAAGGTCTTGCCGCAGGTGGAGACGTCCGCGCCGCCTTCGATCAGGTGGAACACCTGCGAGGGCGAGCGTGCGGGCAAGTTGAGCGTCTGGCCGGGCTTGAGCATCAGCGCGTAAAAGCCCAGGATGTTCTCGGCGTCATCGCCGGTCTCGGGGTTCACATAGGTCACCTGCACGCAGTCCAGCTGCGGTTCGTTGGCGGCCAGGGCCAGCAGCGCGGCGCGTGTGTCGGCCCAGGGGTAGCGCAGCATGGGGTAGCGTTTGTCGCTGCGCTTGAACACCTGGGTGGGCACCACACCGGCACGGGTCCAGGCGCGGTCACCGCTGCCTTGCTTCACGGTCTGGCGCGCGCCGTTGATGTGGTAGCTGGTCTCCATGTAATACACCAGCGGCAGGTCCAGCACGTCCAGCCACACCACCGGGTCGGTGCCGTCGTGGCCGTGTTCGTGCCACAGCCCTGTGGGAGTGAGGATGAGGTCACCACGCGCCATGGGGCACTTCTCGCCGTCCACCATGGTGTAGGCGCCTTCGCCCTCCACGATCATGCGCACCGCGTTGGGTGTGTGGCGGTGGCTGGGCGCCCATTCGTTGGGCAGCAGCAGTTGCATGCCCAGGTACATGGCTGGGCTGGCCTTCATGTTCTCCAGGCCGTGGCCAGGGTTGGCCAACACCAGCACACGGCGTTCGGCTTTCTCAATCGGGGTGAGCTCACCGGCCTTGAGCAACAGCGGGCGCAGCGTGGCGTAGGGCCAGTGCACGGCTTGTGTGGCGCGGGTGGGGGTGCCCGGCGGCAGCACCGCGCGCAGGCTGGGCCACAGCGGCACCAGGTTCAGGTCTTTCAGGTCGTCGCGGTAGCTTTGTGGCAGGTCTTCCAGGCGGCCGAGTTCGTGGCTCATGGTGTCTCTCCTCTGTCTCAGTAAGGGGTGGCCAGGCAGTTGCCGGCGTTCCAGCCGTACAGCCATTCCATGGCGTCGTAAAAACGCTCCGGGCTGCGGCTCTTCCAGAGCTCGTTGCGCACCAGGCGCTCCACGCCCTTGGCGTGGTAGATGCGGCCCATCTCGCGCGAGCTGAGCACGATGCGGGCGGTGCGCGCCACACGGCTGCGCTGGTACAGGTCCAGCGCCTTGGCCCAGTTGTTGTGGTGCACCCGCAGGGCTTCACCCAGGGTCACGGCGTCTTCCATGGCCATGCAGGCGCCTTGTGCCATGTACTGTGTGGTGGGGTGGGCGGCGTCGCCCAGCAGGGTGGCGCGGCCAAAGGTCCACTGGCCAATCGGTTCGCGGTCGGCCGTGGCCCAGCGTTTCCAGCTCTTGGGCAGGTCGATCAGCTGGCGGGCTTTGGGGCAGATGCCCTGGAAGTAGCTCTGCACCTCTTCCTTGCTGCCTTCGGTCACGCCCCATTCTTCCTGCTGGCGGCTGTGGAAGGTGACGACCACGTTGTATTGTTCGCCGCCCCGCAGCGGGTAGTGCACCAGGTGGCAGTTGGGGCCGACCCAGATGCTGGCGGCGTTCCACTGCAAATCCTCGGGGAAGTCGGCTTTGTCCACCACCGCGCGGTAGACCACATGGCCGGTGACGCGGGCCGGGTCGTTCACGTACTGCTGGCGCACCGCGCTCTTGACACCATCGGCCCCGATCAGCGCCTGCCCACGGTAGGCCAGGCCGTTCTGGTCGTACACGGTCACGCTGTCGGCGTCCTGTTCCACACGCTCAATGCGGGTGCTGGTCTGAAAGCGCACGCGCCCGGTTTCTTCCGCGCCTTCGAGCAGGGACTTGTGCACATCCACCCGGTGGATCACGGCATAGGGGTTGCCAAAACGCTGGCGAAAGGCCTCGCCGGTGGGGATCTTGCCCACTTGGTACTCGTCCAGCGCGTCGTGCATCACCATGTAATCGGTGTAGACGGCACGGCCGCGCGCCTTTTCGCCCACACCCAGTGCGTCAAACGCGTGGAAGGCGTTGGGGCCGAGCTGGATGCCGGCCCCAATTTCGCCGATCTCGGCGGCCTGCTCGAACACCTGCACGTTGAAACCCCGGCGCACCAGGGCCAGGGCTGCGGCCAGGCCGCCGATGCCACCACCGGCAACAAGAACGGGCAACGAGGTGTCGGGTGTGTTCATGGGGGCTCCTGGATTTGCATGCTGATAATCAGCATGCTTATAATAAGTATAGTTAGTATTTCATAATCGCATAAACAAGGGTTTACCCTTGGATTTGTCTGCAGGCAGAATCGGCGACGTCTTCTGCCTCCCGATCGCCATGCAACTCGACGCCTTGCCCGGTCCCTACATTCGCCGCCTGCAACAGATCGCGGTGGCCATCTTCCTGCAGGAAACCGAGGGTTTTGGGGTCACGCCCATCCAGTACGGCGTGCTGCTGACGGTGCACCGCCAGCCGGGGCTGGACCAGCGCACGCTGGCCGGCCTGATGGGCCTGGACACCTCGACCACGGCCGGTGTGGTGGACCGGCTGGAGGCGCGCGGGTTGTTGCGCCGCAGCGCCTCGCCCACCGACCGGCGGGTGCGGCTGTTGGGCATCAGCGCCGAAGGCAGCACCTTGCTGACCGAGATGGAACAAGCCGTCAAAGCCGCCCAGGCGCGCATGCTGGCGCCGCTCAGCGATGCCGAAAAGCCGCAGTTTCTCGACATGTTGACCCGCCTGGTGCGCGCCCACAACGAGAGCAGCCGCTCGCCCACCGAAGGCATGGGCCTGAGCGATGGTTGAGGCCACGCTTCAGAGCCGCAGGCGCTGGGCGTAGCCGGTCATCTCCAGGTAACCCTGTCCCACCTGCTGGCCGCGTGCGTCCAGCAGCCGCGACAAACCTTCCCAGTAGATGTTGCCGGTGCTGGCGCGCGCGTCCAGCTCTTGGGCGTCGAGCCGCGCGCGCACGGTGTGTTCACCAGCCGGCGAGGCCACGCGCCACTCTACGGGGTAGCGCGCGCCGGTCTGGGCGCTGGTCCACCAGCGCACTGGCTCGAAGCGGACCTCGTGGTGGGCAAAGCTGCGTGGCGCCGCATCAGAAGGGCGGCGCAGCGAACCACCTGCCCACAGCGCGCTGCCATCGGCGCGGCGCAGCTGAAACGCGGTCAGCGCGCTGCCATCGTTCAGGTTCATGCCTATCCAGTCCCAGCCCACGGCCTCGGGGTGCAGCAAGGCCTCGCTCCATTCGTGGTCCAGCCAGGCGCGCCCGGTCACCTCGAACGCTTGGCCACGTAGGCCCAGGGTGCCGCGCACCGCCAACTGCGGCTGGGTGTAGTAGTGGCTGGCCTGCACCGCCTCCGGGCCCTTGCGCGACAGGCCCTGATCGCCCTGCAGCAGCAGCGCTTGGGTGGGCTGCGCGCGCAAGTCCAGGCGCAGCTCGTCGCCGGTGATGCTCGCGGTGTAGCCATTCGCCTCGCGCTGGAACGACCAGCCCGACAGCCGCACCGCGGTGTCCAGCAGCGAAGCGTCCACCGCGCCGCCGGGCGTGCCGTTCCAGCGCGCGATGCGTTCGTCGTGCCACAGCTTGTTGGCTTGCACATCGGTGATGGCCGCGTGGGCAAACAGCAACTGGCGCGCTGCCAAGCGGCTGGTCATGGCCTGGGTGCCGTCCACACGGGTGCGGAAAAACGTCACCTGAAAACCGAATTCGCGCCCAGCCGCTGTTTGTGCGTGGCCGGTGAGGTACCACCATTCGGTACGCAGTTCGGGGTGGGCACCGTGGTCGCGCGGAAATTGCAACACACGCGCTGGCAAGGCCCACGCGTGCGCCGCGCCCAGCAGCGGAACAAGCGCAGCGGTTTGCAGCAGCCGGCGGCGTTGTGGCATGTCAGCCCAAAAGTGTCGCCAAGTGGTGGCGTGCGGGGGTGGTGTCACCAAACTGGGCCTTCACCCAGGCCGCGTCGTGGTAGGTGTGTTCGTAGCGTTCGCCCGCGTCGCACAGCAGCGAGAGCACCGAACCAGGCGTCTGCTGGGCGCGCATTTCGTTGGCCAGGCGCAGCATGGCCACGAAGTTGGTGCCGGTGGACGGCCCCACCTTGCGGCCCAGCAGGCCGCCGAGGGCATGCATGGCGGCCACCGATTCCAGGTTGCTCACCACTTCCATGCGCTCCACCAACGTGGGAATGAAGCTGGGCTCCACACGCGGGCGGCCAATGCCTTCGATGCGCGAGCCGGGCGCGGTGAGCGAGGTGTCGCGCTGCGCGTGGTAAGCGGCAAACACCGAACCCTCGGGGTCGGCCACACACAACTGCGTGGCGTGGCGCTGGTAGCGCAGGTAGCGGCCGATGGTGGCGCTGGTGCCGCCTGTGCCCGCGCCCACCACAATCCACGCCGGCACCGGGTGGCGTTCGTGCGCCATCTGCTCAAACATGCTTTGGGTGATGTTGTTGTTGCCCCGCCAGTCGGTGGCGCGTTCGGCGTAGGTGAACTGGTCCATGTAGTGGCCGCCGGTTTCGTCGGCCAGTTGCTGGGCCGCCGCGTACACCTCGCCCGCGTGTTCCACAAAATGCGATCGCCCGCCGTAGAAAGCAATCTGCGCCACCTTTTCAGCCGAGGTGCTGCGTGGCATGACGGCAATGAAAGGCAAGCCCAGCAGGCGCGCAAAGTAGGCCTCGCTCACCGCCGTGGAGCCGCTCGACGCCTCGACCACCGTCGTGCCTTCGTGCAGCCAGCCGTTGCACAGCGCGTACAAAAACAGCGAACGCGCCAGCCGGTGTTTGAGGCTGCCGGTGGGGTGGGTGGATTCGTCCTTGAGGTAGAGGTCGATGCCATGGCGCGCAAACGTGGGCAGGGGCAACGGGATGAGGTGCGTGTCGGCGCTGCGCTGGAAGTCGGCCGCGATGCGGGCGATGGCGTCTTGGACCCAGGAGTTCATGTGCGGGCTTCTTGTTGTGATGAAACGGTGGTTTTACCAGTCTTCGCGCACGGCCCGCACCACGTCGGCGCTGGCCGCCGCGCGCGCGGCCAGCCAGGCGGTGAGGGTGCCACTGGCCACCACGGCCGCGCACAGGGCGATCAGGCGCGGCCAGGGCAGGGCCAAGTCCATGGTCCAGTGAAAACTCTGCGGGTTGACCACAAAAACGAGGATGAGGCTGACGCCCAGGCCCAGCGCGAGGCCGGCCAGCGTGCCGAGCACCGTCCACACCAGGCCTTCGGCCGCCACCAGGCGCAGCACCTGTGGCCGCGTGAGGCCCAGGTGGGCCAGCAGGCCAAATTCGCGCCGACGTGCCAGCACCTGGGCGCTGAAGCTGGCCGCCACACCAAACAGCCCGATGGTGATGGCCACCGCCTGCAGCCAGTAGGTGACGGCGAAGCTGCGGTCGAAGATGCCCAGCGAGCGCGCCCTTATGGCTTCGGCAGACGCGATCTCGATCAGGTCCTGGCCACCGTGGTGTTGTTTCAGCGTGTCGCGCACGGCTTGTTGCACGGCGGCGCTGCTGGCCTGCGAATCCAGGTTCAGCGCGATGTCGTTGAGGCGGTCGTCGCCACTCAGGCGCTGCAGCGCGTCCAGGTCCATCACCAGCGAGCCGTGCTGTCGCGCGTAGTCTCGCCACACCCCAGCCACAAAGAAGGGGGGCGCCCGGGTGAAGGCCCCAGCCAGCGGGGCAAACACCTGCCCGGGTTGTGCGCCGTACAAGGCCTGCAAAGCCTCGCTCACGTAAATGGCGACATGGTCGGGTGGTGCGGGCAGCGGGGGCTGGAGCAGCGGCAGATCGCGCGCCGGGTCGCTCAGGCGGCGGCCCACCAGCGCCACGGCGGGCAGGTTGCTGTCCAGCTGGATCTGCAGCACCCGCAGGCCTTCTGCGCGGGCCACGCCAGGCACCTGGCGGATGGCATCCACCGCAGCCGGTTCAAAAAACACCGTGTCGCCGGCACCACTGCTTTGGGCTGTGCGCACGTAGAGTGGGGCGGGCAGCACCACGTCCAGCCACTGCGTGACCGAGTCTCGAAAGCTCGCCACCATCACGGTGAGCGCCACCGACAGCGCCAGGCTGGCCACCACGCCGCCCGTGGCCACCGCCGCCACCTCGGGCAGGCGGCGTGCCCGCTCCAGCGCCAGCAGGGGCAGGGCGTGTTGTGCGGCCCAGGGTGCCAGGCCACGCAGCGCCCAGCGCGCCAGGCCCGGCAACATGGCAATCCCACCCAGCAGCAACAGCCCCACAGACGCGTAAGCCGCCAGCGGCACGCCGCCCAACGGCGGCAGCAGGGCCAGCCCGGCGGCCAGCACCAGCAGCAGCGCCCCGCGCAGCAGCCCTTGGCGGGCACGCGGCGCGCTGGCCATCAACCCCTTGAGTGCCACCGCAGGCGCCAGCCGCCGCACCGCTTGCGCCGGCCACCAGCCACCCAGGCCGGCCGCCGCGACGCCCAACAGCCCGTAGCCCAGCAGCGCACCCGCAGTCCATCGCAACGCGGGTGCCTGGCTCCCAAAGTAACCACCACCCAGGTCGCCGCCCAGCACCCGCAGTGCCAGCGCGGCCAGGCCGCTGCCCAGGGCCAGGCCCAGCAGGCTGCCCACCGCGCCCAGCAACAGCGATTCCATCAGCACCAGCCGCTGGCGCTGTGCCGCGCCCAGGCCCAACACACCCAGCAGCGCAAACTGCGGCTGGCGTTTGGCCACACCCAGGCTCAGCACCGAATACACCAAAAAAGCGCCGGTGAACAAGGCCACCAGCGCCAGCACGGTGAGGTTGACGCGGTAGGCGCGCGAGAGGCGGTCCAGGCGCTCGTCGGCCGCGTCCGGGGTTTGCCACAGCAGGTCGGTGTCCAGCGCCAGTTCGCGCTGCAGCATGGTCACATCGGTGCCGGGGCGCAGGCGCAGGTCGATGGCGCTGAGCTGGCCGAGGCGGTCAAAACGCTCTTGCGCGGCGGCCACATCCATCACCAGCAGCGGCGCGCCCGGCGCGGCCACGCTGCCGGCCACCCGCAGGGGGTGCAGGGTCAGGCCTTGTTGCACCTGCAGCGCCAGGCCAACCAGCTTCTGGCGGGCGGCGGGGTTGAGGAACACGGCATCGGGCGCGAACACGTCCAGCCGCCCGGCGGCCTCAGCGGGCCGCGCCACCAGCGACGGGTTGATGCGCCCCACGGTCAGCGCGTCCACCCCCAACACCCGCACCGGCACACGCTCGCCCGCCGCGCCTTGTGCGTAGGTCGACAGCTCCAGCAGCGGGCTGGCCACGGCCACCTGCGGGTGCGCTGCGACGCGGTCCAGCAGGGTGTCGGGCAGGCTGCCTTGGCGGGCGCGCAGCGACACATCGGGCCGACCGCTCACCGCCTGGGCGGCGCTGCCAAATTCGGCCAGCGCCGAGGCGTTGATCAGGTGCACCGCATAGGCCAGCGCCACGCCCAGCATCACCGCCAGCACCGCCACGGCGGTGCGCCAGGGGTGGTGGGTGATTTCCTGCCAGGAAAAGGTCTTGAGCAAAGGCCACATGGGCGGGAGCTTACCCGCGCGCCTAAAATCGGCGCTTCACCGGGGGTGCCGGGTGGCCCAAGCGGGCCGCGCGGCTGAGAGAGTCCCCATACCTGATCTGGGTTGTGCCAGCGTAGGGAGTGTGACGGCGCCGTATTGCTCAGCGCGTGTTGCGCCCACGCCCATTGCCCATTTGCCGTTGTTTGTGTCCGAGGGGATGGGTTTGATTCCACGCCGAACGTTTTCCATGGCCACCCTGGCCGCGCTGGCCTGCACACCGCCGGTGCGCGCCGCCACGCCCGAGCTGCGCGTGCTCACCCACAGCTCCTTCAACCTGCCCAAGCCGCTGCTGGGCGAATTTGAGCGCGTGGCCGGCGTGCGCCTGCAACTCATCAAGGGCGGCGATGCGGGCGAGATGCTCAACAAGCTCATCCTCACCCGCGCCAAGCCGATTGCCGATGTGGTGTTTGGCATCGACAACGCCTTGTGGCACAAGGCCCATGCCGCGAATGTGCTCGACCCCTACGACGGCCCGGCTGCGCGCCGGCCTTCGGTGGCCGAGGTGGGCGCGGGCGTGGTGCCCGTCACCTACGGCTTCGTCAACCTCAATGCCGACAAGGCTTGGCTGGCGCGCGAAAAACGCAGCGCCCCCACCAACCTGTTGGACCTGACCCGCCCCGAGTGGGCTGGCAAGCTGGTGGTGCCCAACCCCGCCACATCCAGCCCCGGCTTGGCGTTTTTGCTGGCCACGGTGGGTGGCATGGGCGAAGAAGCGGCTTTCGCTTGGTGGGCGCAAATGCGCGCCAATGGCCTCAAGGTGGTCAAAGGCTGGAGCGAGGCCTACTACACCGAGTTCAGCCGCAACGGTGGCAGCCGCCCGTTGGTGGTGAGCTACGCCAGCAGCCCGGCGGCCGAGGTGTTCTTCAGCAAAGAAAAAACCACCGAGCCACCCACGCTCAACCTGCTGCTCAAGGGTGGGGTGTTCCGCCAGGTGGAGGGCGTGGCCCTGGTGCGCGGGGGCGGGCAACGCGCCGCCGCCGGCCAGTTCATCGAGTTTCTGCGGAGCCCGGCCGTGCAGCAGATGCTGCAGACCGAGATGTGGATGCTGCCGGCCGACAAGGGCGCAGCACCCGTGGCGGCGTTGGCCGTTGTGCCCACCCCAACGGTGGTGGACAACCCATTTGCAGAAACGCTGGCCGCGAACAGCGGGCAATGGGTCACGCGCTGGACGCGCACCGTCCTCAAGTGAAAGCCACCCCGGCACGCTGGCTCTGGCTGTTGCCAGCCACCTTTCTGGTGGGCTTGCTGCTGGCCCCGCTGGCGCGTTTGTTGATTGAAGGCGGCGCCACTGCTTGGGTCGACTGGGCCTGGTGGCAAGACGACCACCTGCGCTGGCGCATGGGCTGGTCGGTGCTGCAAGCCACCGCCACTTGCGCGTTGGTGCTGGTGCTGGGCCTACCCGTGGCGTGGGTGTTGGCGCGGGTGGAGTTTGCTGGCCGGCGCTGGGTGTTGCGCGTGCTGATGCTGCCCTTTGTGGTGCCCACCCTGGTGGCGGCCATGGGCGTGCTGGCCCTGCTGGGGCCACGCGGCTGGGCCGGGCAGATGGGCGTGGACTTGGAAGAGACCCCCTGGCTGCTGCTCTACGGCAACCTGTTCTTCAACCTGTGTGTGCTGGTGCGCACAGCGGTGGAAGCGCTGGAGCGCGTGAGCGCCCAGCGCCTGGCGGCGGCACGCACCCTGGGTGCCACGCCCTGGCGCGCTTTCTGGCGCATCGAGTGGCCCGCCATCGTGCCTGCCGTGGGCGCCGCCCTGTGCCTGGTGTTCCTGTACTGCTTCGCCGGTTTTGGCCTGGCCCTGGTGCTTGGCGGCCAGCGCTACGCCACGGTGGAGGTGGAGATCTACACCCTGGTGGCTCACGAGCTGCAACTGGCGCAGGCCGGCACGCTGGCACTGTGGACGCTGGGTGGCATGTCGGCCGTGGCGCTGGTGTACGTGACCGTGTCGCGCCACCTGGCCGCGCCCGAACGCGCCGACCGCGTGCCGCGCCTGCCCCTGCGCGGTGCCACCTTGCACGCGGCCGTGGCCGGCGCCCTGGGCCTGCTGGCCGTGGTGTGTGGTGCGCCACTGCTGGCCCTGTGGGCCAAGGCGGGTGCGGCCGGGTGGGGCGCTTGGGCTGTGTGGGCCGAGCCCGAAACCCTGGCCGCCCTCGGCAATACCCTGCGCTTCAGCGGTGCGGCCCTGGTGCTGGCCACCACGCTGGGCCTGTTGCATGCCTTCACGCTGCGCCATGCCCTGTGGTGGCGCGGCGCGGTGTATGTGCCGTTGGTGGTGTCGCCCGTCACGGTGGCCTTTGGTCTGTTGCTGCTCTACCCACAATGGACGGCCAGCCTGGCGCTGCTGGTGGCCGCCTACGCGCTGCTGGCCTACCCCTTCGTGGCGCAGGCCCTCATCGGCGCGCTCGACCAACAACCTGCCCACCTGCAACAGGCTGCACGTTCGCTGGGCGCCACGCCCGCGCGCGCCTGGTGGCGCGTTACCCTGCCGCTGGTGGCGCCCGCGCTGCGCCGGGGCATGGCCTTTGCGGCCGCCACCATGCTGGGCGAATTTGCGGTGTCGCTGTTCCTCTCCAGGCCCGAGTGGACCACCCTCACCACCCTCATCTACCAGCGCCTGGGCCGCCCCGGTGCGGCCAACCTCGACGCCGCCCTGGTGCTGGCCTGCGGCCTCATGGCGCTGGCGCTGCTGGTGTTTGTCTGCCTCGAACAGCGCGAAGACCCCCATGCTTGAACTCGACCACATCACCCAGCACTACGATGGCCGCCCCCTGGTCCAGGATGTGAGCCTGCGCGTGGCACCCGGCCAAACCGTGGCCTTGCTGGGCGCCTCCGGCAGCGGCAAAAGCACCTTGCTCAAAATCGTGGCCGGCCTGCAAACACCCGAGGCTGGCCGGGTGTTGTGGGCCGGGCAAGACCTCGCCAGCGTGCCACCCGAACGGCGCGGCTTCGCCCTCATGTTCCAAGACTTCGCGCTGTTTCCCCACCTCGACGTGCGCGACAACGTCGCCTTCGGCCTCATCGAACAGCGGCAACCCAAGGCCCAGGCCCGCGCCGACGCCGAGGCCCTGCTGCAGCGCTTCGGCCTGGCCGCACAAGCCCGGCAAAAGGTGTGGACGCTTTCGGGCGGTGAACAACAGCGCGTGGCCCTGGCCCGCGCCATCATCACCCGCCCCCGCGCCTTGCTGCTGGACGAACCCTTCAGCGCGCTCGACGCCGATTTGCGGCAGCAGTTGCGTGACGAGTTTTCCAAGCGCATTGCCGAGAGCGGCATGGCCTGCCTGCTGGTGACACACGACGAGGCCGAGGCGCGTGCCATGGCGCAGCAGGCATGGCGGTTGCAGAACGGCCGGTTGGTACCACTTTGGTAGCGCTGCACGCGTCGTTTTCGCAGGCACGGCAGGGCGTTCACTCGGTAGGGGTGCGCTGTGAGCCAGGTGCCACCAAGGCGCGGCGCGGAATGGGCGTTGAAAACACGATCGATGTCCGCGTCTCCCCGTAACTGTTGATGGACGAGAGGAACCGCTCCAAATCCTCCAGGCTGCGAGCGACCACCGTCACCACGTAGGAATCTGCTCCCGCCACGTGATGGCACTCCAGCACTTCAGGCGCGCGGCGCAGCTTGTCAATGAACGCTTTTTTGCCCGGCTGTTGCACCGTGACACCCACGATGGCGCGCACCGGATAGCCGACCAAGGCAGGCGCCAGTTCAGCGGTCACTGAACGCACAACACCCGCGTCTTTCAAGCGTTTCAGCCGCTCAACGGTGGCGGGCACAGAAAGCCCTGCTGCCATCGCCAGGGTTTTGAGGGGTGCGCGACCATCGACCTGCAAAGCCATCAACAGGGCCCAGGCTTTTGTGTCCAGTTCAAAGGTGGTTTCTGTCATATGCCAAGATTGCCTGAAAAAACATCGGTAAAGCTGATTTACGCCTGATTTTCAGGCTGTACGGAATATCGGGACTTGTCGAGAATCTGCTCATGACCACGGATTTCTCTTTTCCTTTGACGGCACTCTTTGTCCAGTCTCTGTTGATCGGCTTGTCCATCGCTGCACCTGTTGGGCAGATTGGTGTGCTGGCGATTCAGCGCACGCTGGACCACGGCCGCGCCGCCGGTTTGGCCACGGGTTTGGGGGCGGCCTTTGCAGACGCGGTGTACGGTGCCATCGGCGCGTTTGGTGTCACGGGTCTGATCTCGTGGCTCTTGGGCTTGAAGTTGTGGCTGGGCTTGTTCGGCGGCGGCTTCCTGCTCTGGCTCGCATGGGGCATTGCCAAAAAGCCACCGGTGCGGGGCAGCAAAACGCATCAGCCACCAGGCAGCTTGTTGCGATATGTGTCGGGCACCTTCCTGCTGACACTGTCGAACCCCACGACCATCCTCGCGTTTGTGGCAGTGTTCGGCGCGCTGGCAGGGGGCGCGCCTGTTGTGTCCCCCTGGGCGATGGTGGTGGGCGTGCTGCTGGGCTCGGCGCTGTGGTGGCTGATGCTGTCGACCGCAGTGGCGTGGCTGCGTGATCGGTTTGACGAGCGTTGGCAGCGTGTGGTCAACCTCAGCTCGGCCGCGCTGCTGGCAACCCTGGGCCTTTGGCAGCTCAGCCAACTGCTTTTCTGAGACTTGAGGCTGGCAAGCTTGCCTGAGATATTTTCGTTGTCGCCATGACCAACGAGACAAAGTTGTTGTGTTGAGGACTTTTTCTCACCGACTTGCGGGATACAACTGACAGTGGAATCGTGAGCTTGAAATCGTCAACCGGCAAGGCACACAGACGCCCGTCCTGAAGCTCTTGCGCAATACACGGCCTGGGAAGGCAGCCGAGTCCCAGATTGGCTTCGACAGCGCTGCGCAGAATGTTCAGGCTGTCGCTTTCAAGGACCACGTCGATGCTCGGAACGTGGTCCATCAGTTCCAAAGTGAACTGCCGGCGCGTGTCGCTGAAGCGGTGTTGAAGGCACCACGGTTGCCCGACAAGCTCGGCCGCCTTGAGTCGTTTCGACTTGGCGAGCGGATGTGCGGGCGAACTGAACACCACCAGGGACTCCTTGCCCCACTTGAGCATTTCCAGCGTGGGGCGCACGGTTATGAACTCGATCAGGCCCACGTCCAGAGCCATTTCATCAACGCGATTGATGACCTCAAGTGCGGGCAACACAGCAATGCTCAACTGGACGTCGGGGTTGGACTGCATGAAACGCGTGCAGATGTCGTTGAGCAGGTAGCCCCCCACCGTGGGGCTTGCGCCCAGGCGCAGTTGCTTGTGGTGCGTGGTGGCGTTGAGGGTGGTGATGATTTCGTTGGCCTCTACCAGCAACGATCGCGCCATGGGTTGCAACACCTTGCCACGCTCACTCAGAACCAGTCGCTTGCCCACACGCACGAACAAATCGGCCCCAAGGATGTGCTCCAGTTGCTGAAGCGACATGCTGGCGGCGGGTTGCGTCATGGCCAGTTCGTCGGCGGCATCACTCACGCTGCCGAGCCGGGCGATGGCGTCAAACACGGTGAGTTGCTTCAATGAAAACATAAGAATGACTGATGAAGAAAATAAAAATAATCAGTTGGACATATTAAACACCGGTGCCTACGATGCGGCCCGTCGATTAACCAAATGGAGACAAGCTGTGTTGAATTTCGGATTGGCAGGCGCTGGCCTGCGTAAGCTGCGTGTGTCTTTGGTGGCGGGCGTCGCGGCCTTGCTCACCGCCGTCTCAGCCCAGGCGGATACCTTCCCATCGCGCAACGTCACCCTGGTTGTGCCCACACCGCCAGCGGGGCCGCTGGATTTCTTTGCGCGCAACCTTGCGCCGGAGTTGAGCAAGCGGTGGAACGTGCCGGTGGTGGTGGAGAACAAACCGGGGGCAGGCACCGCATTGGGCACTCAGATCGTTGCGCGCGCACGGCCGGACGGGCACACACTGCTGGTGGCCAACATCGCCATCTCGGCGCACGGAGCATTGAGCAAGGCGCCGATGTTCGACGTCGAGCGTGACTTGCAGCCTCTGACGATGATTGCCAACACACCGTACTTCCTGATTGGCGCGCAAAAAATGCCTGCCAGCCTGGAAGAACTGGTGGCTCAGGGCAAGGCCAATCCGGACCGACTGAATTTCGCCATCATCCCCAACAGCCAGCAGCACCTGGACACCGCGCGACTGCTGTCCACGCTGGGCATCCGTGCCACGCTGGTGCCTTACAGCGGCACAGCACCGATCACCCGTGCGTTGCTGGCCGGTGAGGTGGATGCGTTCCTGGGCACGTTGGCGGGCATGCAGCCGCATTTCGAAACCGGCCGCTTGCGCCCGCTGGCGGTGACCAGCAACAGTCCCTGGCCCACGCTGCCCAATGTGCCCACGCTGACCGCCAAGGGTTTCGACCTCAAGCTCGAACCCTGGTACGCCATGTTCGGCCCGGCAGGGTTGCCTGCGCCCGTTTTGGCCAAACTGCGGGCCGATCTGGTAGCGGTGATGAAAACACCCGCGTTTGAGGCCAAGGTGCGCGACGGCGGCTACCTGCCCTTCACGTCGAGCGACGCGGAACTCGGCCAGATTGCAAGCGCCAACTTGAAGCTTTCACGCGAGCTGGTGCGCGCCCACAACATCCAACCCGAGTGAGTGTGATGAGCGACATGGGCTTCACCCACATCCGCCTGGAAAAACGGGACGGGGTGGCGCACCTGATCCTGGCGCGGCCGGACAAACTCAACGCGTTGGGCTTTGGTCCCGAATCCAATCGCAGCGAGATCGTCCGCGCGCTGGCGCAGGCCGACGCCGATCCGGACGTGGGGGCCATTCTGATCAGCGCCGAAGGCCGGGCCTTTTGTGCTGGCGGCGATTTGTCGGGGCTTCCGCGCATGGATGCCGCCGTTCAGGACGAGCGGCTGATTGCGATGGTGGACGGTTTCCATTTGTCCGTGCGCCAGACCGCGAAGCCCGTGATCGCTGCGGTGCATGGCGCCTGTCTCGGGGCCGGTTTGGGTTTCATCGCCCAATGCGACTTCGTGCTGGCCGCCGATGATGCTCGATTCGGATTGCCTGAGGGGCGCTTTGGGCACCCCGGTGGTCCGGAGCTGGTGCCCCTCGTTGGCCAGGCTTGGGCCAAGTTTCTGATTCTGACGGGCGAGCCCATCGGCGCCCAACGCGCGGCAGAAATAGGACTCGCCTTGCTGGTCCTGGAGCGCGAGTGCCTGCTGCCCGGCGCCCTTGAACTGGCGCAGCGGATCGCACGCATGCCGCGCGATGCCGTGCGGCTGAACAAGGCGGCCATTGATCGCGCGGGCGAAGCCGGTGGCCGTGCCGCTGCACGTGTGGCGGGGCGCGCCGGAGACCTCATCACCAAGACACGAAGCCATCTGGCCAAGGCGCCGGATGGCCGCCTGTTTGACGACATCCTGAAGGCCGAGGGGCCGCAAGGTCTGAAACAAGCGCAGACGCAGCAATACACCGAGTCCTGGCTGGAGCACTATGTCGACCTCCCCCACTGAAACCAACAACCCCGGCCTGGCGCCCGCTGCACTAGCCGGCCTGCGCATTCTGGACATGACCAACGTGGTCATGGGGCCGTATGCCACGCAAATCCTCGCCGATTACGGCGCTGATGTCATCAAGATCGAATCGCCGCAAGGCGACACCACGCGGCAGATTCCGCCCATGCGCAACCCGGACATGGGCTGTCTGTTCTTGCACTTGAACCGCAACAAGCGCAGTGTTGTGCTCGACCTGAAGCAGCCGGAATGTGTCAGTGCGTTTGTTGAGCTCGCGGTCCAGTCCGACGTGGTCATCTGCAATGTGCGCCCCTCCGCCTTGGCCCGCCTGGGCATCACCTACGAGGCGCTGGTCGAGCGCAACCCGCGGCTGATCTGGATCAGCCTGGTGGGTTTTGGCAGCGACGGCCCCTACGGTGGCCGGCCCGCTTACGAGGATTTGATGCAGGGCCTGACCGGCATGCCCGCCATGCTGGTGCAGGCGGGCTCGGAGCAGCCCCATTACGTGCCGCTCTCGTTCAACGACCGGGTTGTGGGCCTGCACGCCGCGATCGCGCTGCTGGCGGCGGTGCAATGGCGCGAGCGCAGCGGCCTGGGGCAATTTGTCGAGGTTCCGATGTTCGAGACCATGACGCAGTTCACCGTTGGCGACCACATGGGCGGTGCCACCTTTGAGCCGCCCGCTGGCCCGATGGGGTACCAGCGCACGCTCACCAAAGAGCGCCGCCCGTACTCCACACAAGATGGGTTCATCTGCCTAGTGGTCTACACCGACAAGCACTGGCGCTCATTCTTCGAAGCGGTCGGTCAGGCCGATCGTTTCGACAACGACTCTCGGGTGCAGAACTTGCGCAGCCGGACCACGCATGCCAACGTGCTGTACGCGGAACTGGCCGAGATCATGCGCACGCGCACCACCGCTGAGTGGTTGCGCCTCATGAGCCAGGCCGACATTCCCGCAGCCCCCATGCACACCCTGGATTCGGTGGTGCAAGACCCGCACCTGCAGGCGGTCGGCATGTTTGACGTCAGCGAACACCCGACCGAAGGCGCGGTGCGACAGCTCCGCCCGCCCAGCCGCTGGAGCAAGTCCCCACCGAGCGTGCGCAGCCATGCCCCCAACCTCGGCGAACACACGGTCGAGGTGCTGCAGGAGGCGGGGCTGCCCGATACACAGATCGCCCGCATCGTCCAGGGCGACGCAAAACGCATGGCCCTGGCTGACTGACGCATACCGGTGGCAGCGCCGCACTCACACCAACCCTCAGAAATCCAACCGGATGAGCACACACATTGAAATTCCCGTTCTGATCGCCGGCGGCGGCCCCGTGGGCCTGGCATTGGGCGTCGACCTGAACCACCAGCGCACGCCCTGTCTTGTGGTTGAGCAGGACACCGGCACCGCGCTGATTCCGCAAGCCAAGGCCGGCACGCACAACGAGCGCAGCATGGAGTTCTGCCGGCGCTGGGGGCTGATCGATCAGATCGCAGCGGCCTATCCGGACGACGAGGCCCGCGACACGGTGTACTGCACCGCGCTCGACGGTCACTACATCGGACGCAGCAAAGTGCCATCCGCCCGCGAGCGCGGCGTGCCGCCGGTCAGTCCCGAAATGATGCGGCGCTGCGCGCAGAACCAGTTCGACCCGATCCTGGCCAAGGCGCTCCAGTCGAGCGACTACGCCACGCTGCGCTACGGTTTGAAGTTTGAATCCTTCGTACAGGATGCAACGGGCGTGACCTCCCAGTTGCGCGATCTGGCCTCGGGCGACGTGGTGCAGGTGCGCTCGCAGTACCTGGTGGGCTGCGACGGTGCGGGCAGTCCGATCCGCAAGGCCTTGGGCATTCCATTTGATCTCATCAAGCAGATGGACTTCTCGCTCAGTGCCATGCTGCGCATCGACAACCTGGGGCAGTACCACCCATTCGGCAACCTGGAACGCTTCATGTTCATCGGGCCCGAGGGGACCTGGGCGAACATGACCTCGGTCGATGGCCGTGGCCTGTGGCGCTTCACCATCGTGGGCGCCGAGTCCGCGCTGGACGCGTCGAGCTTTGACATCACCCCGGTCATCCGGCGCGCTTTCGGGCAACTCGATATTCCCTACACGGTCGAGCGCATGGTGCCCTGGCGCCGTGCACAGACCTTGGCGCGCACCTACGGCCAGGGACGGGTGTGGCTGGCGGGTGATTCGCTCCACACCACATCACCCACTGGAGGCCACGGTTTGAACACCGGCATTGGCGACGCCACCGACCTGAGCTGGATGCTTGCTGCGCGCGTGGCCGGCTGGGGGGGCGACGGCCTGTTGCCCGCCTACACGCTGGAGCGCCGGCCCGTGGCACTGCGCAATCTTGGCAGTGCCACGCAGAACTACAGCGCCTGGGTCGGGCGTGGCATGGACCACGTGACCGAAGACGGCCCGGTGGGCGGAGCGGCGCGGCGCAACATTGGCGACAACCTGGTGGTTGCTTTGCATCAGGAGTGGTCTTCGCAAGGCATTGCGCTGGGTTACCGTTACGACGAATCGCCACTCATCGTGCCCGATGGCACACCCCCCACCACCGACCACCCCAGCTTCTACGTGCCCACGGCACGTCCCGGCCATCGCGCGCCTCACGCGTGGTTGTCAGACGGGCGTTCGATCATCGATCTGTTCGGGCGCGAATTTGTGCTTTTGAGTTTCGGTGCCGATGCCCGACTGACCGCACCGCTTCTGAACCAAGCCTGCGCTTGCGGTGTGCCCCTGCGTCTGGAACGCATTGAGCAACCGGAGATCGCGGCGCTGTACCAGCGCAAGCTGGTGCTGGTGCGTCCCGATGGGCATGTGGCGTGGCGTGCCGACAACTTGCCCGATGATGTCGGGGCGCTGCTCGACACCGTGCGTGGCGCAACCGTCACAACGCCCGCATCCGCCGCTGCGGTTCGCCAGACGGCGGCCGTTTGAACCTTGATTCCTTGGATACTCTGATCACCATGAGCAACACATTTCCCGCCGTTGTCATTGAAGAAACTGACGGCAAAGCAAGCACCGTCTTAAAGCAACTCACGCTGGCCGACCTGCCGGCACACGACACGCTGGTCGAGATCCAGTATTCCGGCCTCAACTACAAGGACGGCCTGGCCTTGAGCGGCAACCGCAACAAGGTGGCGCGGAGCCTGCCCATGGTGGGCGGCATCGACCTGGTGGGCACGGTCGTGGAAACCAGCTCGTCGCAGTGGAAAGCGGGTGATCAGGTCCTGGTCAACGGCTTCGGGTTGTCTGAGCAACACTGGGGCGGTTTCTCCCGTTTTCAGCGTGTCAAGTCCGAGTGGCTGGTGCCGCTGCCCGCCGCTTTCACGCCGCTGCAGGCCATGGCAATCGGTACGGCTGGCTACACCGCAGCGTTGTGTGTGGACGCCCTGGAGCGCTGGGGCCATGCACAGCCCGGGCGTGGCAAGGTGCTGGTGACCGGCGCCGCAGGCGGCGTGGGCTCCGTGGCGGTGGCACTGCTGGCCAAGGCCGGCTACCTGGTCACCGCCTCCACAGGCCGCGTGGACACGCATGAATACCTGAAGGCGCTGGGCGCCACCGAGTGCATTGACCGCGCCAGCTTGCAAGGGCCAGTGCGCCCCCTGCAGCGCGAGACTTGGGCCGGTGCGGTCGATTCCGTTGGCAGCGTGACGTTGGCCAATGTGCTGGCGCAAATGGAGTACGGCGCAGCCGTCGCCGCGTGTGGCTTGGCCGGCGGCATGGACCTGCCGGGCACGGTGTTGCCGCACATTCTGCGCAGCGTGGCGCTGCTCGGTGTCGACTCCGTCATGGCGCCCATGCCCAAGCGCCTGGCCGCCTGGGAGCGACTCGCGCGCGATTTGCCCGCTGACAAGCTGGCCTCCATGACGACGGTCGCGCCCATGTCCGAGTTGCCCAAGTGGGCGGAAGCCATTCTGGCCGGCCAGGTGCGCGGTCGCGTGGTGGTGGACGTGAGCCGTTGAGGTTCTGACGCAAGCCATGTGCAGTTCTTGGTGCAGGCGGACGCCAACTGGGCTGTTGCACCAAGCATTGGGCCGTGTTTGTGTTTGACCAACTGGCGAGACACGGCGTCGCCCTCAAGGCAGAATGGCACCGCACCCACTCGGTGTTACGCACAACAGAGAGGACTCACATGGGCTGGTTTTCCAAGAGCGACAAAGACTTTTTCCTGTCCACCACCACACCCGAAGGCATCACGCGCGGCCAGTACCTGGGCGTGGTCAATGGTGAGGCGGTGATTGGCGCCAACATCTTCCGCGACATGTTCGCGTCGGTGCGCGACGTGGTGGGCGGGCGGGCCGGGGGCTACGAGCGGGCGCTCTCGGGCGCGCGCGATGCGGCCGTTGAAGGCCTGATCGAAGCCGCCAAGGAGTTGGGCGCCAACGGCGTGATCGGCATCGACTTCGACTACGAGGTGCTGGGCGAGACCAACGGCATGATGATGGTGGCCGTGAGTGGCACGGCGGTGAAGCTCTGATGACCCGCGCCCTGCTCGTCATCGACGTCCAGCAAGGCTTGTGCGAAGGCGAGGGCGCGGCGTGGGACTGTGCCAACGTCATCGCCCGCATCAACCGCGTGGCCGCGCACGCGCGTGCCAGCGGGGTGCCGGTGGTGTTCATCCAGCACGAAGGGCAAGGCGGCTACCTGGCGCACGGCAGCCGCGCATGGCAGCTGGCCGATGGCCTGTTGGCCGAGCCCGATGACCTGCGCGTGCGCAAGACCACGCCCGACAGTTTTTTGCGCACCGATTTGCAGGCGCTGTTGTCGGCCCGTGGCGTGAGCGAGCTCATCGTGTGTGGCATGCACAGCGAGTTCTGTGTGGACACGACCACGCGCCGCGCGTTGGCGCTGGGCTACCCCGTCACGCTGGTGGCCGACGCCCACACCTCGGCCGGCAACGTGGCGCTGACGCCGCAGCAGGTGATTGCGCACCACAACGCGACGTTGACCAACATCGCCAGCTTTGGCCCGCGCGTGCGGGCGATCAACTGCGACGACCTACTGGCCAACTGGGTTCTGGTCGCCTAAGGTATCCCAGCCGGGGATGCCGCCGATCTGGCTCTGCCAGTCGGCTGGCATCGCCCCCTGGGGGGTGACGCCGAAGGCGGCGCGGGGGGCGCTTGATTCAGCGCTGCACCCACACCAGCCGCGCCGCCAGCCCCACAAACACCACGGCTGCCGCGCGGTTGAGTACGCGCTGAGCGCTGGGCGAGCGGCGCAGCCAGCCGCCAATCAGTGCGGCAAACCAGGCGAAGCCACCAAACACCAGCAGCGTGGCCAGCACAAACAGTGCGCCGAGTTGCACCACCTGTTGTGTCACCGCGCCGGCCTCGGGTTGGACGAACTGGGGCAGGAAGGCGAGGAAGAAGATGCCGACCTTGGGGTTGGTGAGGTTCATGACCACACCGCGTGTGTACATGCGCCAACCGCTGCCGGCCGTGGCTTCGGCACTCAAGGCGCTGACCGGTGCATGCCACGCGCCCCACGCCAGGTAAATGAGGTAGGCCGCGCCCGCCAGTTTGAGCACGGTGAAGGCGATGGGCGAGGCCGCCAGCACGGCGGCCAGGCCCAGGGCCACGGCTGCGGTGTGGCCCAGCAGGCCGGTGCACAGGCCCAGTGTCACCAGCCAGCCGGCGCGCCGCCCGTGGGTGGCGGATTGCATGAGCACAAACACGTTGTCGGGGCCTGGGCTCAGGCCCAGCAGCACCGAGACGCCGAAGAAGGCCAGGGCGGTGTCCAGCGTCAGCATGTTCAGCCTCGCAATGCCTTCAGGAGTTTCTGACCCGCGCGGCCGGTGGCCTCAAAACCCAGGCGGGTTTGTTCGGCGCGGATGGCGGCACGGCTTTTGTCGCCCAGCATGCCGTCGATGGCGCCAATGTCGTGGCCGCGCATGAGCAGCAGGCCTTGCAGCTCGCGGCGTTCGGCGCGCGAGAGGCCGGGGTCGTCGGTGGGCCAGGGCGTGGCGAAGGGGCCAGCGCCGCGCAGCCGGTCGGACAGGTGGGCGATGGCCAGGCCGTAGCTTTCGGCGGCGTTGTAGCTGTAGACGGCGTCGAAGTTGCGGGTGACGAGGAAGGCCGGGCCGGTTGGCCCGGCCAGCGCCATGAGGCCGGCGCTGCCGCTGGCGGGCAGGGGGCTGCCATCGACACGGCGCAGGCCACGCGCGGCCCACTCGCTCATGGTGCGCTTGGTGCGGCGGCCTTCGCCGGCGGTGCTGAAGCCGGCGGGCAGCTTCACCTCGTAACCCCAGGGCAGGTCCGTTTTCCAGCCGGCTTTTTGCAGAAAGTTCGCGGTGGAGGCCAGCGCGTCGGTGGTGCTGTCCATCAGGTCGCGTTTGCCGTCGCCGTCAAAGTCCACCGCCAGGCGCTCGAAGGTGCTGGGCATGAACTGGGTGTGGCCAAAGGCCCCGGCCCAGGAGCCCACCAGGCGCTCGGGCGCGATGTCGCCCGCCTGCAGTATGCGCAGCGTGGCGTAGAACTCGCCCCGGAAGTAGGCCTGGCGCCGGCCAAAACACGACAAGGTGCCCAGGGCCTGCGTGAGTGGGTAGCTGCCGAAGCTCTGGCCGAAGTTGCTCTCCACACCCCAGACCGCCACCACCGTGGCCGGGTCCACGCCAAAGCGGGCCTCCACCTTGGCCAGCGTCTCGCGGTGCTGGGCCAGCAAGGCGCGGCCTTGGGCCACACGTTCCTCGTCCACCAGGCCGGCCATGTAGTCCCAGATGGGGGTGCGGAACTCGGGCTGGTTGTCCAGCTTTTCGATCACGCTCATGTCGGGCGCCAGGCCCTGGGTGTGGCGGGCGAAGGCGGCGTCGCTCACGCCGGCAGCGCGGGCTGGTGCGCGCAGGTTGGCGAGGCAGCTCTGGAAGCTGTCGGCCGACTGGGCCCAGGCGGTGGACGTGGACAGGACGAGGGCGGAGAGCAGCAGGGTGCGCATGGTCGGTTCAATGTTCGGTGATGCCGTTGGCGCTCAGGCGCAGCAGGCGTTGGGTGCGTGCCGCTGCGTGGTCGGAGTGGGTGACCAACACCAGGGCGGCGCCGTGTTGTTGGGTCTGCGCCAGCAGCAGGTCCAGCACGTGGGTGGCCGTGGCGGGGTCGAGGTTGCCGGTCGGCTCGTCGGCCAGGATGAGGGCGGGGCGGTGCACCAGGGCGCGGGCGATGGCCACACGTTGCAGTTGCCCGCCCGAGAGTTGCTGAGGCAGGCGCGCGCCCAGATCGCCCAGCCCCACGGCGCGCAGCACCTCGGCCACGCGGGCGTTGTCGGGGCGCTGTTGCAGCAGCAGGGGCAGGGCCACGTTTTGTGCCACGTCCAGGTGGGGCAACACGTGGAAGGCCTGGAAGACGAAGCCCACGCGGTCGCGCCGCAGCAGGGCGCGGGCGTTGTCGTCCAGGGCGCTCAAGGGGTGGCCACACAGGTGCACCTCACCGGCGTCCCAGGTGTCGAGGCCGGCCAGGCAGTTGAGCAGGGTGGATTTGCCCACGCCCGATTCGCCCACGATGGCCACGCTCTCGCCGGGTTTCACGCGCAGGCTCACACCTTCAAACACGGTGCTGGCGCCGTAGCGTTTGGCCAGGCCTTCAACCTCAACAACGGCCTCAGCCATGGGCGTCCAGGTGCCGGGCGGCGTGTTGCAACACCTGCGCCAGCGCGTCGGGCGCTTCGCAGGCAATGGGTGTGCGCTGCGGCATGCTGCGCAGCCAGGTGATCTGGCGCTTGGCCAACTGGCGGGTGGCGGCGATGCCTTGTTCGCGCAGCTGCTGCAGCGCGGCGGGCGCGCCTGCGTCCAGCGCTTCCCAGGCCTGGCGGTAGCCCACGCATCGCATGCTGGGCAGGTCGGGGTGCAGGTCGCCGCGCGCGCGCAGCACCTTCACTTCGTCCAGAAATCCGGCCGCCAGCATGGCGTCGAAACGCTGCGCGATACGGGCGTGCAACCAGGCGCGGTCGGTGGGCTCCAACGACAGCAAGGCCCCGGCCGGCAGTGGCCAGGCGCCCTTGCGCGCACCTTGTTGCAGGGCCGAGATGGGCTGGCCGCTGACGCGGAACACCTCCAGCGCGCGCGAGATGCGCTGTGAATCGTTGGGCGCCAGGCGGGCGGCGGTGGCGGGGTCCACCTGGGCCAGTTGGGCGTGCAGGGCCGGCCAGCCCTGGGCCTGGGCCTCGGCTTCAATGGCGGCGCGCACGTCAGGCTGCGCGGGCGGCATGTCGTCGATGCCGTCGAGCAGGGCCTTGAGGTAGAGCATGGTGCCGCCCACCAGCAGCGGCACGCGGCCACGCGCGGTGATGTCGTCGCGCAGCCGGGTGGCGTCGCGCACAAATTCGGCGGCGCTGTAGGCGTCCAGCGGATCGCGGATGTCGATCAGGTGGTGGGGCACGGCGGCCAGCTCGGCGGCGCTGGGCTTGGCGGTGCCGATGTCCATGCCCCGGTAGACCAGGGCCGAATCGACGCTGATGATTTCCACCGGCCAGCGCTGGGCGATGGCGAGTGCGGCGGCGGTTTTGCCGCTGGCGGTGGGGCCGGTCAGGCCCAGCCAACGGGTGCTCATGGTGCAGCAGCCTCTGCCACGCGCTGGGGCGGTGTTTGTGGTTCGCCGAAGCGCCACACCAGCGTCCAGGCGGCCAGGGCAATGGCAGCGGCCCAGAACCAGATGCCATTCGTCAGCGGCAGCACCGAACCCCCGGCGCCCATTTGCATGTTTTGGCCCAACCAGCCGCCCATGGCAAAGGCCACCACGGTGATGAGAAAACCGCTCAGCGCCGAAGCCGCGCCTGCGGCCTGCGGGAAGGGCCCCACGGCGCCGCTCTGGCCACAGGGCTGGTGCACGCCGTGCGCGATCATGAACAGGTAGAAGGGCAGCACGATGGCCCACACGCTTTGCACGCCCAGCAGCGGCAGCACGCCCACCAGCGTGCCTCCCGTGAGCGTGAGGGCTGCCGCCAGACGCACCGTGCGGCGCACGCCCAGGCGGGGCAACAGGCGGCGGCAGACGAAGGTGCCGGCGATGTAGGACAGCGACACCGTGCTCATCACCAGCCCGTAGGCGGTTTTGCTTAAGCCCAGCACCTGGATGAAGACAAACGACGACGCGGCCAGAAAGGTGAACAGCCCGCCGTAGGAGGCGGCCGTGAGCAAGGCGTAGGCCCAGAAGGTGGGGCTGCGCAGGATGTGCGCCCAGGTGCGCAGCAGGTTGCCGGGTTGGAGCGCGTTTGGGTTGCGGGCCGGCACGGTTTCCTCAAAGCGCCAGACGATGAGCACCAACGCCACCGCGCCAAACAGGGCCAGCGCCAACAGCGCCATGCGCCAGCCGAACGCGTCGGACAACAACCCGCCCAACGGTGGGCTGAGAAACGCGATCACCCCCAGGCCTGACAAGCCCTTGGACATGGCGCGCGCGCCTTCGGCCGGGGTGTAGAGGTCGCGCACGATGGCGCGCGCGCACATCACGCCCGCGCCCATGGCCGCACCTTGCACCGTGCGCCAGGCGATGAGCTGCTCCATGCTGCTGGCCACGGTGCAGCCGATGGAGGCGAGCACATAGGCAAGCATGCCGGCCAGCAGCACCGGGCGGCGGCCGAAGCGGTCGGACAGTGGCCCCCACACCAGTTGTGACAGACCAAACGCCAGCAGCAGCGCGGTGAGCGTGAGCTGCGCCTGCGACATGGGTGCGCCAAAACCCTGGGTGAGGGCGGGCAGGGCGGGCAGGTACAGGTCGGTGGTGATAGGCTGCAGACCCAGCATCAAGGTGAGCACCAGCACCACCAGTGCTGGCGACATGGCGTTGGAATTCGGCGAAGAAGGCATCCGGCTGAGGGTAGCAGATGCGGACGCAACGACTGCCCCCTTGCGTCCCGCACCCTTCGGGTGCGGCCCGGGGCTCCACCGCTGCGCGGGTCGCTGCCCCCCAAGGGGGCTGTTTCGCCTTGGGGCGGCCCGGCGGCGAAACGGTCTTCCGCGCGTGAGGACTTTCAACGCAGGCCAAACAACTCCGCAATCGCCACACGGTACTGTGCCTGCCCCACCGAGTTGGTGTTGTGGTGCGAGCCGCCTTCCACCAGCACAAAGGCTTTTTTGCCGGTGGCGGCATCAAACAGGCGCTGGCCGAGTGCGGGCGGGATGAGCCGGTCGTTGCTGCCATGCACCACCAGCAAGGGCGAGCCGATGGCGGGCACGCGTTGCACCGCCTCAAACCGCTGGGTGATCAAAGGCGACACCGGCAGCCAGCCCCACTTGAAAGAGCTGACCACGTCGGGGATGGACGTGAAGGTGCCTTCCACCAGGGTGCCCGCTTCATCGCCCACCTGCGCGGCCAAATCGATGGCGATGGCCCCGCCCAGCGAGTGACCGAAGATGTAGCGCGGCCGGCCGGGGTAGGTTTTGCCCAGCCAGTCCCACGCGGCGCGGGCGTCTTCGTAGGCCATGGCCTCCGAGGGCAGGTCGGCCGTGCTTTTGCCGAAACCCCGGTAGTCGATGCCGAGCACCGAAAAACCCAGCTCCTGCATGCGTTGCATGCGAAAGGCCGAGCCGGTCACGTTCCAGCGCGCGCCGTGCAGGTAGAGCAGGATGGGTGCGTCGGCGCGGCGCTCGAAGTCGGCGTGGGGCGCCCACAGGCCGTGCAGCTTGACCGGCTGACCGCTCTCGCGGGAAGCGAACTCGATCCACACATCGCTCATGCCGGCAGCCGCCTCGGCGCCGCGCGACCAACTGCGGTCAGACGGCTGGAAGATCCACTGGCGCTGTTTTTCGTCCAGCGTGGCGCAGCCGGCCAGCAAGCCCACAGCGGCGATCAATACAAGCAGCAGACGTTTCATGGGGAGGTCGGAGCGGCGCGGAGGCGAAAAGTTCAGGGCAGAATGGCCGCCATGTCCGCATTTACCGTCTGCACATCATGACCGACAGTGTCTTCACCCGCATCGTCCGCCGCGAAATCCCGGCCGCCATCGTGTTCGAGGACGAGCAGGTGATTGCTTTCATGGACGCGGGTCAGGTCAACCCCGGCCACGTGTTGGTGGCCACCAAACGCCAGGTGGAAACCGTGATGGAACTGGCCGAGGCCGAAGCCGCCCACCTGTTTGCCGTTGCCACCCGCGTGGCCAAGGTGGTGCAGGCCACCTTCCAGCCCGAGGGCATGACGCTGCTGCAAACCAACAAACCCGCCGGCTGGCAGACCGTGCCCCACGTGCATGTGCACGTGCTGCCGCGTTATGCCAACGACGGGGCCGAGCTCGTGTGGCCACGCAAAGACCCGCCGCTGGCCGAGCTGCAGGCGCTGGCTGCCCGCATCGTGCTGTGAATCACGGCAGGGCTGGCACGACAATCGCCACGCGGCGGTTGTCGGCCCGGCCTTCGGGGGTGCTGTTGTCCGCCACGGGAAACTGGGCACCCAGCCCCCTGAGTTGAAGCTCGGTGGCGGCGTAGCCCGCCAAAGTCAAGGCGTCGCCCACCGCCTCGGCTCGGCGCAGGGACAACTGTTCGTTGTGAGCCCGCGTGCCCGAATTGTCGGTGTGCCCGTCCACCCGCAGTTTCAGGATCTGGACTGCCCGCAACTGCCGCCCGAGCTTGACGATGGCCTCGCGCGAGCTTTCGTTCACACGTGCGTTGTTGAGGTCGAACAGGATCTTCACGCTCAGCCCCAACTCCCAGCCGTCGTCCGTCTCGCGAAAACCCGCTTGGCGCAACACCTGAAGTTGTTCGTCTTTCAGACGGGATGGCGATTTGGGCGCTGTCGCAGACTTGGGTTGGGGTGCGGATTGACATCCCAACAGCGCCAGACAGCAGGCACCACTGGCGGCCACAAAAAGGCGCCGCGGCGTGGGTGGATTGGGGTGCTTGGGCAAACCTTGTATTGACATGAAATCCTCCTGGGTCAGGCGACCTGCGCGCGCTGTCGCTTCACGCGGTACATCTCGTTGTCGGCTTTGTGCAGCAATGCGCTGGCGCTCGTTCCGTGCTCCGGGTACAGCGCCACGCCAATTGACAGGGCCATCTGCAAAGGTGGGCCTTCGGGCGCCGCAATGGGTAACAACATAGCGTGCTCCAGTGCGGTCACGATGCCGTGCACCCGTGCGAAGTCGCGCACAGGTGCGATCAGTACCGCAAATTCGTCGCCCCCCAACCGGGCCACGATGTCGTTGTCTCGCACTTGTGCGCGAAGGCGTTGTGCCACCTCGCGCAGCACGGCGTCGCCTGCCGCGTGGCCTCGGGTGTCGTTGATTTGCTTGAATCGATCGCAGTCCACAAATAACACCGCCAACTGGCCTTGAGTGGCATGGGCTCGCGCCACAGCAGCCTCCAGTGCGTGGTCGAAGGCGGCCCGGTTGGGCAGTTTGGTCAGCGCATCGTGCTCGGCGCGGTGGGCCAGGTGGGCGTTTTCCTGTTCGAGTGCGGCTTCTCGCAGTGCCAGTTCATCGAGCAGTGCATTGAAGTCGTTGCCAAAGGCCTGCAGTTCAGCCACGCCGGCTGCTGGCACGCGGCGGTGCATGGCCCGATCGTGTCGCACCGCGTGCGCCACTTCGACCATGGCCTGCAGTGGGCCAACGATGTGCCCCATCATGCGCTGGCCCAGACGAAGGGCCAGCCAGGCCGTGGCCGCCAAACACCCCAACACCACAGCCACCACCGTCAGCAGAAAGCGCAGCAGCTCGGAGCCGTCGCCACGCAGGAAGAGTCGCCCCAGCACCTTGCCGTCGCGCTCCAGAGCCATTTCAATGGGGGTGGGCCACAAGGCCTGGGCCGCTTCCGACCACAGGCCACCGGCCTGTGCGCGCCAGTGGGCGAAGGGCTGTCCCGAGGCATCGAACAAGCGCACCTCGGCCACGCTTTCGTCGCGCAGCACGGTATTGAGTGCTTCGGTCGCCGCCTCCTTGTCGTTGAAAACCAAGGCCGCTTCCACCGTGTAGCCCACGGTGCGGCTGAGCAGCTGGAGGTTGTGCATGGCGTGTGTGCGCAAGGCGCCCCAGGCCAGCGCTGTCAGCAGGCCGCCGGCCAGCACCACCGACACCACGATCAGCGTCAGGTGCGCCCGCCGCAGTTCGGCGCGCAAACTCGGCATGGACGGTTCGGCTTGGCGTGGCGTGGGGTTCATGGCGTTCGCGCCTTGCGCCGGGCCAATTGCAGCACGTTGGGATGCACCCGGACCCCACCCCGGGCCAGCGAGTCGAGATTGACTTCAAACGCGATCGAATTCGGCTGTACGTCGAGGCAGAACATGCCGCCAGCCAGGCACTGTTCTCTGCGTTCACCCATTGTGACGATGGGGCGCGGGCCGAGGCGACGCAACAGGGATTGCCAAGCGACATCGTCAAGTGTGCCGAGGTAGACAACCTGACAACTGGTCGGCACCAATTCGGCGTCGACCGACTGGCGGCTGATGCGCAGCCGCCGCTGCGGTGCGATTTCAGTGGACTGCACGCGCAGCAGCTCGTCGGTGTGGTCCGATGGCCCGACGACACAGAGGTTCACGTCGGTCACCTCGGCAGGCCAGCGCACGTAGCTGAGGATGCCAACCACTGTGGTGGACACCCCAACGGCCGGTGGGAGAGAGCCTACTTGGCCCCAGGCCGCACCGGCTGCCCACACCAGCCAAAGCCCTGTGAGCCACGCCCAGCGCGTTTTCCTGGATCCCACCCGTCGATTTCGCGTCATCTTGTGAACAGTGTAACGACGTCCTGTGGCGAGAGATAGGGCGGCCATGCCGCCCGGGCTTCAGATCACACCCTGCGCCAGCATGGCGTCGGCCACCTTCACGAAACCTGCGATGTTCGCGCCGTCCACGTAGCTGACCGAACCATCGGCACGGCGGCCGTGTTGCAAGCAAGCCTGGTGGATGCCGACCATGATGCCGTGCAGGCGCTGGTCCACTTCCTCGCTCGGCCAGCTCAGGCGCATGGCGTTCTGGCTCATCTCCAGGCCCGAAGTGGCCACGCCACCGGCGTTGCTGGCTTTGCCGGGGGCGTACAACACGCCGGCATCCTCAAACACGCGCACGGCGTCCAGCGTGGTGGGCATGTTGGCGCCCTCGGCCACACACTTCACGCCGTTGGCCAGCAGGGTGCGTGCATCTTGGGCGTCCAGCTCGTTTTGTGTGGCGCAGGGCAGGGCCACGTCCACTGGCACGGCCCAGGGGCGCATGCCGGCTTCAAAATGGGTTTTGGTGCGGGCGGCGTAGTCGCTCACGCGGCCGTACAGGTGGTTTTTCACGTCCATCAGCTCGGCCAGCTTTTCGGGCGTGAAGCCGGCTTCGTCGATCACGGTGCCGCTGGAGTCCGACACGGTGACCACCTTGGCGCCCAGCGCCATGGCTTTTTCCACCGCGTACTGCGCCACGTTGCCCGAGCCCGACACGCTCACGCGCAGGCCATCAAACGACATGCCTTTCTGTTTCAGCATCTCCTGCGCGAAGTACACCGTGCCGTAGCCGGTGGCCTCGGGGCGGATCAGCGAGCCGCCGAAGCTCAGGCCCTTGCCGGTGAACACGCAGTCGGCCCGGTTGCTGAGCTTTTTCATCATGCCGGCCATGTAGCCGACTTCACGTCCGCCCACGCCGATGTCGCCGGCCGGCACGTCGGTGTCGGCGCCCACGTGGCGGAAGAGTTCGCTCACCAGTGCCTGGCAGAAACGCATCACCTCGCCGGGGCTTTTGCCTTTGGGGTCGAAGTCGGAGCCGCCCTTGCCGCCGCCCATGGGCAGGGTGGTCAAGGCGTTTTTGAAGGTCTGCTCGAAGGCCAGGAACTTGAGGATGGACAGGTTGACCGACGGGTGGAAGCGCATGCCGCCCTTGTAGGGGCCGATGGCCGAGCTGTGCTGGATGCGGTAGCCGCGGTTGACTTGCACGTCCCCGTGGTCGTTGACCCAGGAGATGCGGAACATGACGATGCGCTCGGGCTCGACCAGACGGTCCAGCAGGCCTTGCTCCGCGTATTTGGGGTGGCGCTGGATGAAGGGCCAGAGGCTCTCCATCACTTCGCCCACGGCCTGGTGGAATTCGGGCTGGCCGGGGTTGTGCTGCGCGACATGCTCAAGAAACTGGTGAACCGATGCGTATTTCAAAGTCATGCTCCATAAAAGTGCATGACATTATGCGAAACGTGCATTTCGTCAACCGAAATGAGGAAATTGGCAATGTTTTGCACTTTAGTGGTGCGAATGGTGGGATCTGCTGCATCAGCGCAGCAAGGTGATGCCCAGCCCAACGGCCGCGCAGGCGCCGAGCAGCGAAAAAACGCCGGTTTTGAACCGGAAAAGCGCCACTGTGGCGGCCACGGTGATCAGGGCCGAGGCGGCGTCGAAGCGCCCGTCCCAGCCTTGTGGCCACCACACGTGGTAGGCGAAGAACAACGCCAGATTCAGGATGACGCCCACCACGGCGGCGGTGATGGCCGACAGCGGCGCGGTGAAGCCCAGCTTGCCGTGGGTGGTTTCCACCAGCGGTCCACCGGCGAGGATGAAAACGAAGGACGGCAGGAAGGTGAAGAAGGTGACGAGCGTGGCGGCGAGCGACGCACCCAGGAACAGCGCGTCCTGCCCCAACACGGCCTGCTGCCAGCCACCCACAAAACCCACGAAGGCCACCACCATGATGAGCGGCCCTGGCGTGGTTTCGCCCAGCGCCAGGCCATCGATCATTTGTGTGCCGCTGAGCCACTGGAAGGTTTCGACCGCGCCCTGGTACACATAAGGCAACACCGCGTAGGCGCCGCCAAAGGTCAGCAAAGCGGCCTTGCTGAAAAACCAACCCATCTGTGTGAGCGTGGCGTCCCAGCCCTGCCAGGCCAGCAGTGCGCCCATCACGGCCAGCCACAGGCCGGCACCGACGGCCAGCACCTTGAGCAGGTGGGCGCGCGAGAAGCGCGCGTGGGCGGGTGTGGGCGTGTTGTCGTCGATGAGGGCCGGGCCATAGCCCTGGTGTGCGCCGCTGTGGCCACCGCCCAGCGCAAACACCGCGGGCGCGTGGCGCGAGCCCAGCCAGCCGATCAGCGCGGCCGCCGCCACGAGGGCGGGAAAGGGCGTGTCGAAAGCGAAGATGGCAACGAACGAGGCCGCCGCAATGCCCCACATCCAGCCATTCTTGAGCGCACGGGTGCCGATGCGGTGGGCCGCGTGCAACACCAGGGCCGTCACGGCCGGCTTGATGCCGTAGAACAGGCCGGCCACCACCGGCACGCTGCCAAACGCCAGGTACACCCACGACAAGGCGATCAAGATGAACAGGGAAGGCAGCACGAACAACCCGCCGGCCACGATGCCGCCCCAGCTGCGGTGCATCAGCCAGCCGATGTAGGTGGCCAACTGCTGGGCCTCGGGGCCGGGCAGCAGCATGCAGTAGTTGAGTGCGTGCAGAAAGCGCTTTTCACTGATCCAGCGGCGGCGCTCGACCAGTTCGGCGTGCATGATGGCGATCTGCCCGGCCGGGCCGCCAAAGCTGATGAAACCCAGCTTGAGCCAGAAGCGCAGGGCCTCGGCAAAGCCCACGGGAGCGGGGCGTTCGGTGGGATGCGGTGTGCTCATCGCATTGGCTCAGCGCCCGCGCAGAAAGAGGCCGTCGAGCTCGCGCATGGACAGCTGGCGCCAGGTGGGCCGGCCGTGGTTGCATTGGTCGGCGCGTTCCGTGGTTTCCATTTGGCGCAGCAAGGCGTTCATTTCCTCCAGCGTGAGCCGGCGGTTGGCGCGCACGGCGCCATGGCAGGCCATGGTGGCCAGCAATTCGTTGCGGGCGCGTTGCACCACGGTGCTGGCTTCATGCTGGCCCAGTTCGGCCAACACACTGCGCGCCAGCGCCACCGCGTCGCCTTGCGCCAGCGTGGCGGGCACGGCGCGCACCGCCAGCGTCTGGGGCGAAAACGGCGTGATTTCCAGCCCCAGCTGCAACAAGCCCTCGGCACTGGCTTCTGCCGTGGCCACCTCGGCCGGGGTGGCAGCGAAGGTGGCCGGGATCAACAGCGGCTGGCTGGCCAGCGCAGCTTCTGGGCCGGCATCAAGCTGCTGTTTGAGGCGCTCGTAGACGATGCGCTCGTGGGCGGCGTGCATGTCCACCAGCACCAGGCCCTGGGCGTTTTCGGCCAGGATGTAGACGCCGTGCAGTTGTGCGATGGCGCGGCCCAGCGGCCAGGTGTCGGTGGGCGGTGCTTCGGCGGCCGGCACAGGCGCCGGCGGTTCGGGTGTTGGCATGGGCGATGCCACCGACCACAAGGCGCCCAGGTCGTGCACACGGTGGCCCACCTCGGGTGGGGTGGTGGGGCGGTACAGAAACGGGCTGGGCGCGGGCCGTTCGGACAGCGGCAGCGGGCTTTGCCAGGCAGGCGACACCAGGTTCACCACCGGCACCGCTGTTGGGGTGGCCGCCACCGGCTGGCCTGCACGGGACGCGGCCAGTGTGTCCTCCACCGCGTGGCGCACCGCCTGGTGCACCTCGCGGCTGTCGCGAAAGCGCACCTCGATTTTGGTGGGGTGCACGTTCACATCCACGCGGCGCGGGTCGATTTCCATGAACAGGGCGTACACCGGCTGGCGCTGGCCGTGCAACACGTCTTCAAAGGCGGCGCGGGCGGCGTGGCTCACCACCTTGTCGCGAACAAAACGGCCGTTCACGTAGGCAAACTGTTGGTCTGCGCGTGTACGCGCGAAGTCGGGCAGGCCCACGCGGCCCCACACGCGTATGGGGTGGGGGTGGTCGCTGCTGCTGCGCCAGGCCACCGGTAGGCTGTTGTCGAGGAACTCGCGGCCCAGCACATCGCCCAGGCGTTGCGCCATGCTGTCTTCGGGGCTGGCGCCGGGCGGCGCAGCGCGCCACTGCTCCACCAGTTTGCCTTCGTGCCAGATGGCAAAACCCACGTCGGGCCGGGCCAGTGCGTGGCGGCGCACGGCTTCCACACAATGGGCCAGCTCGGTGGCATCGGTCTTGAGGAATTTGCGCCGCGCGGGCGTGGCGTAGAACAGCTCGCGCACCTCCACGCTGGTGCCCACGCCGCGCGGCGCGGGGCTGAGTTCGCCGGTGCGGGCGTTGAGCAGCCAGGCGTGTTCGGCGTCGGCGCTGTCGCCAGGCGGTGTGCGCGAGAGCAGGCTGAGCTCGGCCACCGAGGCGATGGCCGCCAGCGCCTCGCCGCGAAAACCCATGGTGCCCACCGATTCGAGCTCGTCGAGCGAGCGGATCTTGCTGGTGGCATGGCGCTTGAGCGCCACCGGCAGCTCGTTGCGTGGGATGCCCTGGCCGTCGTCCTCCACCGCAATCAGCCGCACCCCGCCGGCCAGCAGCCGCACGGTGACGTGGTGCGCGCCCGCGTCCAGGGCGTTGTCCACCAACTCACGCACCACCGAGGCGGGGCGCTCCACCACCTCGCCAGCGGCAATCTGGCTGATCAGCTCGTCGGGGAGTTCAAGAATGGTGCGGCGTTGGGCGTGCCGGGGCGCGGATTCGGGTGCGTTCACGCGGGAATTTTAGGCGGCCACAAAAAAGCCGGCCCAGGGGCCGGCTGGTGGTTGGCCCAACCGGCCAGGTGTTTACTTGCGTGCCTGTGCCACAGCCGCCTGTGTCTCTTTCCACAGGGCTTCGCCCACGTTGGCGGCGATGCTGGCGTTGATGGCGCTGAGCTTCTCGCGCATGCGGTTGGTTTCGGTGGGCGTCAGCTCGTTGACCTGCATGCCCTTGGCCTTGAGTTCGGCCAGGGCCTTGGCGGCTTCTTCGCGGGTGTCCTTGCGCTCAAAGTCGCGGCTCTTGACGGCGGCGTCCAGCAGCACCTTTTGTTCGGCTTTGCTCAGGCCGTCCCAGTACTTCTTGCTGACCAGCACGATCCACGGGCTGTAGACGTGGTTGGTCACGGTCAGGTACTTCTGCACCTCGTAGAACTTGCTGGAGAGGATGGTGTTGTACGGGTTCTCCTGGCCATCCACGGCTTTGGTTTCCAGCGCGGTGAACAGCTCCGAGAAGGACAGCGGCACGGCATTGGCGCCCAGGGTTTTGAAGCTTTCCAGGAACACCGGGTTGGGCATGACGCGCAGCTTGATGCTGTCGAGGTCTTCCAGCTTGTTCACCGCGCGTTTGTTGTTGGTGAGGTTGCGGAAGCCGTTTTCCCAGTACACCAGGCCCACCAAACCTTTTTCCTGCAGCTTGTCCATCACCTTCTGGCCCACGGGGCCGTCGAGCACCACATCGGCTTCCTTGGCGTTGTTGAACAGGAAAGGCGTGTCCCAGATCGCCATTTCTTTGGTGATGCCCACCAGCGTGGCGGTGGAGCCCACCATCATTTCCTGCGCGCCGCCGATCAAGGCCTGCTGCATCTGCGCGTCTGAACCCAGGGCGGCGGCGCCGACAGCGCGCACCTTCATCTTGCCGCCCGAGGCTTTTTCCACCTCTTCTGCAAACAGCTTGACCGCGCGGCCCTGGTTGGACACCTCGTTGAGGCCGTAGCCAAAACGGATGATGCGCGGCTTGATGTCTTGTGCGATGGCGCCGAAAGACGCCACCAGGGTGGCGGCGGACACGGCGGCCAGCAGGGTGCGGCGGAAGGTTGTCATGGAAGTCTCCTTGGGGTTGAGGTCGGGTGAAAAACAGGTTTCAGGTCATCGCATCCAGCGCACCGGCTCGATGACGATCTGCGGAAACACCACCAGCAGCACGAGGATGGCCACGTAGGTGACGAGGAAGGGGTTGACGCCACGGATGACGCTGGGCAGCGAGATGCGCCCGACGCCCGCCACTACGTTGAGCACGGTGCCCACGGGCGGCGTGATCAGTCCAATGGCCCCGTTGAGCACAAACATCAGGCCAAAGTACACCGGGTCGATGCCGGCCTTGACGGCGATGGGCAACATCACCGGGGCGAAGATGAGGATGGTGGGCGTGAGATCCAACGCCGTGCCGATCAGCACCAGCACCAGCATCATCACGGCCATCAGCAGGCGGGGGTTCTCCACCATGGGGCCGAGCCAGCCCGTGAGCAGATTGGGCAGATCGGCCAAGGTGATCATGTAGCTGGCCACCTGGGCACCGGCGCACAGGAACATGACGATGGAGGTGGTTTTGGCGGCGCGCACCAGCACGCCATGCACCGCGCTGAACTTCATCTCGCGGTGCACGAACAGGGCCACAAACAGCGCGTAGAAGGCGGCCACCACGGCGGCTTCGGTGGGCGTGAACACGCCGGATTTCATGCCGCCGATGATGATCAGGGGCATGAGCAATGCCCAGAAAGCGCGTGCGGTGACACGCAGGCGTTCGCGCAGCGGCAAGGGCTCGCCTTGGGGCAGGTTCAGCCCACGCAGCACCCAGCGCCACGCAAAGATCAGCCCCGCACCCATCAGCAGACCGGGCACGATGCCCGAAATGAACAGCGCCGAGATGGAGGTGTTGGTGGTGACGCCGTAGATCACGAAGGGCATGGACGGCGGGATGATGGGCGCGATGATGCCGCCCGAGGCGATCAGGCCGGCCGAGGTGTTCATGGGGTAGCCCTGCTGGCGCATCATGGGCAGCAGAATGGTGGCCAGAGCCGCCGTGTCGGCCAGTGCCGAGCCGCTCATGCTGGCCATCAACACCGCAGCGCCAATGGCCACGTAGCCCAGGCCGCCACGCACATGGCCCACCCATGCCTGGGCCATGTCGATGATGCGGCGGCTGATGCCGCCTGCGTTCATCAGCTCGCCGGCCAGGATGAAAAAAGGCACTGCAAGCAAGGGAAAGCTGTCCACGCCGGACACCAGGTTCTGGGCCAGCAGCTGGGTGTCCCAGAAGTCCAGCACCCAAGCCATACCGGCGCCGGTCAACACCAGGGCCAGGGCCATGTTCATGCCGGTGCCCATGAGCACCAGCATGCCCACCGAAAAAACCACAAAGGCCTGTGCTTCAGCGCTCATCATCACTCCACGTCGGCGCCATGGCCCAGGTCCAGCGGCTTGCGCTGAATCAACTCCCACAAGGCCATCACACCGATGGCCACCGAACACAGCAGGGCCGGCAGCGGCAGCAGCGCGGCCGAGTACCCCATCACCACCGACTGGCTGCCCAGGCCCACGATCACCTGTTGCCAAGCGCCCCAGGCCAGCATGGCGCAGGCGGCAATGACCAGCAGTCGGATCAGTGCGGTGACGGCGGCAAAGGCCAGCGGGCGCCCCGCGAGCAGGCCGGCCAGGCTGGTGAAGGCCATGTGCTCGCCGCCGGGGTAGGCCAGCGTGGCGCCAATGAACACCATCCACACAAACAGCAGCCGCGAGAGTTCCTCGCTGGCGGCCACACCACTGCCAAAGCCGTAGCGCAGCACCACGTTGACGAACACGGCGGTGGCCATCACAGCCAGGCACACGGCCATGGCGCTGCTGGCCCAGCGCACCATCGGGTGCTCCCGCTGCTCAGGGTTGGGGTGGTTCATGGTGCAAGCTCCTTGTGCGGCAACCAGGCCACGGTCTGGGCACACAGCTGGTTCAGGGGCAGGCGTGCGTCCAACCGCAACACGCCCGGCTCGCCCACGGGCGGCTCCAGCGTGGCGAACTGGCTGTCCACCAGCGAGCTGGAAAAAAAGTGGGTGCCGGCACGGGCCGCCACACGCTGGCCGGCCTCCTCGCGGTCGATGTCGAGAAACACAAAACGCAGGCCTGGGCAGGCGGCGCGCAGCTGGTCGCGGTAGGCGCGTTTGAGAGCCGAGCAGGTGAGCACCGCACCCTGTTGGTGGGCCTGCAGCAGCTCGGCCAGGGTGCGCAGCCAGCCGGCGCGGTCAGCGTCGGTCAGGGCCACACCCAGGCGCATTTTTTCGCGGCTGGTGCCGCTGTGGTGGTCGTCGCCCTCGATCAGGGGCACGCCGCAGGCCTGCGCCAGGGCAGCCCCCAGGCTGGACTTGCCACAGCCGGCCACGCCCATGACCACCAGAAACACCGATACAGGCGACTCGTTCATGTGGGACAGCGCTATCCAATGCGTTTAAAAAAGAGCTTCCGTGAAGGAAGCAGACCAAGGCTTCTTGAATGAAGGCCTTGACGAAAAATTGTGTGTTGACGGCTTGTTCAAGCCGTTGGACAGCGCTATCCTAGCAGCAATCTTTCCACATCAACAAAGGGTAAACCCTTGGAACGTGCCGAACCCAAGCGCCGCTCAAGCGGTCGCATCACGCTCAACGAGGTGGCCCGGCTGGCGGCGGTCAGCCCGATCACCGCATCGCGTGCCCTGCGTGGCGAACGCAGCGTGGCCCCCGATCTGGTGGCACGGGTGCAGCGGGCGGCGCAGCAACTGGGCTACGTGCCCGACCCGGCAGCCCGCGCCCTGGCGTCGCAGCGCAGCAGCCTGGTGCCGGTGCTGGTGCCTCTGTTGTCCAACGCGTTGTTTGTGGACGTGCTGGACGCCGTGCACCGGACACTGCAGCCGCAGGGTTTTCAGCCGCTGATCGGCGTCACGCACTACCGCCCTGACGAGGAGGAGCAACTGCTTCGCACCTACCTGGCGCAGCGGCCGGCCGGCCTGCTGCTCACCGGCTTTGATCGCACCGACGCGGCACGCCAGATGGTGGCGGCCAGCGGCGTGCCTTGTGTCCACCTGATGGAGCTGTCGCCAGCACCGGATGTGTACTGCGTGGGCTTCTCACAGCAGGATGCCGGCCACGCCATCACCGCCCATTTGGTGGCGCGCGGGCGCCGGCGCATCGCTTTTGCCGCTGCCCAGCTCGACCCGCGCACCTTGCAGCGCGCTGAAGGCTATCGGCGCTGCCTGCGTGAACACGGCCTGTACGACCCCAAGCTCGAACGCCTGGTGCCCGAACCTTCCAGCATGCGGCTGGGGGGCGAATTGTTTGCCGAGTTGCTGCGCGCCCACCCCGATTGCGATGCCATCTTTTTCAACAACGATGACCTCGCACAAGGTGGCTTGCTGGCGGCGTTGCGGCTGGGTGTGGCGGTGCCGCAGCAGGTGGCGGTGGCCGGGTTCAACGACCTGGCCGGCAGCGACCAGATGTTGCCGCCGCTGACCACCGTGCACACGCCCCGCAAGGCGGTGGGCGAGGCCAGCGCGCAGATGCTGCTCGCCCTCATGCGGGGGGAAAGCCCGCAGCCCAGTTCGCGCGATCTGGGCTTTGAACTGCGGGTGCGCGGCAGCACCTGAAGGGCTGTCGCGCGGCGCCGATAATCCGTGCCCATGGACCTCATTGCGACGCTGATCGATTTCATCCTGCACGTGGACGCCCACCTGGAGGCGTTTGTCCAGGCCTATGGCGCCTGGGTGTACGCCCTGCTGTTTCTCATCATCTTTGTGGAAACCGGTGTGGTGGTCATGCCCTTTCTGCCGGGCGACTCGCTGCTGTTTGTGGTGGGCGCGCTGTGTGGCGCCGGTTTCATGAGCCTGCCGCTGGCCATGGCGCTGCTGGTGGTGGCCGCCATCTTGGGCGACCAGCTCAACTACTCGATTGGCCGCTACTTCGGCCCCAAGGTGTTTCAGTGGGAGGACTCGCGTTTTTTCAACCGCAAGGCCTTTGACCGCGCGCACAATTTCTACGAAAAATACGGCGGTATCACCGTCATCCTGGCGCGCTTCATGCCGTTTGTGCGCACCTTTGTGCCCTTCGTGGCCGGTGTGGCCGAAATGACACGCAGCACCTTCACCTTCTACAACGTGGTCGGCGCGTTCATCTGGGTGGTGGGCCTGACCGGTGCCGGCTACCTGTTCGGCAACCTGCCTTGGGTGCAAACCCACCTGAGCAAAATCATCTGGGCCATGATCATCGTGCCGGGCTTGATTGCGATGTTCGGCGCCTGGCGGGCCTCGCGGGCCGAGGCGAAGTCTCCCGCCTGAGGCTCCGCCCCGTCACGACACCTGCCGCGTGCGCGCCAGCGGCGGGTTGCGGGAGAAGTAGCGCACGATGCCGCGCAACAGCGCATCGGCCAGCTGGTTTTGGTAAGCCGGGTCGAGCAGGCGTTGCTCTTCGTCGGGGTTGCTGATGAAGGCGGTTTCCACCAGCACACTGGGGATGTCGGGCGCGCGCAGCACCGCAAACCCCGCCTGTTCCACGCGGGGTTTGTGCAGCTTGCCCACGCGGCCGATCTCGCCCAACAAGGTGGCACCCACGCGCAAGCTGTCATTGATTTGCGCGGTGGTGCTCATGTCCAGTAGCACCCGGCGCACACCAGCGTCCTGGCCGCCGAGGTTGATGCCGCCCACCAGATCGGCCTTGTTTTCCTTGTCGGCCATCCAGCGCGCTGCCGCGCTGGAGGCGCCACGGTCACTCAAGGCGTACACGCTGGCGCCCTGGGGCCGGGGGGTGTAGAAAGCGTCGGCGTGGATGCTGACGAAGAGGTCGGCCTGCACCCGGCGCGCTTTGTCCACCCGCACATGCAGGGGCACGAAGAAGTCGGCATCGCGGGTCATGAAGGCGCGCATCTGGTGGCCGTTGACCTGGGTGGCGTTGATGCGGGTGCGCAGCCGCTGCGCGATCTGAAGCACCACGTTTTTCTCGTAGGTGCCACCGGGGCCGACCGCGCCTGGGTCTTCACCGCCGTGGCCGGGGTCGAGCGCGACGATGATGAGGCGGTCGGTGGGCGCGGCGCGCACCGGCTCGCGTGGGGCGGGGCTGACGGGTGGTGCGGGCGTTGGCGTTGGGGGCGCGGTGGCGGTCTTCGCCGGTGCGGATTTCTGCGCAATCAGGTCGCCTAACGGATCGGTGTCGGGTGCTGGCGCTGGCGCGGGTGTTGCGCTCATGCCGGGGGCCAGATCTTTGAGGCGCTGTGCAATGAAGTCGTCCAGCGGATCGGGCGGCGTGACCGGGTACAGATCGAGCACAAGCCGGTGCCGGTAGGCCGCGACCGGCTCCAGGCTGAACACCTGAGGTGTGATCGGTTTTTTGAGGTCGATGACCAGGCGCACCACATTGGGCGCGTTCTGTGCCACCCGCAGGCCGGCGATGTTGGGGTCGTCCGAGCGCACCTGGCCCAGCAGTTCGCGCAGGCCGGGCAGCAGATCGATGCCTTCGATGTCCACGGCCAGGCGCGGTGGGTCGGAGACAAAAAACTGGCGTGCCGTCAAAGCGCCGTCCGATTCGATGGTCACGCGCGTGTAATCGCGTGCGGGCCAGATGCGAACCGCCACCACCGAGGCACCACGTGCGATCTGGTGAGCGCCAATCAGCAGCACCAACGAACCTGTTCCGATCAGCTGCCGCCGTCTCATGAGCGGGCGGCCTCCAGCAGTTGCTGGCCACGCGGCGTTCGGGCCATGAAGGTGAGGCGGCGGCTGTGTTCGTGGTCGTCCATGGGGTGCAGGCTCAGGTCGGCATCGGGTGTGGGCATCATGCCCTGGGCCTTTTCCGGCCATTCCACCAGCTTGAGACCAGGCTGTGCAAAAAGTTCGCGAAACCCCGCGTCTTCCCACTCGCGCGGGTCGGTGAACCGGTAGAAATCGAAGTGCCAGATGTTCAGCGGCGCGCCGGTGTGGGCGCCCCAGGCGGCAGGCCAGGGCGCTTCGTGAGGTTCGACCACGGTGTAGGTGGGGCTTTTGATGCGCCCTGCCACGCCCAACGCGCGCAGCAGGTGACGCACCAGCGTGGTTTTGCCCGCCCCCAGGTCGCCATGCAAGGCGATCACCACATTGGCCAACACAGGCGAGCGCGCCATGGTGTCGGCCAGCGCCTGCGTGTGTGTCTCGTCCAGCAGCTGCGTGCGCCACACGCTGTCTGGCGTGGGGGCGCTGCCTACAATCAGGGGGTGGTCGATGCTGCTCAATTCGTTTCGCAAATACAGGCTTGGGGCCGGGAACTCGGATTTTCCCAAATTGGCGTGACGGGTGTCGATCTTTCGAGTGCCGAGCCGGGTTTGCTGGCCTGGCTGGCCGCCGGCTTTCATGGCGAGATGGGCTACATGGCCCAGCACGGGCTCAAACGCGCCCGCCCCGCCGAACTGTTGCCCGGCACGGTCAGCGTGATCACCGCCCGCCTGGACTACCTGCCCGCCAGCACGCCCGAGGGCTGGGCTGCGGCTGAACTGAGCCGGCAGCAACGCCCCGGCGAAGCCGTGATTTCGCTCTACGCCCGAGGCCGCGATTACCACAAGGTGTTCCGACAGCGCCTGCAAAAGCTGGGCGAGCGCATCGCGCTGGCCGCAGCGCCGTTGGCCCACCGCGCGTTCACCGATTCCGCCCCGGTGCTGGAGGCCGAGCTGGCCACACGCAGTGGCCTGGGCTGGCGTGGCAAACACACGCTGGTGTTGCAGCGCGAGGCGGGCTCGATGTTTTTTCTGGGCGAGGTGTTTGTGGACATGGCCTTGCCCACCACCGCACCCACCAGCGCGCATTGCGGGCATTGTTCGGCCTGCATCACCGCCTGCCCCACCGGCGCCATCGTGGCGCCCTACAGGCTCGATGCACGCCGTTGCATTTCTTACCTCACCATCGAACACGCCGGGCCCATCCCGATCGAGTTCCGCCGTTTGCTCGGCAACCGCATCTACGGGTGCGACGATTGCCAGCTGGTGTGCCCGTGGAACAAGTTCGCGCAGCGCTCGCCGCTGCCTGACTTTGAACCGCGGGCGGCCATGGGTGGCAACACGTTGGTGGCCTTGTTTGCCTGGGAAGAAGCCGAGTTTCTGCAGCGCACCGAAGGCAGCGCCATCCGCCGCATCGGCCATGAACGCTGGTTGCGCAACATCGCCGTGGCCCTGGGCAACGCGCTTGCGGCGGGCGAGCCACCCGAGCCCCTGCGCGCTGCCTTGCAAACGCGCCGCGAACACGCCAGCGCTTTGGTGCGCGAGCATGTGGCGTGGGCGCTGGCCCAGGGCTCCGATACGATGTGTCCATGAGGACCGTTCCACCGCCATCTCAGCCGCTGCGCGACCTGGGCCGCGCCGCGTTGCGCTGGAGCGCGCAGTGGGTTTACATCGCGCGGCTGGCTGCGCAGATCATGGCCTGGGCATTGACGCCGGGCAGCTACCCGCGTGCGTTGCGCCCGGTGATGGCGCGTCACCTGTACCAGTCCGCCGGCCCGTCGCTCATGTGGTACGTGCTGATGTTTGGTTTTTTCAGCCTCGTGCTGGTCCGCATCGTGGTGGTGTCGGCCGCCAGTTATGGGCTCTCGCGTTACGCCCTGGAGATGGTGGTGCGGGTGTTGGTGCTGGAGCTGTTGCCGCTGGCGGCTTCGCTGTTTGTGGCCATGCGTTGTGCCATCCCTTACGGCTCGGAGGTCGCGGCCATGCGCGCCAGTGGCCGTTTTGACGCGCTGCTGGCGCAGGGCGTGGACCCCATGCGTCAGGAGGTGCTGCCGCGTGTGGTGGCGGGCGTGTTCGCGGTCTGGTTGTGTACCGCGCTGAGCGCCGTGCTCACGCTGGTGGTGAGTTACCTGGTGGTCTATGGCTTCACGCCGTTTGGTTGGGATCCCTACACCCGCACCGTGGGGCAGGTGTTCGCCCCCGCCGTCACGCTGGTGTTTGTGGTGAAAACGCTGCTCTTCAGCCTGGCCGTGGCGGTGGTGCCCATGGCCGCTGCCACCCACCCACAGCCGACCGGCGGGGGTGCTGCCGGTGGCGCCGAAATCCAGGGCCTGGTGCGCATGTTCATGCTGTTGCTGTTGTTTGAAGCCCTGTCCCTGTTGGGCAACTACTATTGAGCCCCATGGCTGAACCTTCCGCTTCCCCTGCTGGCCTGAGCCGCATCGAGTTCAAAGCCGCCTTGCTGATGCTGCTGTTCGTGTTGCTGGTGGTCGGCTCTGCCGTGTACCTGTTGTACGCGCGTGGTGCCTTTGAAGACCACCAGACCGTGGTGCTGGTGGCTGACGATTCCGAAGGCGTGACCGTGGGCATGGACCTCACGTTCTCGGGTTTTCCCATCGGCCGCGTGCGCCGCATCGAGTTGTCCGCCGAAGGCAACGCCCGCATCGTGATTGACGTGCCCGAGCGCGACGCCCGCTGGCTGCGCCAGAGCAGCATCTTCACGATGGAGCGCAGCGTCGTGGGCAGCGTTCGCCTGCGCGCTTTCAGCGGCGTGCTGGACGACCCACCGCTGCCCGATGGCGCCGAGCGGCGTGTGCTGCTGGGCGATGCCACGGCCGAAATCCCGCAGGTGGTGGCCACCGCGCGCGAGCTGCTGAACAATCTCGCCAGCATGACCAACGCGCAGTCGGCACTCAACACCACGCTGCAACAAACCCAGTCGCTCACCGAAAAACTCAACGGCCCACAAGGCGCCCTGGGGGTGTTGGCCGGCAACGACGCTGACCGCAAACGCCTGGCCGCCACGCTGGCACAGGCCGAGACCTTGATGACCCGCCTCAACAGCCTGGCGCAGCGCACCGAAGGTCTGGTGGTCAACGCCGACCGGCGTGTGCTGGGCGAGGGTGGGCTGGTCACCGACACGCAAGCGCTGGTGCAGCAAATGAACACGGCGCTGGGTGAAGCGCGGCAAAGCCTCAAGAAGTTGGACGCGGTGCTGGTGGAGGCGCAGGGCCTTGCCAGCAACACCCGCGAGGCCACGGTCGATCTGGGGGCTTTGCGCACCGAGGTTGAAGCCAGCCTGCGCAAGGTCGAAACCCTGGTCAACGAGGTCAACCGCAAGTGGCCTTTTGCGCGCGACACGGAGATCAAGCTGCCATGAAGAGTACCCCCCCGTCGCTTGCCCGCTGCGCGTGGCCGCATCCCCCCCAGGGGGCGACACCAGCCGTCCGGCAGAGCCGGCCCGACGGTGTCCGCTTGAAAGGGGCATGGGTCCTTGCCTGGAGCCTGCTGCTCGTAGCCTGCAGCAGCACCCCACCACAGCCCGACTGGGCCGTGAACGCGCAAGGCTCGTTGGCGCGTTCGGTGGACGCCTACCTCAGCGGCAACACGCGCGTGGCCACGCTGGAACTCGACCGCGCCCGCGCCGAGGTGGCCCGCACCGGCGCACCCGAGCGGCTGGCGCGCCTGGAGTTGGTGCACTGTGCGGCCGAGGTGGCCAGCCTGAGCTTCACCGCTTGCCCCGCCTACCAGGCGGTGGCGCCCGATGCGGCCGCGCCAGAGCAGGCCTACGCCCGCTATTTGCGCGCCCAGGCCACAGCCGCCGACGCCTCACAACTGCCCGAGGTGCACCGCACGCTGGTGGGTGCAGCGCCCGATCAAGCCGCCGCCCGCGTCGCCGCCATCGCCGACCCGCTGTCGCGTCTGGTGGCCGCAGCGGTGTTGCTCCGCGCCGAACGCGCCACCGATGCCGTGGTGCGTTCGGCGGTGGACACCGCCAGCGCGCAGGGCTGGCGCCGCCCGTTGATGGCATGGCTGGGTGTGGCGCTGGCGCGCGCACAAGCGGCGGGGCAGGGTGATGAAGCCGTGCGCCTGCAGCGGCGGCTCGACGTGTTGACGCGGCGCGTGCCGGCAGACGCTGCCTCAGCCACCACCCAGTGAACCCAACACCCCCAGCGCAAACGGCAGGCTCAGCATGCCCAGCAGCGTGGACAGCGTGACCAGGCCGGCCACGTAGGCGCCGTTGTAGCCCATGCGCGCGGCCAGCACGTAACAACTGGACGCGGTGGGCACCGCCGAGAACATCAGCAGCACCAGGGTCTGTGTCGCGTCGAGCGCGAACACGCGCGACATGCCCAGCGCCACCAGTGGCAGCACAAAGTGTTTGAGCGAGAGCACCGCCACCCCCAGTGCCTTGGCGCTGGCCAGGCTGCCCAGTTGCATGCCGGCGCCGGCCGCCATCAGACCCAACGCCAGCGAGGCCTGGCCGATGCGGTTGACCGTGGGGTCCAGCCAAGGCGGAATCTGCAAGCCCAGCAGATTGGACGCCAGGCCACACGTTGTGCCAATGATCAGCGGGTTGCGCATCAGCTCCCGCGCGAAGCCGCGCTGGGCATGGCGTGCCATGGGCCACACCGCGCCGGTGTTGAAAAGGGGCACACAAAAACCGATCAGCACCGCGATCAGTTGCAGGCCTTGGGGGCCGACCACTTTTTCGACCAGTGCCAGCGCAATGAAGGAGTTGAAGCGAAAGCCCACCTGCGCGCTGGCCGCGTGCAGCCGCACGTCCAGGTGTTTGCCCAGCCAGGGCCAGTGGGGCAGCGAATACGACAAGGCAATCGCCACCACCGCCATGCTCATGCCAGCACCGATCAGGCCCGACGTGGCGCCCAGATCCAGCGGGCTGGTGACGATGGAGCGAAACAACAGGGTGGGAAACAGGAAGTAGTACACCAGGCTGTCCACCTGCTCCCACACCTTGCGGTTGAGCGCGGTCAGGCGGCACAGCAGGTAGCCGATGAGGATGAGCGAAAAATCGGGAAACAGCAGTTGGGCGAAGTTCACCGGCGCGAGGATACAAGGGTTTGCCCTTGGGGGATTCCATGCGGTCGGGAACCTTCAACCTTCATTTATATTCGCAGCACCTTGCGACACAGTTGTTGCTGTGGCGCCCCTTTTACGTGCTCTCAACAGGAGACTTCCTCATGATGTTCCGCCGCGAAGTGCTGACCCTTGCCGCCCTGGCCACCCTCAGTGGTGCCGCGTTCGCCCAGGCCTACCCCAGCCGCCCCGTCAAGCTGCAGGTGCCGTTTGCGCCCGGTGGTACCACCGACATCATTGCGCGTGTCATGTCCGAGCCGCTGGGCAAGGAACTGGGCCAATCGGTGGTGGTGGAAAACAAGGCCGGTGGTGGTGGTGTGGTGGGGGCTACCGAATTTGCCCGCGCCGCGCCGGATGGTTACATGCTGGCCATGGCCACCGTGTCCACCACGGCGGCCAACCCGGCCATCAACCCCAAGATCAGCTACAACCCGCTGACCGATTTCATCGCCATCACCAACATCGCGGCCACGCCCAATGTGATTGCGGTGCACCCCAGCTTCCCGGCCAAGGACTACAAGGGTTTCGTGGCTGAATTGAAGAAGAACCCCGGCAAATATTCCTACGCTTCATCGGGCACAGGTGCCATCGGCCACCTGCAGACCGAACTGTTCAAGAGCCTGGCCGGCGTGTTCATGACCCACATTCCTTATCGTGGTGCAGGCCCGGCACTCAACGACACCGTGGCCGGTCAGGTGCCCATCATTTTCGACAACCTGCCCTCCGCGCTGCCCTTCATCAACACCGGCAAGCTGGTGCCCATCGTGGTGGCCGCGCCCCAGCGCCTGAGTGCCTTGCCCAATGTGCCCACCTTCAAGGACGTGGGCCTGGAGCCGGTGAACCGCATGGCCTATTACGGCCTGCTGGCGCCCAAGGGCACGCCGGCCGACATCGTGAACAAGGTGCATGGCGCCGCCATGAAGGCCTTGGCCGACCCGGCCGTGCGCAAGCGCATCGAAGACACCGGCTCGCTGATCGTGGCCAACACGCCGGCCCAGTTCACCGAGCAGATCAAGGCCGAGCTGGGTGTGTACAAGCAGGTCGTCGAAAAGCAAAAGCTCAAACTTGACTGAGCCCGATCCGGCGCTGGTGGCCGCCGCCCGGTCTGCGGTGGAGGCGGACACCAGCGCTTTTGTGGATGCCCTCTGGCTGGAAGAGGGCTTGTCGCGCAACACGCTGGATGCCTACCGCCGCGATCTGGCGCTGCTGGGCCAGTGGCTGGCCTCACACGGCAAGCGGCTGACCGACTGTGGCGAAGCCGACATCAACGGCTACTTCGCCGCGCGCCACAGCCAGACCCGCGCCACCACGGCCAACCGGCGTCTCACCGTGTTCAAGCGTTATTTTCGATGGGCCCTGCGTGAGCGGCTCATCAGCGCCGACCCCACCTTGCGCCTGCAGGCGGCCAAACAGCCGTTGCGTGTGCCCAAGACCTTGACCGAAGCCCAGGTGGAGGCTTTGCTCAACGCCCCCGACGTGGGTACCCCCCTGGGTCTGCGCGACCGCGCCATGCTGGAGCTGATGTACGCCAGTGGCCTGCGGGTGAGTGAGCTGGTGTCGCTGCGCACGTTTGAGGTGAGCCAGAGCGAACACGTGTTGCGCGTGACCGGCAAGGGCAACAAGCAGCGCCTGGTGCCGTTTGGCCTGCTGGCCGGTGAGTGGCTGCAGCGCTACCTGCTGGAGGCCCGTGGCGCCATCCTGGGCGGGCAACAGACCGAGGACCTGTTCGTCACCGCGCGTGGTGCGGGCATGTCACGGGTGATGTTCTGGACCCTGGTGAAAAAACACGCCCTGGCCGCTGGCATCCGCAGCCCGCTGTCGCCGCACACCCTGCGCCACGCCTTCGCCACCCACCTGCTCAACCACGGGGCCGATTTGCGTGCGGTGCAACTTCTGCTGGGCCACGCCGACATCTCCACCACCACCATCTACACCCACGTCGCCCGCGAGCGGCTGAAAGACCTGCACGCGCAGCACCATCCGCGTGGCTGATGGTTGCCCCTGCATGCGCCAGGGATATCGCATGTTCTGCCAGCAGGCGTAGTGTGCGGGTTGCGGCAAGGGTGCCGCAGGAGTTTCACCATGAAAAAGACATTTGTGGCCCTGGCGGCCACACTGGTTTCGACGTGGGCCCTGGCCCACAACTGCCCCAACGAGATGAAAGCCATCGACGCCAAGCTGCCCAGCGTTCAGCTCAGCGCCGAGGCCATGGGCAAGGTGAAAGATTTGCGTGCCAAGGGCGAACAACTGCACAAAGAAGGCAAACACACCGAGTCCATGGCGGCGCTGGCCGAAGCCAAGAAGCTGCTGGGGATGTGAGGCGGCGGGGCGCGCGGCCAAGGGTGGGCGCGGTGCACAATGCCGCACCACCTGCCCCACGCCATGCTTCCCGATCTCTTGTCCCTTCAGCTGTTTCAGCGCGCGGTTGAACTGCGCAGCCTGTCGCGGGCGGCCGAGCTGTGCCACCTCTCGCTGTCGGCGGCCAGCCGGCGCATTGCCGCGTTGGAACACCACTTCCAGACCCCCTTGCTGCAGCGCGCCCACAGCGGTGTGCTGCCCACACCGGCCGGTGAGGCCTTGGCCCGTCATGCACAAACGCTGATGCGCGATGTGGACCTGATGCACGGCGATTTGTCCGATTACGCCCGGGGCACGGTGGGCCGCGTGCGGCTGTACGCGAACACCTCGGCCCTGAGCCAGGACCTGCCGGAGCGGCTGGCGCAGTGGACCAGGCTGCACCCCGACATCAAGGTGGATGTGCAGGAGGTGCGCAGCGGGCGCATTGTGGACGCGGTGCGCGAGGGGGCGGCCGATCTGGGCCTGGTGACGTCAGCGCCTGTGCCCGATCTGCGCTTTGAGCCCTACGGCCACGACCGCCTGTGTGTGGTGGTGCCTCAGCGTCATGCCATCAAAGCACGCGCGGTGCGGTTTGAACACCTGTTGGCGCACGAGTTTGTGGGGCTGGACAACTCGGCGGCCCTGACGCAGACCATGAAGCACGCGGCCGAGGCTGCCGGCCAGTTCCTGCGCTTGCGCATACAGGTCCAGTCCTTTGAGGGCGTGTGCCGGCTGGTGGCCGCCGGTCAGGGCATCGCGGTGATGCCGGAGGGCGCGGTGGCCGCCTTCCGTCACACCATGAAGCTGCGCTTCATTCGCCTGACCGACGATTGGGCCGACCGGCCCATGCACGTGTGCGTGAAACACGGCGTGATTCAGGCGCCCGCGCGGCGCCTGTTGCACTTTCTGACCGGCGTGGCCGACGCCTGATCAGCCTTGGGTGGGTGAGGCGCTGGACACGGCCGCCGCAACCGCCTGGCCCACCTCCACGGTGGAGGCGATGCCGCCCATGTCCCGCGTGCGCGGGCCGGTGGCGATCACGTCTTCGATGCAGCGCACGATGTGTGCAGCAGCGGCTTCGTGCGCGGCGTTGCCTTGGCCCAGGTGCTGCAGCATCAGCGCGGCCGACCAAATCTGGCCGATGGGGTTGGCGATGCCCTGACCTGCGATGTCGGGCGCGGAGCCGTGCACGGGTTCGAACAGCGAAGGGTGGCGCCGTGTGGGGTTGAGGTTGGCCGAGGGCGCGATGCCGATGGTGCCGGTGCAGGCCGGGCCCAGGTCGGACAGGATGTCGCCGAACAGGTTGGAGGCGACCACCACGTCGAACCAATCGGGGTGCTGCACAAAGTGGGCGCACAGGATGTCGATGTGGAACTTCTTCACGCTCACGTCCGGGTAGCGTTTGGCCATTTCGGCCAGCCGCTCGTCCCAGTAGGGCATGGTGATGGAAATGCCGTTGCTCTTGGTGGCGGCGGTGAGCGACTTGCGCGGGCGGCTGCGCGCCAGCTCGAACGCGTATTGCAGGATGCGGTCCACACCCCGGCGGGTGAAGATGGATTCCTGGATGGCCATCTCGTTGTCGCTGCCTTCGAACATGCGCCCGCCCACCGACGAGTACTCGCCTTCGGTGTTTTCGCGCACCACCAGGAAGTCGATGTCGCCGGGCTGGCGGTGTGCCAGGGGCGCGGGCACACCACGCATGAGGCGCACCGGGCGCAGGTTGACGAACTGGTCGAACGCGCGGCGGATCTTGATGATGGAGCCCCACACGGCCTCGTGGTCGGGCACGATGTCGGGCGTGCCCACGGCGCCGAAGAAGATCGCGTCGTGGCCACCGATCTGGGCCTGCCAGTTGTCCGGCATCATGGTGCCGTGCTTCAGGTAGTGCGGCGTGCACCAGTCGTTGAAGTGGTCAAACTGGAAGGCGATGCCGAACTTCTTGCCGGCGGCTTCCAACACGCGCAGGCCTTCGGGCATGACTTCGGGGCCGATGCCGTCGCCAGGGATGACGGCGATGCGATGGGTGGACATGGAGACTCCTGAAACATCGTGAGGGGAGCTGCCCGGCACGCCTACGGCGCGGGCATGCGTAGAACCGGGAGACACCGCCGGGCCGGCTCTGCCGGACGGCTGGTGTCGCCCCTTGAGGGGGATGCGGCCACGCGCAGCGGGCAAGCGACGGGGTGGGTTTAACGTCCTGCGAGCAAGGCCACGAGCTCGGGCACCAGCTTGCGCGGGCCACCTTGTTGCACGGCGTGGTCGTAGGTGCCGGCCACGGCGTCGGCGATGGCGTGTTGGGCTGAGGCGTCGCTGGCCATGTTGACGTAGTAGCCCAGGTCCTTGAGCGCGTTGCTCATGAAGAACTGCAAGCCGCTGGGATCTTCGTTCAGCAGGTAGGGCTTGAGGCGCTCCAGCGCGATGCCGGCGCCGCCGCCGGTGGACAGCACGTCCACCAGCACCGGCATCTCGATGCCGCCGCGCTGGGCGCAGGCCGCCGCTTCGGCCAGCAGGGCCACCGAGCCCAGCGACACGAAGTTGTGCAGCAGCTTCATGCGGTGGCCGGAGCCGAGGGCGCCGGTCAGCACGATGTTTTCGGCAAAACAACGCAGCACCGGCATCACGGCCTCGGTGTCGGCGGCGTCGCCCCCCACCAGCAGGTTGAGCTTGCCTTCGTGGGCGTGTTGCACCGAGCGTGTCATGGGCGCGTCCACAAAACGCGCGCCGCGCGCTTGCACCAGGGCGGCCATGCGTTCGGTGGCGGTGGGGATGGCGGTGGAGCAGTCCACCACGATGGCACCGGGGCGCAGGCCTTCGAGCACGCCGCCTTCGCCGGTGAGCACGGCCTCCACTTCGGGTGAGCCGGTCACGCACAGGATGACCACGTCGCTGGCCTGGGCCACGGCGCGGGCGGTGGTCTGGGTGGTGGCGCCACCGGCCAGCAGTTCGGTGAGGGGCTGGTTGCCCGGGTGTTCGAGGGCGGTCAGCGCAAAGCCGTGTTTGAGCACGTTGCGGGCAATGCCATGCCCCATCATGCCCACGCCAATGATGCCTACTGCTGCTTTCATGTGTCTCCGTTCGACTGTCAACTGATCAGGTGCCAGCTTGACACTGTACGGAGCCCAGCGCGGTCTGACCAGTGCGCGTTCGCGAACCGGGGCTTGCAAAAAATGCAAGCCCTGGCGTGATGGGGGTCAGACCAGGCCAGTGACCGGGATGGACGCGCCGTGGATGGCGCGTGCGGCGTCTGAGCCCAGGAAGGCGATCACGTCGGCCAGGGCGGCGGGGGCCACCCACTGGGCGGGGTCGGCGTCGGGCATGGCGGCGCGGTTGTCGGCGGTGTCGATGATGGAGGGCAACACGCAGTTGACGTTGATGCCCTGGCCTTTGAGTTCGGCTGACATCGATTCGGTCAGCCGCTGCAGCGCGGCCTTGCTGGCCGCGTAGGCGCCCATGTGCGCGCCTCCGCGTTGCGCGCCAAAGGCGCCCACGGTGACGACGCGCCCACGCCCGGCCGCCAGCATGGCGGGCACCACCGCTTCGCTGATGTGCAGGAAAGCGCGCACGTTGAGGTCGAGCATGCGCTCCAGCGTGGCGCTGGGGGTGGCATGCACCGGCTCGCCCATGCCAAAGCCACCGGCCAGGTGGCACAACACGTCGATCTGTCCCATTTCACCCAGGGCGCTTTGCACGGCTTGCTGGGTGCTGCCGCTGTCCAGCAGGTCGGCACTGAGGCAAAGCTGTTGGGCGGTGTCAGCGCCAAAGGCCTGGCGCAGCGCATCGGCGTTGCGGTCCAGCAGCACGCGTCGCGCGCCTTGAGCCGCAAACGTGGCGGCCACGGCGCGGCCCAGGTGGCCGGCGGCGCCGGTGATGAGAACGGTGGGAGTGGCCATTTCAAGAGCCCTTTCGTTTGCCGGCGTGGTAGGCGCCGCTGCCCCGGCTGAAGACCTGCTCGGTCGGCAGCACGTCGCCCGGCTGCAGCGCCGGCGCGGCCTGGGTGCGCTCGTACAGCGGCGCGAAGTCGATGCGGGTGAATTCCAGCAATTCGTCCAGGTCGCGGATGACGAAGTAGCTCTCCTGGAAATCGTCGATGCGGTAGTGGGTGCGCATCACCCGCTCCAGGTCGAAGCGGATGCGGTTGGGGCTAGGGCTCTCCAGGCAGAACTGCGACTCGGTGAACGAGGACGCAATACCGGCGCCGTACAGGCGCAGGCCGTTGCCCTGTTGCAGCAGACCGAATTCGATGGTGTACCAGTAGACCCGCGCAAGTTGTGTGAGGTGGCCCAGCTGCTGCGCGCGCAGGCCGCCCTGGCCGTAGGCCTGAATGAAGTCGGCAATGGCTGGGTTCATGAGCATGGGCACATGGCCGAACACGTCGTGGAACACGTCGGGTTCTTCCAGGTAGTCCAGCTCGTGGGGCTTGCGGATGAAGTTGCCCGAGGGGAAGCGCCGGTTCGCCAGGTGGTCAAAAAACACCTCGTCGGGCACCAGGCCGGGCACGGCCACCACCTGCCAGCCAGTGCGTTGTTGCAGCACTTCGTTGAGTTGCTCGAAGTTGGGGATTTCGTCGGCGCGCATGGGCAGGTCGCGCATGCCGGCGACGAATTCGTCGCAAGCGCGGCCGGGCAGCAGTTGGCTTTGGCGCTCGAACAGGGTTTTCCAGGTCGCGTGGTCGGCGGCGGTGTAACGCTCCCAGCCTTGGGGGATGGTCCAGTCGGTGCTGGCTGGGCGGCCGGCGTCACCGGCGGCCAGACCGTGTTTCTGGGTGGGTGTTTCGGTGCTTGCCTCGGCTTGCATGGTGGGCTCCTCGGTCAGGCGGCGCGGCGGGCAAAGGCCTGGTCGGCCACGCGCGCCCAGTCGATGTCGCGTGGCGACAGGCCACCGGCGTCGTGGGTGGTCAGCGTCACGTCCACGCGGTTGTAGACGTTGAACCACTCGGGGTGGTGGTTCATGCGCTCGGAGACGGTGGCCATTTCGGCCATGAAGCCAAAGGCCTGGGCGAAGTCGTCGAAGCGGAAGGTGCGTGTGATCTTGCCGGTCGCGAGATCGGCCTGCCAGGCGGGCAGGGTGGCCAACAGGGCGCTGGCTTCGGTGGGGGCGAGTGGGCTCACGGTGTGTCTCCTGAGATGGTGCAATGGTGTGCAGTTTGCGCCGATTGAGGGACAATTTGTTTGCGTTCTTGTACAAGATGACGGCTACATACAAAGGTTTCTCTCATGAAAGAAGAAAAAATCGACGATTCCTTGCAGGGCCATACGCTGGACCGGGTGGACCGCCGCATCCTGGCCACGTTGCAGGCCAACGGCCGCATCAGCAACCAGGAGCTGGCGTCCACTGTGCACCTCTCGCCTGCGCAGTGCAACCGGCGCCACCGCCGGCTGGAGCGACTGGGCTTCGTCAAACGCTACGAGGCGCGGCTGGACGCCGACCGCCTGGGGCTGGGCGTGACGGCCTTTGTCCACATCACCATGGAGCGCGGGCAGTTCAAGGAGGTGCTCAAGTTCCAGCGCACCATCGAGCGGATGCCCGAGATACTGGAGTGCCACGCGGTGACGGGCGATTTCGACTACGTGTGCAAGGTGGTGGCCAGCGACCTCAAAAGCCTGTCCAACTTTTTGCTGGGCACGCTGGCGCAGCTGCCCGGCGTGAACGGCGTGCGTTCCAGCATTTGTTTGAACGAACTCAAATGCACCAGCGCCTTGCCGCTGGAGTGAGCGTGATTGCGCCGAACCGTCAGGGTTTGGCCAAGTGCCAGACTGAGCGCACGCCGTCACCTTTGCGGTCGCCCGGCTGCTTGTCGTCCACCCACTGGTACAGCGCCATCGATTTGTGGGTCCATTGCCGCTGGCCGTCTTCGCGGGTGATGAAGCCCTGGTCGCCGCTGGCCTGGGCGTTGGGTGCGGCCAGGTAGGGCGTCCACAACATCAGGCAGGGGCCATAACACACGGTTTTGCCGGGCGTGGTTTTGTCGTTGTCGTTGACGTAGAGGCTCATGCCGGCGGGTGTGGTCAACACGCTGTCTTTGACCACCGGCTGCGCTACCGCAGCGGGGGCGCACCACAGGGCAGACATGAGCGAAAGGCCGGTCAGCAAGGTGGGCAGCGTTTTCATGGAAGTCTCCGGGGAAGGGGACTTCATCTTGTGCCTGTTGTGCTGGCCCGGTTTTGACCCAGGTCAAGCGCGTGCCAGCGCCTCCAGCACGCCCGCATCGAAGTGGGTTTCGATGAAATCGGCCAGGCCATCGAACACGCTGTCGAGCGTGGGCACGCTGGCGCCGAACAGGGCGCGCAGCACGTTGGCGTCTTCGAACAGGCCGTGTTGGTAGATGCCCAGCACGTTGCCTGCCCCGTTTTGCCAGGCCAGGCCGGGCAGCACGGTGTGGGCCAGGTCGCCGGCGGCGGCCATGGCGGGGTGTTGCACCGTTTGGCCGTGGTGGATTTCGTAGCCGCTCACGGTCACGCCCGTCAGCGCGTGCCAGGCGCCACGCACCTCGCCCAGGGTGGTGTGGCTGGGTCGCACGGTTTTCACTTCCTCGAACTGCGTGACCAGAGGCAGCAGGCCCAGGCCGGGCGCATTGCCATCGATGCCGTGTGGGTCGAGCAAGGCCTCGCCCAGCATCTGCAGGCCGCCGCAGATGCCGAGGACGCGCCCGCCGGCAGCGGCGTGGGTTGCCACAGCGCGGTCCAAGCCCTGGGCGCGCAGCCAGACCAGGTCGCCGCTGGTGTGTTTGGAGCCGGGCAGCACGACCCAGTCGGCGCCCGCGCAATCGGCCGGTGTGCGTGCCCAGCGCAGGCGCACGCCGGGCACGTTTTTGAGCGGCTGGAACTCGTCCAGGTTGCTGATGCGGGGGTAGGCGATGACCGCGATGGTGGTGTGCACCTCGCCGCTGGCGCGGGTGCGGTCATCGAACACGCCGTCCTCTTCGGGCAATCCGTGGTGCCACCACATGGGCAGGGTGGCCACGGTGGGCACGCCGGTGAGGTCTTGCAGCATCTGCGGCGCGGGCGCCAACAATGCCGCATCGCCACGAAAGCGGTTGAGCACAAACCCCTGCATGAGTGCGCGTTCTTCGGGTGGCAGCAAGGCCCAGGTGCCGTACAGGTGCGCAAAGGCGCCGCCCCGGTCGATGTCGGTCACGAGCAGACAGCGCGCCTGTGCGTGGCGTGCCACGCGCATGTTGACGATGTCGCTGGCGTGCAGGTTGATTTCGGCGGGCGAGCCGGCACCCTCGATCACCACCACGTCGTTTTCTGCGCGCAACGCGTCGAGCGCGGCGGTGATGTGGGACCACACCCGTTCGCTGCGGCCGCGCCAGGGCATGTCGCTGAGTTCGCGGCTGACCTCGCCCATCAGCACCACCTGGCTGCGGGTGTCGGCCTCGGGCTTGAGCAGCAGCGGGTTCATGCGCACCTCGGGCGCGGCGCGGGCGGCCAGGGCCTGGAAGTACTGGGCGCTGCCGATTTCGCCAAAGCCGCCGCTGGGGCTGGGCACCACACGCGCGTTGTTGCTCATGTTCTGCGCCTTGAAGGGCGCGACGCGCAAGCCCTGGCGGGCGTAGTGGCGGCACAGGGCGGTGGTGAGCCAGCTTTTGCCGGCACCGCTGGTGGTGCCCAGCACCATCACGCAGCGGGCCAAAGGAGAAGTGTTCATGGTGTGGGCAGGGCCACCCAGTGGGCGCCCAGTGGGTGGATGGTGATGCGGTGGTCGAACACCGCTTCCAGGGTTTGATGGGCTTGTGGTTGGGCGCACGGGCCGGTGTAGGCGACCTGACCCTGGCGCATGACCACCAGGTCATCGGCCATGAGCGCGAGGGAAATTTCGTGCAGCACGCTGACCACGGTTTTGCCTTCGACCACCAGGGCGCGCACCAGGGCAATCCAGTCGGCCTGGTGGGGTGGATCGAGGTTGGCCAGCGGCTCGTCCATCAGCATCACCGGCGCTTGCACCGCCAGCAGGCGCGCCAGCAACACCCGCTGACGTTCGCCGCCCGAGAGTGCGCCCAGCGGGCGGGCCCGCCACTCCCAGGCCTGGGTCTGGCGCAAGGCAGCTTCCGCGGCGGCGTGGTCGGTGGTGCTGGGCGGCGCCAGCCAGGCCTGGTGCGGCAGCCGGCCGAGCAGGGCGACGTCGTAGACGGTGAGGTCGTCGGCGCTGGCTTCACCGGCGCCGCTCTGTGCCAGCCAGGCCAAGGCACGGGCGCGTTGGCGCGGGCTCAGCGCGCACAGCGGCTGCCCATGCAGTAGCACGCTGCCCTGGTGCGGTATGAGTTGCGCCAGCGCGCGCAGCAAGGTGGACTTGCCGGCGCCGTTGGGGCCAACGATGGCGGTCCAGGCGCCGGCGCGCAGTGTGAGGTTGAGGCCAGACAGCACCTCTCGGCGCGTGGTGCCGCTGCCGAGCGAGACGCTCAGTTGGCTGGCCTGGAGGGCGGGGGCGCTGTTCATGTGGTCAACCCACCCGCCGGTGCATCAGCCACAACAGGTAGCCGCCGCCCAAGACGGCGGTGAGCACGCCCACCGGCAGCTCTTGTGGGGCCAGCAGCCCGCGCGCCAAGGTGTCGGCCAACATCAGCAGCACACCGCCCATGAGGCTGGCCAGCAGCAGCAACCAGGCATGGGTGGTTTTGATAACGCCGCGCACCAGGTGCGGCGCGGCCAGGCCCACAAAGGCGATCAGGCCGGTTTGGGCCACGGCGGTGCCGGTGGCCAGCGCCAGCACCGCCAGAAGCGCGGCGCGCAACGGTGCCAGGGGCAGGCCCAGGCTCACAGCGGTGGACTCGCCCAGGGCCAGCCCATCCAGCGCACGCGCCAGCGCCCACGCCAGCAGCAGGCACGAGCATCCGATGCCGGCCATCAGCGCATTGCCGGCCCAGCCGACGGTGGCGGTGGTGCCCAGCATGAAGGCCTGCATGGCGGCCAGGGTTTCGGGCGCGGTCAGCGTGACCAGCGAAGTCAGCGCGCCCAGCACCACCCCCACCACCACCCCCGCCAGCAGCAGGCGCAGGGTGTGTTGCACGCCGCGCGCCAGCGCCAGGGTCAGCAACACGGCCAGCACCGCGCCCACAAAAGCGGCGCCGGTGAGCCCTAGGCGGAGCCACCAGCTGCCGGCTGCCGCCGATGTGGCCCAGGTGGCGAGCGCCAGCGCCACGCCCAACGAGGCGCCCGAGGCGCTGCCGAGCAAAAAGGGATCGGCCAGCGGGTTGCGGAACAGGCCTTGCGCCACCGCGCCGGCCAGGCCCAGCAGCGCACCTGCGCAGAAAGCGGCCACGGTGCGTGGGGCGCGGATGTCCCAGACGATTTGTGCAGCGATCGGGTCGTCCCATAACGTCCACACCGCCTGCAACCCGGTGCTGCCCACACCCAGGCCCACCAGCGCCAACACGCCGCCACACCACACCAAGGTGGCCACCAGCCAGGCCGGGTGGCGTGTGCGGGCGTGCGTCAAGGCGCTTTCTCCGTCAGACAACGGGCCATGATCCGGGCGCCTTCGGCCAGGCGTGGGCCGGCGCGCATCAGCACGTCGGTTTCGGCTGCGTTGAAGACGCAGCGGCGCTGTTCGCGTACCGCGCGCAGGGCCGACCAGCCGGGGCGTTGGGCCATTTCGGCGGCGTTGTGCAAGCCCACCATGATGATGTCCGGATCGGCGCGGACCACAAATTCCGGGTTGAGCCGAGGGAAGGGCCCGAGCTTTGGCGGCACGATGTTGTTGACCCCGAGCCGGGTGAGGGTTTCGCCGATGAAGGACGGAGGGCCGGCCGCGTAGGGTCCGCTGTCCGCCTCGTAATAGACCCGTGCGCGTCGGGTTCGCGGCGGCAGGGTCTGGGCCACGGTCGCCACGTCGGCATCGATCTGGCGCCAAACGGCACGGCCCGCTTGCGGGTGTTGGCCCAGCAGGGTGGCCACCTGTTCCAGCACCCTCAACACATCGGCGTGGGTGCGGGGCTCGAGCGCAAGCACATTCAGGCCCAGCCCCTCCAGTTGTGGGATCACGCGGGCCGACTGCGCCAGCAACACCACATCGGGGCGCAGCGCCAGCACGGCTTCCACGCTGGGGTCCAGGCCCCCGCCCAGGCGCGGCAAGTGAGCGATCTCGGCAGGCCAGTTGGTGTAGCGGTCGACACCCACCAGGCGCTGGCACTGGCCGAGCGCACACACGGTTTCCGCCAGCGAAGGCAGCAGGGTGACGATGCGTTGGGGTGGCGCAACGAAGCGCACGGTGACACCTCGGTCGTCGGTGATGTGCAGGCCCGCCGCGCTGGCGCTGGCACACATCCACAGCAACGCGGCCCAAGGCAACCACCGGCGCAAACAGCCGCTCAGCAGGGGGTGCCACACGAGGCAGAGGAAGGGGGTTGGCATGAAGGGCGGGACAGGTGCCACAGGGCGGCCCATTGTAGTGACCGGGTGTGGGGGCAGCCGGTGGTCAGCGGGCGCGGGCGGGTGGCGGAGGGTGGGGTTAACCAGATGAATCAGGGGTGAATAAGTGGTAGCCCTCAGCCGAGGTTTGGTCTACACTGAATCGTCAAATTTTGCGAAAACAACAAAACACCCTTCAAGTCAGACCAAATTTTTGTTCTTGATTTGCAATGGTGGGCGGAGGTGAGGCGTGCTTGTGCCCTTTCGAGGGCCGGCATGGGGATTTCAACGTTGACGACAGCCTGCCCCAACCGTCAACACGATGCAGCCACGCGCCACAGCGATCCGGGGTTTGAGACTTCCGGTCCAGAGCGCTGCTGTCAAAGGGAGCGTATGAAAACCACAAGTCTGAAGCGGGCTGGCCAAGCGGCCGCCATGGTGCTGGTCGCCGTGTTGGTGTTGGCCGCCTGGGTGCTGCACCGGTTCGAGAAAGCCGGCGATGCGGTCAGCGAGGCGCAGCAGTCGCGTTACGCGTCCTACCTGCTGGCCGATGAGTTGCGGCAAGGCTCCGACGATTTGACCCGCCTGGCCCGCACCTACGTGATGACCGGCGACCCCCAGTGGGAAGCGCAGTACGTGGAGATACTGGACATCCGCGCGGGCAAAAAACCCCGGCCCGCCCACCCCGAACGCATTTACTGGGACTTCCGCGCCGCCAACGTCGATCCAGGGCGAGGCACACAAGAGGCTGCCTCCTTGTTGGATTTGATGAAAGCCGCAGGCTTCACCGAAGCCGAGTTGGCCAAACTGCAGGAGGCTGCTGCCAATTCCGACGGGTTGGTCCGCACCGAAACCATTGCCATGAACCTGGTCAAGGGCTTGGCCGCCGATGCCAGTGGGGCGTTCACCGTGCAGGTGGCCCCAGACCTTCACCGGGCGCAGGAGATGATGCACGACGGCATGTACCACGCCAACAAGGCCAAGATCATGAAGCCGCTGGACGAGTTCTTTGTGGCGCTGGACGAGCGCACCCAGCAGGCGGTGGCCAACGCCATGGCCGACCGCGACCGCTGGTTTTTCATCCTCGAGTTGCTGGCGGTGGTGTTGGCGGCCCTGCTGGTGGCAGGGGCCTGGTGGGCCTACCAGCGCCTGGCCCATTCGCTGCAGGCGGCCGTGCGCGCCAGCGATGCCATGGCGGCGGGCGATCTGGCCACCACCATCCACCCCCAAGGCCCGACCGAGGTGGCGGTGCTGTTGCGGTCCTTGGCCAACACCCAGGCGCACCTGGCCGAGATCGTCGGTGGTGTGCGATTGGGGGCCGAGAACGTGGCCGCCGCCAGCCAACAGATCGCGTCGGGCAACAACGATTTGTCGGCCCGCACCGAACGCCAGGCCAGCGCCTTGCAGCAAACCGCATCGGCCATGGACGAGCTGGGCACCACGGTGCAGCACAACGCCGACAACGCGCAGCAGGCGAATGCGCTGGCCCGGGGGGCCAGCGACATTGCTACCCAAGGCGGTGAGGTGATGGGGCAGGTGGTGGACACCATGAAGGGCATCACCGACAGCTCACGGCAGATCGCCGACATCATTGGTGTCATCGATGGCATCGCGTTCCAGACCAACATCCTCGCCCTCAATGCGGCGGTGGAAGCGGCGCGTGCGGGCGAACAGGGGCGCGGGTTTGCGGTGGTGGCGGGCGAGGTGCGCAGCCTGGCCCAACGCAGCGCCGAAGCGTCCAAACAAATCCGTGAACTGATCACCGCCAGCGTGCAGCGGGTGGAACGCGGCACCGCGCTGGTGGACCAGGCCGGCGCGACCATGAACGAGGTGGTGCAGTCGATCCGGCGCGTCACCGACATCGTCGGTGAGATCAGCAGCGCCAGTGGCGAACAAAACAACGGCGTGAGCCAGATCGGCCAGGCGGTGGCCCAGATGGACACCACCACTCAAGAAAACGCCGCGCTGGTGGAGGAAAGTGCGGCCGCTGCCGAAAGCCTGAGCCAGCAGGCGCGGCAACTGGTGGAGGCGGTGGCGGTGTTCAAGGTGGCGCATGGCGAACGCACGCACGCACCCGCGCCCGTGGTGACCTCGGCGGCACCCAGTGCCACGCGCCGTTCGCCCAGCGTGTCCTCACCGGCGGGCCGTGTGGCCATGCCTGCGCCCAAGCGGGCCACCCAGCCAGCGGCGGTGGGCTTGACGCGGCCGGCGCCGACACAAGCGCCGGTCAAAGCGCCCACCAAAGCGTCGGCCCCGGCGCTGGCCGGAGGTGGCGACGGCGACTGGGAAACCTTCTGAGCACACACGCATAATGCACGGCGGTGGGGCGGTGCGTGCCGCCCAGGTTTTCTTTCAGACACACACTGCCATGAGCTCCAACATCGCCGCCCCTGCTACACCGCTCGCGCCCCGCGACAAGGCCGACATCCTCGCCCAGGCCTTGCCCTACATCCGCAAGTACCACGGCAAGACCATGGTCATCAAATACGGCGGCAACGCCATGACCGACCCGGCTCTGCAGGCGGCCTTTGCCGAAGATGTGGTGATGCTCAAACTGGTGGGCATCAACCCGGTGGTGGTGCACGGCGGTGGCCCGCAGATCGAAGGTTTGCTGCAGCGCCTAGGCAAGAAGGGCGAGTTCATCCAGGGCATGCGCGTGACCGACCCCGAAACCATGGAGGTGGTGGAGTGGGTGCTGGCCGGCGAGGTGCAGCAGGACATCGTGGGCCTGATCAACCGCGCCGGTGGCAAGGCCGTGGGCCTGACCGGGCGCGACGGCGGCATGATCCGCGCGCGCAAGCTGCGCATGCTCGACCAGAAAGACCCCAGCGTGGAACACGACGTGGGCCAGGTGGGCGACATCGTGGCCATCGATCCCAGTGTGGTCAAGGCCCTGCAGGACGATGCCTTCATCCCGGTCGTCAGCCCCATCGGTTTCGGCGAGAACAACGAGAGTTACAACATCAATGCCGACGTGGTGGCCGCCAAGCTGGCGACCACGCTGCAGGCCGAGAAACTGCTCATGCTCACCAACATCCCCGGCGTGCTCGACAAGGAGGGCAAGCTGCTCACCGAGCTGACCATGCGCCGCATCGATGAGCTGTGCCAGGACGGTACCATCAGCGGCGGCATGATCCCCAAAATCGCCGGTGCACTGGATGCCGCCAAGAGCGGCGTGAATGCAGTGCACATCATCGACGGCCGTGTGCCACACGCGCTGCTGCTTGAAATCCTGGGCGACCAGCCGTTTGGCACCATGATCCGCTCGCACTGAAGGCGCGTGGCGATGCACAGCGACGATCTCGAGACCGACGACACACCGGCTGACGGGCAGGGCGGGTCCATCGGGCGCAAGCGTCCCAAGCCCGGCGAACGCCGGGTGCAGATCCTGCAGACCCTGGCGGCCATGCTGGAGCAGCCCGGCGCAGAACGTGTAACCACCGCCGCGCTGGCTGCCCGCCTGCAGGTCAGCGAGGCGGCGCTGTACCGCCACTTCGCCAGCAAGGCGCAGATGTTTGAAGGCCTGATCGAGTTCATCGAAAGCAGCGTCTTCGGACTGGTGCAGCAGATCACGCAGCGTGAAAGCAACCCAAGCCAATGCGCCGCACGGTTGGTGACCATGCTGTTGCAGTTCGGCGAAAAAAACCCGGGCATGGTGCGGGTGATGGTGGGCGACGCGCTGGTGTTCGAACACGAACGCCTGCAACAGCGCATGAACCTGTTCTTCGACAAGTTCGACGCCGCGCTGCGCCAAGCCTTGCGTGAGGCGGTGCCGACTTCGGACACTCCCACCACCGACACCAACGTGCTCGCCGGCGTGCTCACCGCCTTTGCGGTGGGCCGCTTGCAGCGTTTCGCGCGCAGCGGGTTCCGGCGGGTGCCGACCGAGCAGTTGGATGCGGCGTTGGTGTTGTTGCTGGCCGACGCTTAAGTACCTGCCGCCCCCATCACCGCGTCGATCAGTCGCCGCACCTCGGGCAGGAACAAGGCTTCGGCCTTGTTCGCTACCGTGACCAGCCCGAACCGGGCCTTCGCCTTGAGTGGCGGGATAACGGGCAGTTCCACCAGGTGGGGCGCACACGCTCGGATGGCGAGCAGGACGGTGTCGGTCTGTTCGGTCACCTGGATCATGTGTGAAATTTCGTCGCTGCTGAACTTGACCAGCACGTCCGGGTGCGCGCGCTCGCCATAGCGTTCGACCAGGATGCGGGCGAGCTCGTCACTCAGTGGCGTGGAAGCCACCGGATAGCTCGCCACGTTCTTGAAGCTCACTTTGGGCAGATCTGCCAGTGGATGACCCCGGCGGCACATGAAGGTGCCATCCATCTCAACGATGTGTGACACCTTGAGGTCGGGGGCGGGGCGCAGCGAACGGATGTCAACCACCAGGGCGTCGAGCTGTCGGTCCCTGAGCATCTGCGCCAGGCTGCTGGTGTTGGCCCGCACGATATCGACATGGAACTTGGGAAAGTGTTTAGCAAAATGCGCCATCAGCGGGGCGCTGAGCATGGCGCCTGGCCCCGAGCTCAGGCCCAGACGGATGCGTCCGCTGTCGTCGGCGCTGAGCCGCCGGCCACTGTGTTTGAGTTGTTCCGCCTCTTCCACCAGTGCCTGGCTGCGCACCAGCACCTCCTGCCCGAAGGCGGTCAGCTCAATGCGTTTGCCGATGCGGTCAAACAGCAGCTGACCGAGCTCGTCTTCCAGCGACTTGATGCTGCGGCTCAACGCGGGCTGCGTCATGCACAACACATCGGAGGCCTTCACAAAAGAGCCCACCCTGGCCAAGGCAATCAGGTGGCGAAGTTGCACCAGTGTCATCTTGAATCCATGCGTTTGAGATCATGAAAAAGCAATTAAAAATGCATTGGACCACATCAATGTCGATCCCTAAGATGGGCTTGCATTTCAACCACATTGCAGAGGAGAACGACATGAAATCCCCCTTGAAAGCCTGGGTGGCCGCGGCTTGCGGCTTGTTGGTGTGTGGCGCGGTCTGGGCCCAGACCTTTCCCTCCAAGCCGGTCACGCTGATGGTGCCGTACCCGGCCGGCGGTGTGTCCGACGTCATTGCCCGCAGCCTCAACAACGCCCTGTCCAAACAGCTGGGCCAACCCGTTCTGGTGGAGAACCTGGGGGGTGCCGGTGGGGGCATCGCGGCCCAAAAGGTGTTGAACAGCCCGGCCGATGGCCACATGATTTTCCAGGGCTCGCCCAACGAGTTGATCCTCTCGCCGCTGTCGAACGCGGCCATCAAATACAAGCCAGAGGACTTCCGCCTGGTGCAGATGATCACCATCAACCCGCTGGTGATGCTGGCCCGCAAAGACCTGCCCGCCAACAACGGCGATGAGCTGGTGGCCTACGCCCGCAAGAGTGCCGCCGAAGGCAAGCCGCTGACCTTTGCCAGCGTGGGGCCCGGCTCGCTGTACCACCTGCTGGGCGAACACATGGCCAAGGTGACGGGCCTGCCCATGACCCATGTGGCTTACAAGGGCGGCGCGCCCGCCGTGCAAGACCTCATGGGTGGGCAGGTGGACATCTTCATGACGCCCTACGGCAAGGGCCAGGTGCAGTTGGTGGAGGACGGCAAGCTCAAGGCACCGGCTGTGTTGTCGGCCGAGCGCCAGGCGCTGTTCAAGCAGGTGCCCACGCTCAACGAGAGCAAGGCGCTCAAGGGTTTTGTGTTCGACACCTGGGCCGGGTACTTTGTGCACAAGGACACGCCCGAGCCGGTGGTGTTGGCCCTGCACAAGGCGCTGAGCGAGGTGGCCAACGACGCGGCCGTGCGCGGCGTGTTGGAGGCGCAGGCCATGACCGTGCCGCGCCCCCAGCCGCTGGCGGCGGTCGGCAAGCTGTATGCCGACAACACCGCCAAGTACCAGGCCATTGCCAAGTCCATGAACCTGCAGGCGCAATGAACGGACCACAAACCATGACGGAGAGTGCCTACCTCAGTCACGCGCTGGCCGACCGGGTGGGCGAGTTCATCCAGTTGCGCCGCGACATCCATGCCCACCCCGAACTGGCGTTCGAGGAGCACCGCACGTCGGCCCTGGTGGCGCACAAGCTGCGCGGCTGGGGGTATGAGGTCACCACCGGCCTGGGGCGCACCGGGGTGGTGGGCACGCTGCGCCGGGGGCACAGCCAGCGCGCGCTGGGCATACGCGCCGACATGGATGCCCTGCCCATCGCCGAGGCCAGCGGCCGTGCGTGGGCCAGCACCACCCCCGGCCTGATGCACGGCTGTGGCCACGACGGCCACACCGCCACCCTGCTGGCGGCGGCCCGTCTGGTGGCTGAAGACCTGGACTTTGATGGCGTGTTGCACCTCATCTTCCAACCCGCCGAGGAAGGTGCTGGTGGTGCGGTACAGATGATGGCCGACGGCCTGTTCGAACGCTTTCCCTGCGACGCCGTGTTCGCCCTGCACAACATGCCGGGCATCGACACCGGGCGTTTTGTGTTCAGGCCCGGTGCAGCCATGGCGTCCAGCGACAACGTCAGCATCACCCTCACCGGACGGGGTGGTCACGGCGCGCTGCCACACGAGGCGCGCGATACGGTGGTGGCCGCCGCGTCCATCGTGATGGCCTTGCAGACCATCGTGGCCCGCAACGTGGACCCGCAGCAGGCGGCGGTGGTGACCGTGGGTGCGCTGCATGCCGGCCAGGCCAACAACGTGATCCCCGAGGAAGCCCGGCTGGAGCTGAGCGTGCGCGCGCTGGACAACGGCGTGCGCGCGCTGCTCAAGGCCCGCATCCACGAACTGGTGCAACTGCAGGCAGCCAGTTACGGCGTGTCCGCCGCGATCGACTGGCGCGATGGCTACGCCGTGCTGGTCAATACGCCGAAAGAAACCGCTCTGGCCACCCAGGTGGCGCTGCGTCTCTTTGGACCAGAGCATGTCGAGCCGCATGGCCCGGCCTTCACCGCCAGTGAAGACTTCGCCTTCATGCTGCAACAGGTGCCGGGTTGTTATGTGTTTGTGGGCAATGGCGGGCCAGGCACACCGGGTGCCTGCAACGTGCACAACCCGGGCTACGATTTCAACGACGACATCATTGGGCCCGGGGCCACGTTCTGGTGCGGCCTCGTGCAGGCTTTTCTGGATCACCAAGCCGTTTGACCGGGGCGGGCGTGTGCGTCAGGTGGCGGCTTCGCCACCGTGGTAGGCGCGGCGCACCTGCGCCACCTCCACCGAGTAAGACGTGTACCAGCGCTCCCGCCCCTGCTGCTGAGCCAGCAGGTGTTCGGGATGGGATTTCCAGGCGCGGATGGCGGCCTCGTCCGGCCAGTACGACAGGGCCACTTCCTGCGTCCCCTCGGTCACCGCGTGGAAGGCCAGGCAGCCGAATTCGGTCAGGGCCAGTTCACGCATGCGCGCGGCCATCTGGGTGTAGGTTTCATCGAGTTGGCGCACGGTGGCGCGGAAGATCACAACGTACATGGGCGTCGTCAGAGGTTGGTTAGAGACCACACTCTAGACAAAAGCCCCTGCGCTGCGCGTTTGTCATCTGGACAACACCGGATTTGCGTACAAAATAGAACGACCGTTCGTTTTATTTTGTGCCCACCTCCACTTCGACGTCCACCTCCATGACAGCGACATCTTCCGCCCGAGTTGCCCCAGTGCGGCGCAGCACACAAGCTGCGGCACACAAGGCCGCCCACAAGGGCCAGCAGACCAAAGCCGCCATCGTGGACGCGGCCTTGGGCATGGCCACCCATGTGGGTGTGGAGGGTTTGAGCATTGGCGCGCTGGCCGAGGCCATGCAGATGAGCAAATCGGGCGTGTTTGCCCACTTCGGCTCGCGCGAGGAGCTGCAAATTTCCGTGGTGCGCGAGTACCACAACCGCTTCGAGGACGAGGTCTTCAAGCCTGCACTGAAAAAGCCGCGTGGCCTGCCACGCCTGCGCGCGCTGTTCGACAACTGGATGCAGCGCACCTCGGTCGAAATCGACTCGGGCTGCATCTACATCAGCGGCGCGGTGGAGTTTGACGACCGGCCCGGCCCGGTGCGCGATGCGCTGGTGGACACCGTGATGACCTGGCACGCCGCCATGAAACGCGCCATCGCGCAGGCCAAGGCCGAGGGCCATTTGAACGCCACTGTGGACGAGGACCAGACCTTGTTTGAAATCCACGGCCTGATTCTGGCGCTGCACTACGAAGCGCGTTTTCTCAAGTCGCCCGAATCGATTGCCCGCGCCCACCGCGGTTTTGACCACATCCTGGCCCGTTGCGGCGCCAGCAGCTGATTTCCGTTTCTTTTTTCACGAACCTACAGGAGCCAAGCCATGCCCGTTTACAACCCGCCTCTGCGTGACATGCAGTTCGTGATGCACGAAGTGCTCAACGTCTGCGACGACTTCCGCGCCATGCCGGTGCACGCCGAAGTCGATGCCGACACCATCAACGCGGTGCTGGAAGAGGCCGGCAAGTTCGCCTCGCAGGTGGTGTTTCCGCTGAACATCAGTGGCGACACCGAGGGCTGCCAGCTCGACCAGGCCACCCACGAAGTCAAAACCCCGACCGGCTTCAAGGCCGCTTACAAGCAGTACGTGGAAGCCGGCTGGGCGGCGTTGAGCTGCGATCCGGCTTTTGGTGGCCAGGGCCTGCCGCTGGTGGTGAACCAGTGTCTGTACGAGATGCTCAACTCCGCCAACCAGGCCTGGACCATGTACCCCGGTCTGACCCACGGCGCTTACGCCTCGCTGCACACCCACGGCACCGACGAACAAAAGGCCACCTACCTGCACAAGATGAGCAGCGGCGAATGGACCGGCACCATGTGCCTGACCGAGCCGCACTGCGGCACCGACCTGGGCCTGATGCGCACCAAGGCCGAGCCCCAGCCTGATGGCACCTACAAGATCACCGGCAACAAGATTTTCATCAGTGCCGGTGAACACGACATGGCCGAGAACATCGTCCACCTGGTGTTGGCCCGCCTGCCCGACGCGCCGCCCGGCATCAAGGGTGTGAGCCTGTTCATCGTGCCCAAGTACCACGTCAACAAAGACGGCACGCTGGGCGAGCGCAACGGCATCTACTGCGCCGGCCTGGAGCACAAGATGGGCATCCACGGCAACGCCACCGCACAAATTGTGCTGGAAGGTGCCATTGGCACCATGGTGGGCCAGCCCAACAAGGGCATGCAAGGCATGTTCGTGATGATGAACGCCGCCCGCCTGGGCGTGGGCAACCAGTCGCTGGGCCTGACCGAGGTGGCCTACCAGAACGCGCTGGCCTACGCCAAGGACCGCATCCAGATGCGCAGCCTGAGTGGTGCCAAGAGCAAAAACCAGCCGGCCGACCCGATCATCGTGCACCCCGATGTGCGCAAGATGTTGCTCACCGCCAAGGCCTATGCCGAAGGGGGGCGCGCGCTGGCGGTGTTCTGCTCGGTGCTGCTCGAAAAAGTGCACCACCACCCCGACGAGAAAGTGCGCAAGGACAGCGACGACATGCTGTCGCTGCTCACGCCCATCGTGAAGGCCTTCCTGACCGACAACGCCTGGACCGCCACCACCCTGTGCCAGCAGGTGTTTGGTGGCCACGGCTACATCAAGGAATGGGGTATGGAGCAGTACGTGCGCGATGCCCGCATCAACATGATTTACGAAGGCACCAACACCATCCAGAGCCTGGATTTGCTGGGCCGCAAGGTGCTGGGCAACAACGGTGCCACGCTCAAGAAGTTTGGCAAGCTGGTGACCGCGCTGGTGATGGAAGAGGGCGTCAACGAGAAGATGGCCGAGTTTATCAACCCGCTGGCGGTGCTGGGTGAGCAGATCAACAAGTTCACCATGGAGCTTGGCTTCAAAGGCCTGCAAAACCCCGACGAGGTGGGCGCTGCCGCGGTGGACTACCTGCGTGTGGCCGGCCACCTGGTGTTTGGCTACTTCTGGGCCCGCATGGCTCAGACGGCGCTGCGCGAGATCGCCAACGGCAACACCGACCCGTTCTACGCCGCCAAGCTGCAGACCGCGCGCTTCTATTTCGCCAAGCTGTTCCCCGAGACCGCCACGCTGATGCGCACCGCGCGTGCTGGCAGCAAGGTTTTGATGGACACCGAACTGGCCCTGGCCTGATCGCGACCCCTTTCCACCACACATCCCTGGAGACACCCATGAAGCACACGCTCGCAGCCACCGCACTGGTCCTCTTGTCTGGCACGGCCCTCGCGCAGGCGACGCCGGTGGGCCAATGGCACACCATCGATGACAAGACGAACGAGATCAAGAGCCTGATCGTGATTTCGGAGTCGGGTGGTGTGCTCACTGGCCGCATTGACAAGCTCTTGCGCAAAGGTGCCGACCAGGACGCCAAGTGCACCGAGTGCACCGACGACCGCAAAGACAAGCCCATGTTGGGCCTGGAGATCATCCGGGGCGCCAAGAAGGCCGACGGCAAGGACGTGTGGGAGGACGGCAAGATCCTCGACCCCGAGAACGGCAAGAACTACACCCTGCGCCTGACGCCCATCGAAGGCGGCAAAAAGCTGGAGGTGCGTGGTTCCGTGTTCGGCATTGGCCGCACCCAGACCTGGGTACGCGTGCAGTAAGCCTCAACCGAAAGTCATTTCATGTCCCGATTCAATGTCCGCAAAGTCGCCGTGCTCGGCGCCGGCGTGATGGGCGCGCAGATTGCCGCCCACCTGGTCAACGTCAAAGTGCCGGTGGTGCTGTTCGACCTGCCCGCCAAGGAGGGCCCGGCCAATGGCATCGCGCTGCGCGCCATCGACAACCTCAAGAAGCTCAAGCCCGCGCCCCTGGGCGACGCGCGTGACGCCGACCTCATCCAGCCCGCCAACTACGGCGAGCACATGGACCTGCTGCGCGAATGCGACCTCGTCATCGAGGCCATCGCCGAGCGCATGGACTGGAAGGTGGACCTGTACCAGAAGATCGCGCCCTTTCTGGCGGAGGGCGTCATCGTGGCCTCCAACACCTCGGGCCTGTCGATCACCCAGCTGAGCGAGGCCCTGCCCGAGTCCATCAAGCCGCGCTTCTGCGGCATCCACTTCTTCAACCCGCCGCGCTACATGACGCTGGTGGAGCTGATCGCCACACCGGGCACGCAGCCCATCATCCTCGACCAGCTCGAAGCCTTTGCCACCAGCACCCTGGGCAAAGGTGTGGTGCGCGCCAAGGACACGCCCAACTTCGTCGCCAACCGCATCGGCATCGCCGGCATGTTGTCGACCATGAAGGAAGTCGAACGTTTTGGCCTTACCTACGACGTGGTGGACGACCTGACCGGCAAGAAGCTGGGCCGCGCCAGCAGCGGCACCTTCCGGACCGCCGACGTGGTGGGCCTGGACACCATGGCCCACGTGGTCAAGACGCTGCAGGACAACCTGAGCCTGGCCACCGACCCCTTTTACGGCAGCTTCGGCACGCCCGAGGTGCTCAAGACCCTCATCGAGATGGGCCACCTGGGCCAGAAGGCCAAAGCCGGCTTTTACAAGAAGGTGGGCCGCGACGTGCTGCGCTTCGACCTGGCGAGCAAGGACTACGTGCCCGCTGGCGAAAAGTCGGACGAGGTGTATGCGCGCATGCTCAAACGGCCCGCCGCCGAGCGCCTCAAGCTGCTGCGCAACGCCGAAGGGCCGCAGGGTCAGTTTTTGTGGGCCATCTTGCGCAACAGCTTCCACTACGCCGCCGTGCACCTGGCCTCGATTGCTGAAACCGCGCGCGACGTGGACCAGGCCATGCGCTGGGGCTTTGGCATGAAGCAAGGCCCGTTTGAGCTGTGGCAGGAAGCTGGCTGGCTCGACGTGGCGAAGATGGTGCAGGAAGACATTGACGCGGGCAAGGCGCTGTGCAACGCACCGCTGCCCGAGTGGGTGTTCAAGGGCCCGGTGGCCGATGCGGGTGGTGTGCATACGGCACAAGGTTCGTGGAACCCCAGCAAAGGCGTGTTCGAAGCGCGCCGCAGCCTGCCGGTGTACCAGCGCCAGCACTTCCCCGAGTTGTTGCTGGGCGAGGCCGGGCCGAAGTTCGAAACCGCTGGCACCACCATCGACGAAAACGACAGTCAGCGCACCTGGACGCTGGATGGCGAGGTGTTGATTTTCAGCATCAAGACCAAGATGCACGCCATCAGCCCCGAGGTGTGTGAAGGCCTGATGGCCGCCGTCGAGCTGGCCGAGAAGGACTACCAGGGCCTGGTCATCTGGTCGGGCGACGAGCCCTTCAGCGCTGGCGCCGACCTGCAGGCCATGCTGCCGGCCTTCATGGCCGTGGGCGTGAGTGCCATCGAAGATGCCGAGGGTTTCATGCAGCAGACCATGCTGCGCCTGCGTTATGCCTCGGTGCCGGTGGTCAGCGCGGTGCGCGGCCTGGCCCTGGGCGGCGGCTGCGAACTGGCGGTGCACAGCGCCCGCCGCGTGGTGCACATGGAAAGCTACGTTGGCCTGGTCGAAGTGGGCGTGGGCCTGGTGCCCGGCGCCGGCGGCCTGACCTACATCGCACGCCGCGCGGCGGAGAATGCCGAGGCTTCGACGGGCAAGGACTTGTTGCCATTCCTCACCGAAGGCTTCACCGCCGCTGCCATGGCCAAGGTGGGCACCAGCGCGCTGGAGTCGCGCAAGCTGGGCTATGTGTTGCATTCCGACGTGATCGTGCCGCACAAGGACGAACTGCTGTTCGTGGCCATCAACGAGGCCCGTTCGCTGTTCCAAGGCGGCTACCGCGCGCCGCACAAGCGCCTGTTCCCGGTGGCCGGTCGCTCGGGCAAGGCCACCATCCTGGGCAGCCTGGTCAACATGCGTGACGGTGGCTTCATCAGCCAGCACGACTTCCACATCGCCTCGCTGATCGCCAACGTGGTCACCGGCGGTGACGTGGAGCCGGGCACCCTGGTCAGCGAGGACTACCTCATGACCCTGGAGCGCCAGGCCTTCTGCTCGCTGATCGTGCACCCGAAAACGCAGGAGCGCATCCTCGGGATGCTCAACACCGGCAAGCCCGTGCGCAACTGAGGACACCCCATGAAACAAGTTCAAGACGCCTACATCGTTGCCGCCACCCGCACGCCCATTGGGCGTTCGCACAAGGGCGCCTTCAAGCACCTGCGGCCTGACGACCTGCTGGCCCACGCCCTGAGAGCCGCTGTGGCCCAAGTGCCCTCGCTGGACCCCAAGGCCATCGAAGACGTGATCGCTGGCTGCGCCATCCCCGAAGCCCAGCAGGGCCTGAACGTGGCGCGCATAGGCGCCATCCTGGCCGGCCTGCCCAACAGCGTGGGTGGCATCACCGTCAACCGCTTCTGCGCCTCGGGCCTGTCGGCCGTGGCCATGGCGGCCGACCGCATCCGCGTGGGCGAGGCCGATGTGATGATCGCGGCCGGCGTGGAAAGCATGAGCATGGTGCCCATGATGGGCAACGCGCCCAGCCTGTCGCCCGCCATTTTCAGCAACACCGACGACGTGGAGAACTACGGCATCGCCTACGGCATGGGCCTGACCGCCGAGAAGGTGGCGCAGCAGTGGAAGGTCTCGCGCGACGCACAGGACGCCTTTGCGCTGCAGTCGCACCAGCGTGCCGTGATCGCCATGAAAAACGGCGAGTTCAGCGACGAGATCACGCCCGTTGAAGTGACCGAGCGCAGCGTGGACCTGACCAGTGCCGAGGTGTCTACCCGCACCCGCACGATCAGCCTGGACGAAGGTGCGCGCCCCGACACCACGCTCGAAGGCCTGGCCAAGCTGCGCACCGTGTTCGCCGCGCGCGGCTCGGTGACGGCGGGCAACAGCTCGCAGACCAGCGACGGCGCCGGCGCGCTGATCCTGGTGAGCGAGGCCGCGCTCAAGCGTTACAACCTTACGCCGCTGGCGCGGTTTGTGAGCTACGCCTCGCGTGGTGTGCCGCCGCACATCATGGGCATCGGGCCCATCGAGGCGATCCCTGCCGCATTGAAGTCCGCCGGCCTGAGCCAGAACGACATCGACTGGTACGAGCTGAACGAAGCTTTTGCTGCGCAGTCGCTGGCGGTGCTGAACACCCTGGGCCTGGACCCGGCCAAGGTCAACCCCATGGGCGGCGCCATCGCGCTGGGCCACCCGCTGGGCGCCACCGGCGCCATCCGCTCGGCCACCGTGGTGCACGCGCTGCGCCGCCACAACAAGAAGTACGGCATGGTCACCATGTGTGTGGGCATGGGGCAGGGCGCCGCCGGCATTTTTGAGCGCGTGTGACAGCACGCCGGGGGGTGAGGCTGGCAAACTTGTCGCATGAGCAAGCCACCCACTCCTCACCCTTTTGACGCCGCGCTGGCGCTGTCGCAAGACACGCCTGGCCACTTCACCGGGCACACCAGCCCCGCCTACTGGAACATGGTCGGGCCTTTCGGTGGCATCACCGCGGCCACGATCGTCCGCGCCATCATGGACCACCCGCAGCGCCTGGGTGAGCCGCTGTCGCTGACGGTGAACTACGCCGGTGCCCTCACCGAGGGGCCCTTCGAACTGCAGGTCACGCCTGTGCGCACCAACCGCTCCACCCAGCACTGGACGGTGACCCTGCTGCAAAACGACCCGGCAGGTCTGCCGGTGGTCACGACCACTGCCACGGCCGTGACCGCCGCGCGACGCGAAACCTGGAGCCAGAGCGACACGCCCATCCCTGCCGTGCCGGCGCCCGAGACGCTGGAACGCCGCGTGATGTTCAAAGGCGTGGAGTGGCTCAGCCGCTACGACATGCGGCCCATCACCGGCCCGGTACCGCGCCTGTGGGACGGTGGCGGCCACACCAGCCTGACGCAGCTGTGGATGCGCGACGAGCCCGCCCGGCCGTTGGACTTTGCCGCGCTGGCTTCGATGTGCGACGTGTTCTTCCCGCGTGTGTGGTTGCGCCGTGCCACCCAGGTGCCGGCCGGCACGGTGTCCATCACCGTGTACTTCCACGCCGGCAGCGCGGCCCTGGCCGCCACCGGCAGTGGCTACCTGCTGGGCCAGGCGCAGGCACAGGAGTTTCGCAACGGCTTTTTTGACCAGACCGCCCAGGTCTGGAACCAGGCGGGCGTGATGCTGGCCACCTCGCACCAGGTGGTGTACTTCAAAGCGTGATGGCCCCCACGCTCCGCTGCTGCGCGGGTCGCTGCCCCCCGAGGGGGTGCGTTGTCAGCTTGGGGCGGCCCGGCGCTGACAACCCGGTCAAGGTCGGCCAAGGAAAAAGTACACGCCGGTGAAGCCCTTGGGCGCGTGCACCAGCGCCAGGTAAACCGGCCCCACACCGGTGTCGGCACCCAGGAACACGCTGCTGCCCAGGCGCAGATCGCGCAGGCGGGGCGTGTCGTTGCGCGCCCAGGCGTTGCCCAGCTCCAGCGTGGCGCCCGCAAACAGCGCGCGCGCGATGCCGGGGTTGACGTCCAGCCGGCGGTAGTGGGTCAGGCGCAGCAGCGCCAGGTCGTTGCCGATGATCTGGCCCACGCGGTAGCCTGAGAGCTGGTGGAAACCACCCAGCGAGTACTCGTCGATGGCGCCCAGCGGCAGCGAGCTCGAACGCGCCAGACGCAGGTGCAGGTTGAGGGTGTCGCGCCCGGCGCTCAGGGCGTAGGTGCCGCTGAGTTCCTGGCGGTGAAAACCTTGCCGCAGCCCCAGCAGGTCGCGCCGGCCGGTGATGGCTTCGGCGCGCAAGCGGTAGCCCGACAGCGGGAAGTTGGCGTGGTCGAGCTGGTCGGACACCAGCGCCAGCCGCAGGCCTTGTTCGTTCCAGCCCACCCGCTCCAGGTCGCGCCCGGTGTAGCCGGCGATGATGTCCGGGATGGTGACCCGGCGGGCGCCGAACCAGCCGAGGCGGGCATCGCCGAAAGCGCCGTCCCGGCCCAGGGTGGTGCCCAGGTCCAGCCCGATGCGGGTTTCGCGACGGCGGTAGACGGCCGTGGCCTGGTTGTCCTCGCCATAGGTGTCAAAGCGCCGCATCCAGTGGTCGAGGTAGGCGGAGACGAAGTAGCCGGCGCTGCGGTCCAGGGGCTGGAAGAACTCGGAATACAGCCCACTTTTTTCGCCCAGCTGGATGCGGTTGCGCCATTCGGCACCTTGGTCATTGACCCAGTGGCGGTTGTGGCTCAGGCGCAGGTTGAATTCACCCGAGCCCCGGAAGTCGGTCCGCAGGTCCAGGCCCAGGCGGAAGTGGTTTTGCCCCCAGTCTTTTTCAGCCAGTTGGTAAATCAGGCCCTCGCCGCCGGCCTCGGTGGCCAGGCGGTAGTCCGCGCGCATGTAGTCGCCGCTGGCCGCCAGGCGCTGCAGGTCTTGTTCGGCGCGTGCAGGGGCCATGGTTTGGCCGGGCTGGACTTCGATCTGGGTCCGCAGGCGCGCCAACCGTTCAGGGGGAACGCCCTCGATGGCGACAAACGCCAGTTGCGCCGGCAGTGCCTCGGCGCGCGCAGCTTGCTGGCGGCGTGCACGCCACGCTTGGTACTGCGCCGGTTCAACGGCAAAACGTGCCAGTGCTGGGGCGGCTTGGCGCGCGGCGTCCAGGCCCAGCGCCACCAGGTCGCTGGCCTTGTCGAAGTCGCCCGAGGTCAGGCGCCCCAGCGCAGGGGTCACCAGCAGATCGTGTGGCGTGAGGCTGGCCAGACTGCGCTGCACGTTCTGCTCGGTCAGGATGTTGATCATCTGCGCGGTCAGGCCGATCACGCTGCCCAGGGTGTCCCGCCCCGCCAAGGGGGTGCCAATGTTGACGGCGATCACCACATCGGCGCCCAGGGCACGTGCCACGTCGACCGGCAGGTTGTTGACCAGGCCACCGTCGCCCAGCAGGCGGCCGTCCAGTTCGAGTGGCGCAAACACGCCGGGCACCGACATGCTGGCGCGCATGGCGGCGGCCAGGTCGCCCTGGCCCAGCACCACCGCCTGCCCACTTTCCATGTCGGTGGCCACGGCGCGAAACGGCGTGGGCAGGGCATCGAAATGGGGCAGGGCACGTGTGCCCAGGGTGTAGCGGCGAAGGAGCATTTCCAGCGAGCGGCTGGACACCGCGCCGGTGGGCAGGCGGAATTCACCGTCCTTGAAACCCAGTTGCAACACGGGCGAAAACTCGAAGTCCTCTTCCTTGCGGCGCTGCGACAGCAACTGGCGCGGCTCGCGGGTGTTGAAGAGCGCGTTCCACTCCACCGCCAGCAGCTCGCGCTCCAGCTCGTCCGCGCTCAGGCCGGTGGCGTAGAGGCCGCCGATGATGGCGCCCATGGAGGTGCCCACCACCAGGTCCACCGGCACCCGAGCGGCTTCCAGTGCCTTGAGCACGCCCACGTGGGCAAAACCCCGTGCACCACCGCCCGAGAGCACCAGCGCCACGCGTGGGGGGCGGTCGGCGGTGGTCGTGGCTGAACTGGGCTGCGCCCATGCCGGCGCCAGTGCGAACCAGGCGCTCAGCCAGGCCAGCGGCCACAGCAGAAAGAAGGGCAGGCGGTGAACAGTGGGCATGGCCAGAGTTTAGGTTGGGGCGGGTGGGGCGCGTGTTGGCACCGCCGCTACCCAACCGACCCTGCCCGGGTGAAAGCGTCGGTCAACGGGCCAAAAGCCGCAGATGGCCCGCTGTCACGGGTCTTTTTTTGCCCATGTGGCGGGGGGCGGGGCGCGATAATCGGGCACGTCCTGCCTTGTTGTTGTCCCTCCCAGCCCGCACCCATGATCGATACCGACCCTGTTGACGCACCGTCGCTGTCCGATCGGACCACGTTGGAGCGCATCCGCATTTTTTTTGGCCATGCCGCAGGGAACATGTTCAGCATCGTCGTGGCCGGGGTGCTGATCGCGGTGGTGTTGCGTTTGGCCGGGGTGGCTGACGCCCTGTTGATGTGGTGGTTTGGTGGCCTGGTCCTGGCCTCGGTGGCGGTGATTTTTTATGAAGCCTGGGTGCAGGGCCAGACCCTGCAGACGGTGGCCACCGCGCGTCGCCTGTTGCGCTGGCGCATGGTGCTGGGGGCCGTGGTGGCGCTGCAGTGTGGGACGGCGGTGTTCATGCTGCCGTCAGGGGCACAGCACACCGAGGCGGCCTTCCTGTTTCTGATCGTCTCGACGGTGGTGACCATAGGCGCACTGAGCTACGCTGTGGTGCCGGCCTACTACACCATGCTGGGCCTGATCGGCATGCTGCCCATGGTGCTGTACAACGCCCACGCCTTTGTGCGCAGCGGGGACAATTTCCACCTGATGTTGATGGTCATGGCCGTGGCCTGGCTGGTGGTGGTGCTGATCAAGGCGCGCCGTGTGTCGCTCACCGCCATCGAGGCGATTGCGCTCAACGAGCGGCTCAAGGACGCGGTGGAGGAGCAGCGCCGCACCAAGGAGTACATGAGCCACATGGCCATGCACGACGAACTCACCGGCTTGGCCAACCGGCGTTATTTTGAACAGGTGTTTGTCCGCACCCGCAGCCTGGCCGAGCGCGAGGGCAGCCGTTTTGGCGTCATGTCCATCGATCTCAACGATTTCAAACCCGTCAACGACCGCCACGGCCACGCCGTGGGCGACGTGCTCTTGCAGACCGTGGCCAGCCGCCTGCAAAAAGCCATCCGCGCGAGCGACTTTTGTGCCCGGGTGGGTGGCGACGAGTTCGCGCTCATCATCGACAAGGTGAATGCCGACACCGATCTGGACGGCATGGCCACCAAGTTGCGGGGTGTGCTGGGCAAGCCCTTCCTGCCGTTGGGCATTTCAGTGGCCACCGGGGCCAGCGTGGGCTGGGCGCTGTTCCCGTCCGATGGGAACGAGATGGCCCCCCTGCTGGCGGTGGCCGACAAGCGCATGTACGCCGAAAAGCTGGCCCTGAGGCGCGCGGCCCGCGCGCGGGCGCGGGTCTGACAGGCGATGCTGGGGGCAAATCTGGGGTTGTGTCAGCAGCAAATAGAACTGTCCGGTTTTGTAGCAAGTAGATTGTCCGCTTTGACGTGATGTGATGGTGCTGGCAGCCAAGCTGCGAAGGGCGCAGCCCGAAGCGGCTTGGCTGCCAGCACGCG